>DQHS01000136.1:13400-13750 GCA_003524365.1 Cellvibrio sp. | reverse complement strand
GCGCACTAAACAGACTATGCAAATAGGAAATTTAAGGCGGCGATTTAGCGAGCAAAGTCTAGCAACGGACTACACTCATAGAGGTTGTTCGAGCGGCGGCATAAATCCATCCATCGGTTAACGAATCGAGAGAGAGATCAGCGTGAGCAGCATTATTGTTTTGCACGACAGTGATAACGTCGGTATTTGTAAGGTATCACTCCCCGCTGGTGTTTTGTTTGCAGAAAAAGATGTCACCCTCCTGCGTGACATTCCCGCTATGCACAAAGTTGCGGTGCGCAACATCGCCCAAGGCGAACCTATTCTTAAGTACGGGCAAACAATTGGTTTTGCCAGCCAGGATATTCCGG
>DQHS01000136.1:0-13330 GCA_003524365.1 Cellvibrio sp. | reverse complement strand
GGCGACGGCTACGAAACTCTTCGTCGCACTTTCAACGGCTATGCACGCCACCCGAATTTTGGCGGTGTGATGATGGTCGGCCTCGGTTGCGAAACCATGCAGATCCAGCGAGTGATGGAAGAGTGTGGCCTTTCGAATTCCAAAACCTTTACCGCCTATACGATTCAAGATGTGGGTGGCACTCGCCTCGCGATTGAAAAAGGCATAGATACTCTGCGCGCGATGTTGCCACTGGTAAATGAATGCCAGCGCGAAACCGTATCGGCAAGTGAATTAATTATTGGTTTGCAGTGTGGTGGTTCCGATGCACTCTCGGGTGTAACCGCGAATCCCGCGCTCGGAATTGCGGGCGNNGCGCAATCGCCTGAAGTTGCGCAGAAATTGTTGGATCGCATCACTTGGTGGGAAGATTACACCGCGCGCAATGATTTTGAATTAAACAATAATCCATCGCCCGGCAATAAAGCGGGTGGACTCACGACGATTATTGAAAAATCCCTCGGTGCGCAAGCGAAGAGTGGTTCGACGAATTTGACCGATGTATTTCTCTACGGTGAAGACATTACCACCAAAGGTTTTGTATTTATGGATAGCCCGGGTTACGACCCGGTATCTGCCACTGGTCAGGTCGCATCGGGTGCGCAAATTTTATGTTTCACCACCGGTCGCGGTTCCGCATTCGGTTGTAAACCAGCACCGAGTATTAAATTAGCGACCAACAGTAAAATCTATAACCATATGCAAGAAGATATGGATTTGAACTGCGGCAAAGTCTCCGACGGTGAAATCAGTCTCGAAGAATCCGGTCAGGAAATTTTTGAAGAAATTCTGGCGGTTGCTTCAGGTAAGCCAACGAAAAGTGAATTGCTCGGCTACGGCGATAATGAATTTATCCCGTGGAAAATTGGTGCGGTGGTTTAATCCTGAAGTCGTCACCCTCGCGAACGCGGTGATCCAGCTTTAGGTTTGTTAGTAAAGGCCATGGATACCTGCGTGTGCAGGTATGGCGATGCGATTCAATGTTTTAGGTATAGTTAATTTCATAAAAAGTATANNCACATTGATGAAAACATTGATGCGGTTTTGTACTGCCAAAAATTTGCCACTATTACAGAGGGCGACAAAAAAATGAAAATAGTCATTCCAAAAGAAAGGCGCGCGCATGAACGACGCGTTGCAGCAACCCCCGATACCGTAAAAAAATTCATCGCCTTGGGTTTTGAAGTTGCCATCGAAAAAGATGCAGGTATCGCCAGCCGAATTACCAACGAAGCTTATCAGGACGCAGGCGCAACGCTCAGCGATGATCTTGCAGGGTTATTGGGTTCTGCGGATATCGTATTAAAAGTCCAGCGTCCCCTTCTTGCAGGTGAAGGTGATGTGAACGAGCTTGCGTTGATAAAACGCGGCGCCGTACTAATTGCGATGCTGTCTCCCTACGCTGATCCTGCGGCCATCACCCAATACGCCGACGCGGGCATCACCACCATGACACTCGAATTTGTACCTCGCATTACACGCGCGCAATCTATGGATGTATTGAGCTCGCAATCCAACCTCGCTGGTTATCGCGCCGTATTGGAAGCGATTAATGTGTACGACCGCGCAATGCCAATGATGATGACGNNTGGTGCTCGGCGCCGGTGTTGCCGGTTTGCAAGCTATCGCAACAGCAAAACGTTTGGGCGCGATTGTATCCGCGACCGATGTGCGCGCCGCATCCAAAGAACAAGTGGAAAGTCTCGGCGGAAAATTTGTGATGGTGGAAAGCGACGAAGTGAAAAACGCTGAAACTGCCGGTGGTTACGCCAAAGAAATGAGCGATGACTACAAGCGTCGCCAAGCCGAATTGGTTGCCGAAACCTTAAAGAAACAAGATATCGCCATCTGCACCGCATTAATTCCCGGCCGCAAAGCACCGACATTAATTAATGATGACATGGTGCACAGCATGCGCCCCGGTTCAGTCATTGTAGATCTCGCTGCTGAGCAAGGCGGCAATTGCACGCTCACCAAGCCCGGTGAAGTAGTTGAAATAAACGGTGTAACGATTATTGGCTTATTCAATATTCCCAGCCGTTTGTCTGCCGATGCAAGTGCGCTCTACGCCAAAAATGTGTTGAATTTTTTAACTCCAATGATGAATGCCGATAAACAATTCAGTGTGAATTGGCAGGATGAAATTATTTCCGCAACTGTGCTCACGCGCGATGGTGCCATCGTTCATCCTAATTTCAAACCGGCTAGCGCCGCTTAATCCGGAGTTAATTATGGAAGCCAATTTTGTTTCGCAGTTATCCATTTTTGTATTGGCCATTTTTGTTGGCTACTACGTCGTCTGGAGTGTAACCCCTGCATTGCATACACCGCTCATGGCCGTGACCAATGCTATTTCGAGTGTGATTATTGTCGGTGCATTAATTGCGGTTGGCCCGGAGGGTATGAGCTTGTCCAAAGTGCTCGGCTTTTGCGCCATCGTATTGGCAGCGATCAATATTTTTGGTGGCTTTACTGTCACCCATCGTATGCTCGCCATGTATAAAAAGAAAAATAAAGTGGGGGAGAAATAATTATGTCGACATTTAATGAAAGTTTAACCTCATTTGCCTACTTGGTAGCGGCAGTGCTGTTCATTATGGCGCTGCGCGGTTTGTCATCGCCCGAGTCATCGCGCAAAGGCAATCTGTTTGGCATGTTGGGTATGCTGATCGCAGTGGTCACTACAGTATTAAGTCCGGCAGTAACATCATACGGTTGGATTTTATCGGCATTAGCGATTGGTGCAGTGATTGGTATTTTTATCGCGCGCAAAATTGCGATGACCGCAATGCCGCAATTGGTTGCCGCATTTCACAGCCTTGTCGGTATGGCGGCAGTGTTGGTTGCAGGTGCTGCATTTAGTAATCCGGCGGCGTTCGGCCTGTTAAATGCAGCGGGCGAAATTTATATCGCCAGCCGAATTGAAATGGGCTTGGGCGTAGTGATTGGTGCGATTACTTTTTCCGGTTCTATTATTGCGTTTACCAAGCTGCAGGGGTTGGTGTCTGGCAAACCCATTGTGTTTGGCGGACAGCATTTTATTAATGCGATTCTCGGTGCGGCCATTCTCGGTTTGATCGGTTACTTCTGCGTTGATCAATCGCCCTGGGTATTCTGGGGAATGACGGCGTTGGCATTTGTAATTGGTGTATTGCTGATTATTCCAATCGGCGGCGCTGATATGCCGGTAGTTGTTTCCATGCTCAACTCTTATTCCGGCTGGGCTGCTGCCGGTATTGGTTTTACTTTGCACAACGATGCGTTAATTGTGACGGGCGCGTTAGTGGGTTCATCGGGCGCAATTCTTTCTTACATTATGTGCAAAGGTATGAATCGCTCGTTCTTTAACGTGATTCTCGGTGGTTTTGGTGCGGATACCTCTGCTGCTGCCGCAGGTGGCGATGAGGAAGAGCGCCCAGTAAAGCGCGGCAGTGCAGAAGATGCCGCCTTTATTATGAAAAATGCCGGCTCGGTAATTATCGTACCCGGTTACGGTATGGCAGTCGCACAGGCGCAACATGCACTGCGTGAAATGTGCGAAGAGTTGAAAAAAGCCGGTGTGAAAATCAGCTACGCAATCCACCCGGTTGCTGGCCGTATGCCGGGGCACATGAATGTATTGCTCGCCGAAGCGAATGTTCCCTACGACGAAGTATTTGAGCTGGATGATATCAACAATGAATTCCAAACTGCCGATGTGGCTTTTGTCATCGGCGCTAACGATGTAACCAATCCCGCTGCTAAAACCAATCCGCAAAGCCCCATTTTTGGTATGCCGATTTTGGAAGTGGAGCGAGCGCGTACGGTATTGTTTGTGAAACGCTCTATGGCCTCAGGATACTCAGGTGTAGAGAACGAACTTTTTTACCGCGATAACACCATGATGTTATTTGGCGATGCCAAAAAAATGGTGGAGACGATTGTAAAAAATATTGCCTGATATTGTGTGTAAATGGAGTTGTGGAGCTCTTGTTGAGTGCCTTTTCTTAATGTTAAGAACAGGCACTCCTTTTTTCGGCAACCATACGATTGAAATTAATTAGATACGCTTATGAAAATAGAACACTTTGCCATTAACGTAAAAGATCCCATCGCTATGGCAGCTTGGTATGTGGCGCATATGGGATTAACCATTGTGCGCAAACAGGATGGCGGTGCGAACACGCATTTCCTTGCCGATGAGAGCGGCGACGTGATGTTGGAGATTTACAATAATCCGCCCGATCAAGTGCCGGATTACGCGAATATGAATCCGCTGTTGGTGCATCTGGCTTTTGTGTGTGAAAACCCAATTGAGAAACGTGCAGCGCTGGAAGCAGTGGGGGCGAGTTTTGCGGAGGAAGTTCATATCAAAGATGGTTCGCATTTGGTGATGATGCGCGATCCGTGGGGCTTGGCAATTCAGTTGTGTAAGCGCGGCAATAAAATGTTGCGCTGTCAGCAGTAAAAGCTGGATACCTGCGTTCGCAGGTATGACGATATGAAGGGGAGTCGTCATCCTCGCGAACGCGGGGATCCAAAACGCAGCGCACAAGAATGACGAAATAGATTGTGGCCTATGCGCCAAGTTCTTTATCAAAAATAGCCTTATCAATAATCGCACCGCGATGGCGAATGATAATGCCTGCGCAACGAATACCTTGCTTGGCAGAATCTTCGAATGATTTATTCATCAAGCGCCCAGCCAAATAACCGGCATTAAAGGTATCGCCGGCACCGGTAGTATCAATAACGCCTTGAACTGGTGGAACAGGAACGCGAATTTCGGCTTCGGGGGTGATAATGATTGCATCATCCGCGCCGCGTTTTAATACCAGTTCGCCGAGATTAAATGCGGCATAGCGTTGCTTACAGCCTTCAACACTGTCGTCACCCCACAGCAATTGTTCGTCGTCGAGCGTCAGCAGTGCGATGTCGGTGTATTCCATAATCGATAACATCGCTTGTTGCGCTTCAAACTTATCGCGCCACAAACGCGGGCGATAATTGCTATCGAATGCGACTATCACATCTTGTTGGCGAAGCTTATGCAAACTGTTGTACAAAAACTCACGTGATTTCTCACCAATAATCGCCAGTGTAATACCGCTCAAGTAAACGCAATTACAGTGAACCAGTTTTTGGCAGAGCTGATCGGCAGCTTCTTGTGATGCAAAGAGTTCACGCGCAGGCGCCTCTTTACGCCAGTAGAAAAATTCGCGCTCGCCATCGGGAGTATTGCGAATGATGTACAGGCCGGGTGAACGGCCGGGCAGTTGTTTGATCATGCCAGTGCCAATTTTTTCATTGGCCATGCGCTGCATAATTTGTTCGCTGTAAGGATCTTCACCGAGTTGAGTGACGTAATCCGTTTTTAAACCCAGGCGCGCCATATACACCGAGGTGTTATAGGTGTCGCCTGCAAAAGATAAGGCCATAATTTCACGGCCATTGCTGTCGGCAGTGGGAAATGGAGCCAGCTCCACCATGACTTCGCCAATCGCTGCTATGTGTGCCATTTAAGTAATTCCAGGAGTTAGTAAACGCTGCAAGAGATGTTTTATTTTGCCGAAAACACTGTGTTTTTGTAGTAAAAAAATAAAACCAAAATATAGCACTCTTAAGCCGTTAAAAATAGAAAATTATGAATTGCAAATCGATATACTGTACAAAAGTAACAGGGTGAATAATATTGTTTTAATAATTATTAATCAGCAGTTGTAAATTCAATTGCATGCTCAAAAGTGGATTTTCGTTATACATTTTTATGTGCCTGATATTGGCGCAATCAACCTTGCTGGATTTCTATAATGAATCGTTTAAACAAAAATTTAATTGCTGACTTACCGAAAGATATTATTCTGCCAAGCTATGATCGCAATACATTAAAGCCGGGCATAGTGCACCTTGGTATAGGTGCATTTCATCGCGCCCATCAAGCTTTTTATACTGAAGCTGCATTGAATAAATTTGGTGGTGACTGGGGCATTATCGGTAGTAGTCTGCGCTCCGCCAGCGTGCGCGACCAACTAGTACCGCAGGATTGTCTCTATACATTAGTAGAGCGCTCGGGCGATGGCGAAAAATTGCAAATCATTGGTGCGGTACTCGATACTTTAGTTGGTCCGGAAAATCCTGCCGCTTTGGTTGCGCAAATGGCCGCCAGCAATATTAAAATTGTCTCGCTGACCATTACCGAAAAAGGCTACTGCCACGACCCGGCGACCGGAAATTTAAATCTCTCCCATCCCGACATTATTCACGACCTTGAACATCTGCATGCGCCGGTTTCTGCAATTGGATTTCTCGTCGCCGCATTAAAACGCCGTTTCGATAACAACCAAAAAGCATTCACTTTGCTCAGCTGCGATAACTTGCCCAACAATGGTGAAGTGCTGGAAAAAGTGGTTACCCAATTTGCACAAAAAATTTCACCGGATTTTGCTGTGTGGATTAAAGCAAATGCCACTTTCCCCTGCACCATGATTGATCGTATCGTCCCTGCAACGACTGATGAAGACCGCCACGATATTGAGGCTCGCTTGAGCGTAAACGGCGAACCGGTGCGCGATGAGGGCATGGTGGTGTGCGAACCCTTCACCCAATGGGTAGTGGAAGATAAATTTGCCGACGGCCGCCCTGAGTGGGACAAAGTCGGCGTGTTGTTAGTGGAAGATGTGCGAGTATTTGAAAAAATCAAACTGCGCTTATTAAACGGCGCTCATTCAACCATGGCCTACACAGGTTACTTGTCCGGCTTTCAATACATCAACGAAGTCATGGAGCAGCCGGCGTTTGTGAATCTGGTAAAAACCTATATGGCGCGCGAAGCCGGTGAAACAATTATTGCTCCAGCGGGTTTTGATATCGAGGCTTACAAACAACAATTGCGTGAGCGTTTTTCTAATAAAGCGTTGAAACATCGCACCTGGCAAATCGCGATGGATGGCTCGCAAAAATTACCGCAACGGTTATTAGAAACCCTGCGCGAACAATTGGCGGGCAACGGCCATATCGATATTTTATGTTTAGGCGTTGCTGCCTGGATTCGTTACATATCGGGTGTAGATGAAAAAGGTGCGCCAATCGAAGTTTCCGATCCTCTGGTAAAAGAATTGCGCGCTGCTTGCGATGCCAATCAAGGCAGTCCTGCAGGAATGGTACAAGCGGTTGTTGGTATTCAAAAAGTATTTGGTACTGATTTGATTGATGACGCACGTTTTGTGCAAACGACAACGCAATGGTTGGAGCGTTTTTACGCTAAAGGGGTTTTGGCGTCGGTACAAGATGCGTTTAAATAACCGTAGGGGCGCAATTTATTGCGCCCTAATTATTCCGTGAGCAAAGCTAATGATCATCCGCCCGATTTATTTCATCGGTACTATTATTTTCGTAACACTCTTTATCTCCGGCTGCGCTAGTCAACCCAAACATACTTACGACGCACTGGTTGATCCATCAGCAAAACCCGCCGCAAACAATTTCGCCACCATCAAATCAGCACTCGACGCAGCACCGGCCAATTCCCTAAAACCCTATAAAATTTATGTCGCCGCTGGCAATTACTACGAAAAGCTCACCATCACTAAACGCAATATTCAGCTGCTGGGTGCAGGCGCGCAAGTTACACGAATTTATTTCGATGCTTACGCCGGACTAACCTATGCAGAGGGAAAAACCTGGGGCACTCCTGGTTCGGCAACAGTGACTATCCGTGCAGCAGATATCCAACTGCATCAGCTCACAATCGAAAACAGCTTTGATTTTTTAAGTAACGATGCACTTGCTAATGAGGATGCAAAACGCGTTGCGAATACACAAGCCGTTGCTTTGTTTTTGGATACAGGCAGCGATAGGGTATTAGTGCGCGACGCTCGCTTGCTCGGCTATCAGGACACTCTGTTTGTTAATGCCGGCCGCAGCTGGTTTGATAAATCGTTTATTGCCGGCAATGTCGATTATATTTTTGGTAATGGCAATGCACTTTTTACGAATTCCGAAATACACACACTGGGGCGCGGAAAACCCAATAATCCTCACGGCTATTTGGTCGCACCTTCCACACAAATTGCCGATGAATTTGGTTTAACCTTTATTGATTGCAAACTCACTCGCGCTGAATCTGTACCGGATAATTCTGTCCCCCTAGGCCGCCCATGGCACCCCACCACCCAATTCGCCGATGGCCGCTACGCAGACCCCAATGCGATTGGTAAAGCGGTATTTATTAATACCTGGATGGATTCGCACATTACACTTGATGGTTGGTATTCCATGAATGGCACAGCAAAAGACGGAACCAAAATTCCATTCTTACCTGGTGATTCGCGTTTTTTTGAATTTAACAGCAGCGGCCCCGGCGCAGTGGTTAATGGCAATCGTCGCCAGTTGGGTGATGAAGAAGTAAAAAATTATACGCACGAAAAAATTCTGGGAGACTGGCGACTGGATTAGATTCGGTCGCTATCATTAAGAAGCTAGGTATCACCTTATTTGTTCGCCATTTTTAGGGCCTTGAAACTGTGTGTCATCCATAGGCAAGCCATCTCTTTGCGTCGGGTCTCGCTCTACAAGCAACCAGAGTATTTTTAGTTGTGGGTTTTCCTTAATAAAAGTCTCTGCCTCTTTCATTTGATCCTGACAGGGCCAGCAGTTGTCTGCCCAATACTGAACAAATATATATTCATATCCTTTGGTTACATCAAATGAAAATTTACCATTGGGCGGTATAACAGCCGAGGCAAGTACGGTTTTTAATTGTCGAGTACCAGTTGTGGGTTTTTGCAGTGCCTGTGCCAGACCATCTTTAAAATTAGTTGATATAGTTTTGCTGCGGTAAATACTGATTTGATCGGTGTTAAAAACTTCCAGCTCGGGCAACGCGTAGGCTTTCATGTCATTTTTCTTAAGTGTTTCGTACATTGCAATTGGTGGTATACGTAATTCAATGCGTTCTGCCTTTGCCAAAAACGGGAATAGAAAAAGTAAAATGAAAAGACTGATATTTTTCATGATGTGTAAGTTCCTGTTGTCTTTATATTGAGGGTAAAAAAGACCCCACCATAAAAATGGTGGGGTCAAGACTTCCTGTCAATGTGGGGCTGAGGGATGGCTATGGTCGCCCCTTATTGGTTTAGGAATTTATTCATCACGCAGTACTTCTGCAGGACGCAAATGGCCAATGCTTAGCGAGTGAAGCGTGACAGTAAGCCACACCACTAATAAAGAAATCGCTAGTGCGGCAGCGCAGAATATTGGCAGCCACATCACCAACGAAAAGTGTTGATGAAAATTCTCTAACCAAATGCTTACCGCATAAATCGCAATCGGCCAGGCAATCACATTGGCAAGTATGGCAATCGAGGAAAAATCGCGATTTAACAAGCGAATAATTTGCCACTGTTTTGCGCCGTGCAATTTACGCAGTGCAATTTCACGCGCGCGCTTTTGCGTATTAAGTGCGGTGATCCCATAAATTCCTAAAAGCCCGATGAGTAAGGCTACTAGTGCAAATCCTGACATAAATAATTGCAAGCGTTGTTCATTACGGTAGCGGTCTGCGAGGGAGTTAGCGAATAGCCAATGGTGCGGTGGTGTGCCTGCCGCGTTAGCCCAAAGGGTTTTAATATTGTCAATTTCTTGCGAGCTCAGTTCATGATTGAAGTTCATCGCAAATGGCATGCCGCCCACACCGAAAGAATTGAGTGTCATATACATGCAATCCAAGCGTGCTTTTCTGTGGTCGCCAATATGAACGTTCTCAATGACACCAATAATCTTTGCAGTAGGTCCGTGAGGCCGACCCAGTTGTTTGAATACCTCAATGGTTTGGCCTAGCGCCTCTTGCGGAGATGAGAATCCCAGCGCTGCAATTGTTGTACGGCAGAGGATGGCGTCCATTGTGTCGTTTTGGTCCCTTGAGAAAGGTTTGTTCAAACTCGTGTTAATGTTTTCTTTTGTTCCGGCGATTAAGGCAACACCATAGGTTTCAAAATAATCCGCATCTATCACCCAATCATAAATAACCTTTTTTTCACGCAGCTCGTTGTTCACCATGGAGCTGATATCCATCGTATGTTCATTGCGTCCGGGAATATCGCCCATGGGTGAGGCCGCCGCAATAAAACCGGGTATTTTATTCAATTCTTGTTTCAGGGTTTCGCGCTGAGTTTTGCCGAGACTGGTATTGCCCTGCCCGATAACCATAACAATTCCCTCCGTTTTGTAACCCGGCTGATATTCATTGATTAATTTGAGTTGGGCGTGAATAGCCGCAAGGCCAATCACCAACGACACTAGCACTATAAATTGCACCAGTAGCAAAACTTTGCGCGTAATAATTGATGCAGGTGTTTCGGTTGACCGATTTGCGCGCAGAATGATGGAGGGATTCATGCGGGAAAAATAAAGCGCGGGATAACAGGCAATTAATAGCGATACCAGCAATACCATTGCGACACAGATGAGTGCCAATACCGGGCTCACAAAAATTCCATCCACTAGCGGAAACTGCAACAGTCCAGCTAAGTGAGGCAGAAATAATTCGCAAATAATCAATGCCGACAAAAACGCGGCAGCGACATACACTAAATTTTCCAGCCAGTACTGCGCTACCAACTGCGTAATACCCGCGCCCTGCATACGCCTCAGTGCAACTTCTTTTTGCCGTGCGACGTATCCAGCCAACCCAAGGCTAATAAAATTTCCAATAGCAACGATCAAAATGACTGTTCCAAGTAATGATAGGATCACTACGCGTGTGCGGTTGCCATCACTTAACTTGTCGTTCATGTGCCGGTCAGCAATCGGCATAAGGGAATACTTAACACGTCTATATTTATTTTCTTCTTCATCGGCAGATAGACTGAGTTCACCCGCTTTATTCAGTAAGGTTTCTATATGGCTCGGAGCCAGATCTGTTTTTGCTTTTATATAGGCGTCGCGTATAAAAGATGCTTGATCAGCTGCAATAGGCGGATTTTGCAGGCGAGGGAAAAAAATGGCAGGCCGAATGTGGCTGCGTGAATTATCTATGGCGACTACTGCAATAATGCGCACCAGCTGCAATGCCGGTTGCTCACCGGAATGTTGTTGCGCCACCGTTGGTGTAAGGCGGAATTGCAATAGCTTTCCCAAGGGATCGTCTTGGCCAAAAATCTGCTTGGCAATAGTTTGACTAATAATGGCAACATCGGAACGCTGCGCAAAAATGCTCAGATCTCCCGCTAATACCTCTGGTTGAAAAATAGCTAAAAAGTCCGGGTCAACTTGCGTAATCGGCATCGGCTTTGGCAGCGGTGAGGATTGATTAGCGTCAATCATACTGACTACAGTATCGCTGCTTTCAATTTTTGTCATCCAGAGCTGTTCACCCAGGCTAGCGCGCAATTGCGGATAATGAATCTCATTAATTCCATCCATTACATCCTGTCGGCTGCCAATCCGTGATTCGCTGCGCACTAAATAAATCTGATCTGCATCCTGCCAAAATGAATCCCAGGTTAGTTCACTGTAGTTAACAATAATTACCGTCAGCACTGCGGCCAATCCCAAACCCAGCCCAATAATTTTAATTGCGCTGTTGATTTTGTTCTTCACCAGATTGCGCAATGCAATAATCAAATAGTGTTTAAACATAACTCATCCTTATTTTTAAGGTTATCAAGCTGCAGCCAACTGAGTTTGTGCAACAATTTTTCCGTCAAATAAATTAATGCGGCGCTGGGCGTAGCTGGCGTGTTCGTTGGAGTGGGTGACTATCACCACTGTGGCGCCCTCTTGATTTAACGTCTTAAGTAGACGCATAACTTCCTGGCCATGCACTGAATCCAGATTCCCCGTAGGTTCGTCAGCAAGAATCAATTTGGGGTTAGCGACCAATGCGCGCGCGACGGCAACACGCTGTTGCTGGCCTCCGGAAAGTTGATTAGGCATGTGTTGCGCGCGGTGGGCGATTTCCATTTTTTCGATAACCGCTTGCACACGTGCGCGGCGTTCGGCAACGGGGATTTTGTGATAGAGCAGCGCCAGCTCGATATTCTCAAATACGCTGAGTTCGTCGATAAGATTAAAACTCTGGAAAATAAAACCAATATTGTGTTTACGCAGTTCACTTAATTTTGACTCGGAATGACGCGCGATATTATCGCCATTAAAAAAATAATCGCCCTGATCCGGGTTGTCCAACATGCCCAAAATATTCAGCAGCGTCGATTTTCCGCAACCNNAAATAGAACCTGTCCATCGGTGCGAACCGATGGGATCAATTCGTTCATTCGATTGAATGCACGCAATACTGTCGATTTTCCGCAACCTGATGGCCCCATAATGGCAACAAACTCACCCTGTTTAATCTCCAGGCTGATATTGCCGAGAGCTTTGGTCTCTATTGCTTCGGTGCGGAATATTTTGTCGATATTGTTAAGGCGTATCATGTCCTTCTCCTTGCTGTTTTTATGTTTGGTTTATAGTGTTAATAAATTTTTAAGTAATCAATATCACTATAGGTGGTGTAAGGGCCAACAATAACCTGTTCGTCTAAGGTTAAGCCCGAAATAACTTCGATAAACTGGCTATTGCGCCGCCCCAATTGGATATCGCGCCGCTGCGCACGCTGCCCATCGGCAGTAACTACAAAAATCCAATGTCCACCCGTGTCCTGAAAAAATGAATTGTTGGGAATTAATTGTGCCGGTTCATTGGCGCCCATCTGCAAGCGCAACTGCAGGGTTTGGCCACGGCTGATATTCAACGGCTGTTTGCCAGTGAACACCAAATCAATACGGAATTGTCCATCAACCACCTGCGGGTATATTTTTTTAATGCGCAGTGGATATTCCTGCTGATCAATTTTCGCCAAGGCCGTTTGATCAACCCGGGTGCGGTTCATATAAAACTCGTCCACTTGTGCCATTAATTTAAAATGATCCGGGTCATCGATTTGACCAAAGCGTTCGCCGGGCATTAATGATTGGCCTGGCTCCAAACTGAATGCCGTTAAGCGGCCGGCAATCGGTGCTTTCACATTTAGACTCGCTAGATTGGTACGCGCAAACGTTAAATTATTATTGAGCGACATGACTGAATCGCGCAGTTGTTTCATTTGGGCGGCCTGCAACGCCTGGTCAACTTCGCGTGCCTCGCGGATTAATTGCTGGCGTTTTTTCAGATAAGCCAGATTGTCCTCCGCATCCTGCAGCTCCGCTGCTGAAATCAACTGTCGTTTAAGCAGCGGCTTCATGCGCTCCAAGCGCTGATTCTGCGTTTTTATTTGGTAGTCCAATTCAGTGAGATTGCGTTTGTGTTCCAGATC
>DQHS01000275.1:19746-19914 GCA_003524365.1 Cellvibrio sp. | reverse complement strand
ATAAAAACTATTCTAAAGATGGTACGCGTAAATGGGTGTTCCGTGTTGGTGATGGTGCAGGTTCCTTGGTTGAAACCGTGCTGATTCCTGCGGAAGATAAAACCGGTTCACGTAAGACCTTATGTATTTCTTCACAGGTCGGCTGTGCGCTGGATTGTTCATTCTGCT
>DQHS01000275.1:0-19740 GCA_003524365.1 Cellvibrio sp. | reverse complement strand
GCATGGGCGAGCCGCTGCTCAACTATGATGCAGTTTTAAACTCGATGCGCATTATGCTGGATGACTTCGCCTATGGCATGTCAAAACGCCGTGTAACGCTGTCGACCTCGGGTGTGGTGCCAAAAATTGATCAGCTGGCTGAAGATATTGATGTCGCGCTGGCGATTTCTTTACACGCCACCAACGATGAACTGCGCAATGAGCTGGTGCCAATCAACAAGAAATATCCACTGGAACAGCTGATTGCTGCCTGCCAGCGTTATATCAAAAAAGATGGCAACGAAAGTGCGCGTAAGCATGTGACCATTGAATATGTCATGCTCGATGGCGTGAATGACAGCATTGAACATGCCAAAGAGATGATCAAGCTGCTCAAAGACCTGCCAAGCAAAATCAATTTAATTCCGTTTAACCCGTTCCCGCATGCGCCATATGGCCGTTCAAGCCGGAACAGGATTATTTCTTTCCAAAAAACTTTGTCTGATGCCGGATTTGTGTGTACGATTCGTCAGACACGTGGTGATGATATTGATGCCGCGTGTGGCCAGCTGGTGGGACAGGTGGCAGACCGTACCCGTCGTGCGGAACAGTGGAAAAAGAAAGTTGCAGAGCGAAATGAAATTATGCGCTCTCAAGGATAATTAAATTTAGGGGGAGAGGTCCATTGACTAAGTTGATGTATAAATTCACAACCATCAGCACATTGTGTGTGGCTGCATGGATGGGCACCGGCTGTCAAACCACAACTCCTACTTTAAGTCCGAAAGATCCGGAAAAGGCAATTCAGGTGCGTACCCAGCTGGCGGCCGAGTATTTAAAATCGGGTGATTTAGACTCGGCCAAACGTGCCCTGGATCAGGCGCTGGAAACAGATTCGCGTGATTCCATGGCCAATATGATGATGGGCGTGCTGTTACAGCAAGAAGGCAGCAAGCTGAATCTGGAGAAGGCCGATACGTATTTCAAGCGTGCCATCTCTGCCGATCCGAACAATGCGCAGGCGCGTAACAACTATGGTACGTATTTGTATCAGGTTGAACGCTATAATGATGCCATTGAACAGCTGAGTATTGCCGGGGCAACACTCGGTTATGATCAACGTTTTCGTGCATTGGAAAACGTGGGGCGGATTTACCTGAAACTGGGCGATATGGCGAATGCTGAAAAATCATTCAAGCAGGCCCTGCAGGCAAACCGTGACTCCTATGTTTCAATGTTAGAGTTGGCGGAAATTTTTTATTTCAACCAGCAGACTCCTGCCGCATCCAGAATGTATGAACAGTTTGTGCGTGCTGTAGGACAAAAAAATCAAGGTGCGCGTGCATTGTGGATTGGGATCCGTGTTGCACGTGCAAATGGCGATCAGTTGGGACAGCAGGTGCTGGTCAATCAGCTTCGGGCATTGTTCCCTGAAAGCCAGGAATATCAACGTTATTTGCAATTACAGCACAGTACTGAGGCCGTATGGAAGTAAATCCTAATTCACCGCAATCAAATACAAATGTAGCGCCCAATGCATTAGGAAATATCCAACGCCCAGGTGAGTATCTGCGTCAAATCCGTCAAAATCAGAAGCTTGAGCTTGAAGATGTGGCGCAAGAATTGAATATTCCTGTCAAAACCCTGACGGCGCTGGAGCAGGATGAATACAAGTCACTGCCTGAAGCGACCTTTATCAAGGGCTATTACCGCACGTATGCCAAATATTTAAAGGTCGATGCCACCAGTATCATCCAGCGTTTTGATGAAATCTATGCCAATGATACCGGTATGTTGCCGAATCATGCCCTGAATAATTCCCCAATTAAAATTATGGGCAAACTGCCTGGTTCGAATCGTGACCGTAACCGCAAATGGTTAAAGCGTATTGCGCTGGCGGTAGTGGCACTGGCCTTAATCTGGATTATCATCGCGGCCGTACAAAACTGGTCATCTTCGCAGTCGAGCGACACCGAGCAGAATATTGTGCCAATGTCTGATGTCGAAATTATTAATTTAGACAACAGTAGTGCCGTGACCGGCGATCAGCTGTCTTTGAACTTTAACCGTCCGACGTCAGTTCATATTGTGGATTCGACCGGTAAAGTGCTGGCCACTGGCCGTCAGGCGTCCAGCTTGAATTTAACTGGTGAGGCACCATTTCAGATTCGTTTAGATGATGCAACCGCAGTGTCATTAAGTCTAAACAATGAAAATATTTCATTGTCTCCGTATACCGTCAATGGCAAAGCGGAATTCCGTTTGTCGCGTTAATGGCACAGAGTAGAGCGAAATCATGATTGAGAATCCAATTCGACGCCGTCCAACCCGTAAAATTCGTGTCGGTTCTGTCTATGTGGGCGGTGATGCGCCAATCAGCATTCAGAGTATGACCAATACCGAAACCTGTGATGTCGCCGCAACGGTTGCGCAAATTCAGCGCTGTGTTGATGCTGGTGCAGACGTCATGCGGGTATCAGTGCCAAGCATGGAAGCCGCACAGGCTTTTGGTGAAATCCGTAAGCAGGTATCAGTCCCTTTAGTTGCAGATATTCACTTCGACTATAAAATTGCTTTGGCTGTGGCCGATTTCGGTGCTGACTGTCTGCGGATTAACCCGGGTAATATTGGTTCGGAAGCGAAAATCCGTGAAGTGGTGGCTGCGGCCAAACATCATGATATTTCCATGCGGATTGGGGTCAATGCCGGTTCACTGGAAAAAGATATTCAAAAAAAATACGGCGAGCCGACCGGTGCTGCCTTGCTTGAATCGGCCATGCGCCATATTGATATTTTAGACCGTCTGGATTTTCAGGAATTTAAGGTCTCAGTGAAAGCATCGAATGTATTTTTAACCATGGATGCCTATCGTTTACTGTCGCAGCAAATTGATAATCCGCTGCATTTAGGTGTGACCGAAGCGGGAATCTATCGAACCGGTTCGGTGAAATCAGCGATTGCCCTTGGTGGCCTGCTGATGGAAGGCATTGGCGACACCATGCGTATTTCCCTGGCAGCAGAGCCGGAAGAAGAAGTCAAAATTGGCTTTGATATTTTAAAATCACTCGGCCTGCGTTCTAATGGCATTAACTTCATTGCCTGCCCAAGCTGTTCACGTCAGGAATTTAACGTGATTAAAGCCATGCAGATGTTGGAGGAGCGTCTGGAAGACGTCCGCACCCCAATGGATGTGTCGGTGATTGGCTGTAAAGTTAACGGTCCGGGCGAAGCCAAAGAAGCTGATATTGGCGTGGTAGGTGCAAGTCCGCGTTCACTGGTGTATCGTAATGGTGAAAAGAGCCATTTAATTGATACCAATCAATTGGTTGATGAAATCGAAACAATGGTTCGTCAACGTGTTAAAGAGCTTGAAGAAGCTAAGTCAAAAGAGATTATTCGCACAGGTTTTTCTGAGTAGATCATGAGTTCAATCGTCGCAATCAAAGGTTTTAATGACATTCTCCCAACCCAGACCCCGGCTTGGAGACGTCTGGAACAGCATCTGTCCAGTCTTATGGATGCTTATGGTTATCAGCAAATCCGTTTGCCGATGGTTGAGCAGACCAATCTGTTCAAGCGTTCCATTGGTGATGCAACCGATATCGTTGAAAAAGAAATGTATACCTTTGAGGATCGCAATGGCGACAGTCTCACTCTGCGGCCTGAGGGTACTGCATGTTGTGTTCGTGCCTGCGAAGAAAATGGTCTGCTCTACAACCAAACGCAACGCCTATGGTACATGGGCCCTATGTTTCGTCATGAGCGTCCACAAAAAGGTCGCTATCGTCAGTTTCACCAGATTGGTGTAGAAACATTTGGTATTCAAGGGCCGGATATTGATGCTGAAGTGCTTGTGCTGAGTGCACGTATTTTGCGCGAGCTTGGTGTTGCAGAGCATCTGCAGTTGCAAATAAATTCACTCGGTAGTTCGGATGCGCGTGCGGCCTATAAAAGTGCCTTGGTTGCCTATTTAAGCAATGTATACGACCAGTTGGATGAAGACAGTAAACGCCGTCTATCCACCAATCCAATGCGTATACTTGACTCCAAAGATGCAAACACTCAGGCGTTACTCAATACTGCTCCGGTATTTTTGGATTATCTGGATGAAGACTCACGTACGCACTTTGAAGGTTTAAAGTGCTTGCTGGATGCTGCGGGTGTTCCCTACCAGATTAACCCGCGTTTGGTGCGCGGCCTCGATTATTATGGTAAAACGGCGTTCGAGTGGGTGACCGACAAATTAGGTGCCCAAAGCACAGTGTGTGCTGGTGGTCGGTACGATGGTTTGGTTGAGCAATTGGGAGGTAAATCAACGCCGGCTGTTGGATTTGGCATTGGCCTTGAGCGCTTGGTTTTACTCTTGCAAGCCATTGAAGTAGTACCCGAAAATCTTGATCAGCAAGCAGATATTTATTTGGTTGCTGTCGGTGATGTGCAATCAACTGCTATGCAATTGGCGGAACGGGTTCGCGACGAATTGCCTTTTGTGCGATTGTTAACCAACTGTGGTGGTGGCAACTTCAAAAACCAGCTTAAAAAAGCCGATAAAAGTGGTGCAGACATCGCGCTTATTTTAGGTGAAGATGAGGCCAAAACAGGTAAGGTGACAATCAAATTTTTGCGTGAAGAAATCGAGCAGCAAACACTCGCTTTTGATGAAGCAATTGCTTACCTTCTAGAACTTGAGTGAGGTAGTTTGTCGAGTAAAAAAATAACGTCTTATTTTAATCATTTCATTTTTTGCGCATTGCGCTAAGGCCTACTAGGAGTCAATTGTGAGCGTACATCTTTCAGAAGAAGAACAATTAGAAGTATTAAAGCGCTGGTGGAAGGATTACGGTAGAACCGTAATTATTACAGTGTTGGTTGCTGTAGTTGGTTATTTTGGATATACCACGTGGCAAGACCAAAAACGTCAGAAAGCGGAAAAAGCGTCAGAAGTGTATGAGCAGTTGCTCAAGCTGGCCAATGCAGAGCCAGGGAAAGTGTTGACTGATTCTGACAAGGCAACCATCACTCATCTCGCAGGTGAATTGAAAGACGGCAACAGTGAAAGTATGTATGCGCACAGCGCTGCATTTTTTCTGGCCAAGTTAGCGGTGGAAGATAATAAATTGGATGTTGCGGTGACTGAACTTAAATGGGTTTTGTCTGCCAAACCCGAAGCCGCTACTGAGCAGCTTGCACGCTTACGTCTGGCTCGTGTACTGACCGCACAAAAAGCCTATGACGATGCGTTGGCCCAACTGTCACCTGAACCCGCTGCTGCTTTCGCTTCAGAGTACGCAGAAGCACGCGGTGATATCCTGAAATTGCAGGGTGATTTGGATGCGGCGCGCACGGCTTTTGAAAAGGCGTTGGCTGCAACCGATCCACAACAACAAGAGCGCTACATGTTATTGCAAATGAAAGTAAATGATTTAAAAGTAGAAGGTCCTGTGCCCGCAGCTCCGGCTGAGGAGAAGGCTCAATGATGCAAGTTTCTGTGAGGCACTTGAGCTGGTTGGTCTTGCTTTGTGCATTCGCTATGTCCGGCTGTTCCTGGTTTAGCAAAAAAACCGGGAACGAACCTATGGAGTTGGTCGATTTTAAAGAAACACTCGATCTCGACAAGGTCTGGAGTCGCGGCATAGGTGAAGGGCAAAACAAAGGGTTTAGTAGCCTCACTCCAGCATTAGATGGTGATTTCATCTATGCGGTAGATTATGAAGGTCTGGTTGTTGCGCTCGATAGCAAAACCGGTAAAAAGCTATGGTCACGTAAGGTCAATAAATCCCAGCTGGGTTTATGGGCTTGGCTAAAAAGTTTTTTTGCTGCTGGCGATCCGAACAGTCAAATCGTAGGTGGTATAGCGGCAGAGAATGGCTTGTTGCTGGTAGCAACATACGCGGGTGAGGTGATGGCCTTGTCCAAAGACACTGGTGATGAATTGTGGCGGAACCAGCTTCCCGGTGAGGTGGTTTCCGCCCCGCGCACCAACGGCAGCGTAGTGGCGACGCAAACAGTCAATGGTAAATTGTTTGCTTTGGACGCAAAGACGGGCGAGCAAATGTGGTTTTATGACAGCCCTCCGCCGGTTCTTACCCTACGTGGGACCCCATCACCTATCGTAACTGATACCGCAATCTATGCTGGTTTTTCTAATGGCCGGATGATGGCATTTAATCCCGGAAATGGGCTTATTTTGTGGGAGCAACGCATTGCCTCACCCAAAGGCCGCTCCGAGTTGGAGCGGATGGTTGATATCCATGCGAGTCCATTGATAAGAGATGGTGTGATTTACGTGGGTACATATCAAGGTCGAATCAGCGCCTTGGCTCGCGGCACCGGTAGCCCACTCTGGGGGCAAGATGGTTCAACGAGTGAAAGTTTGGCGTTGTCCACCGATAAGCTATTTGTCTCTCATGCAGATGGTAAATTGATCGCCTACAATGCCACCACTGGTGAGCAACTCTGGAGCAACGAAAAAATGTTGCGTCGTCTATTAAATGGCCCTCAGGTGTTTGGTGATTACCTTGCAGTCGTTGATTTCAAAGGCTACATGCATGTTGTTAATCAAAGCGATGGCGAGTTTGTTGCGCGCACCCGGGTGGACAGAAAAGGGGCTCGTGCGCCTATGTTGACCGATGGTGAGACGCTGTACGTTTATACCAATGGTGGCAAACTAATCGCATATAGAGCAGAAAAGGACAAATAACTCACCAGCTTTATTGTCAACACTAACCAGCCGCTTGAATTTACCTGAATCGAATAGGGTAAACTTCGCAGCGGCTGGTTTTGTTTTTTGTGTACTATAGAATTTACGCAGTGATCTTGACTGCAATCCCATGTTCTCTCATCTCAATTGATACTTTTATGATAATCCCCGTAATAGCACTTGTTGGTCGCCCTAACGTGGGCAAATCCACACTATTCAATCGTCTTACTCAATCGCGCGATGCACTGGTGGCTGACTATCCCGGTTTAACTCGCGACCGCAAATATGGTGAAGGTGTATTGGAGAATCGCCGTTTTATCGTGATTGATACTGGTGGTATAAGTGGTGAGGAAGAGGGAATTGATAGCATGATGGCTGGCCAGTCACTTCTTGCGATTCAAGAAGCTGACATAGTGCTGTTTATTGTGGATAGCCGGGCGGGTTTGAATCCTGCTGATGAAATGATTGCCAAGCATTTACGGGTTAATAACAAAAAAACCTACGTGGTCGCCAATAAAATTGACGGCATGGATCCCGATATCGCTCTGGCACCTTTTTATGAGTTGGGTCTGGGCGAGGTTCATCCAACGACCGCCAGTCATGGACGTGGTGTTAGATCCCTGATGGAAGAGGTGTTGGCTGATATTCCTGAGCTGCCTGAAGACTATCAATCAGAAGAAGCAACAGGGATAAAAATCGCGATTGTTGGCCGTCCAAATGTGGGTAAATCAACATTGGTAAATCGCTTGTTGGGAGAGGATCGTGTTGTTGTCTATGATGAACCGGGTACTACACGCGATAGCACTTACATCAACTATACCCGCTTTGATAAACCTTACACGTTAATTGATACGGCTGGAGTGAGGAGGCGAAAGAATATTGATTTAATGGTGGAGAAGTTCTCAATCGTTAAAACGATGCAGGCCATCGCCGACGCTAACGTTGTTGTTTTAGTGATGGATGCGAGTGAGGGTGTTGTCGAGCAAGACCTGCATTTGATGGGTACGACTATCGAAGCGGGGCGCGCGCTGGTTATTGCACTGAATAAGTGGGACGGCTTGGATGATGCTCACAAGCAATATGTTAAAAGTGAGCTTGAGCGCCGTTTGCGCTTTGTGGACTTTGCCACTATTCACTTTATTTCAGCTCTGCACGGCACGGGTGTGGGAAATCTGTATAAGTCGATCGAGCTAGCTTACCAGTCGGCGACCGATAAATTCAGCACAAACTTCCTCACTCGCATCCTGCAGGATGCGGTGCGTGAACATCAGCCGCCAATGATTCAAGGGCGCCGTATTAAGCTGCGCTATGCGCATCCGGGTGGGCACAATCCACCCATTATCGTGATCCACGGAAATCAGACCAACGATATACCTAGCCACTACACCAAATATCTGGAAAAAACCTTCCGGCGTGTGCTCGATTTACATGGTACTCCAATCAGAATCGAGTATCGCAACAATGAGAACCCGTACACCGAGCGCAAAAGTAAAATGACCCAGCGCCAATTAATTGAAATGCGTCGTAAAGCAGAGCGTGATAAAAACCGTAGTAAGCCAAAATAAAGGTGCGGATCCTTGCCTTTTCATGGCCAGATCAACCCAGGTAACCAAAGCTTAATTAGCTAAGCAGGAAAGCTTTGGTTGCGATGGCTTGCGCTCTTCAGGGTGAAGGAGTAGTGTTACGCGCCTTATCGATTGCCATAAATCCAACTGTATCCACAAAAGCCCGAGCTGAAGATGACACCCGCAAGCCGCAAGCTGCTTATCATCGATGACGATATCCTTGTCCGCCAGAGTATTGTGACTTATCTGGCCGACAGTGGCTTCTGCGTGTGTTCTGCTTCTGACGCTAGCGCTGCACTCGATCTTCTCGCTAATCCTGACCAGTCCTTGCCCGATTTAATTATCACCGACTTACGTATGCCGAATGGCGACGGTTTGCAGCTACTGCAACTCTTGCATGACCGCCATCCTTCGCTGCCGGTGATTGTTATCTCCGGTGCAGGCGTGATGAATGATGTCGTGGCAGCATTGCGTTTGGGGGCCCGTGATTATTTGATAAAGCCTGTGGTTGATTTAGAGGTTCTGGTCCATTCCATTAATAAGGTGCTTGATCGACAGGATCTGGAAGAGGAAAACCAGCGCTATCGAACCCAATTAGAGGAGGCTAATCGGGAATTAAAAGAGAATCTGCGTGTGCTTGAGCGCGACCAGATTGCCGGACGACGGGTGCAGCGCCGCTTGATGCCATCTGGACTCACCACCGAAGAAGGTTACACTGCAGCTCATACGATCGTTCCCTCCCTGTTTCTTAGTGGCGATTTTGTTGATTACGCCCACATCAAAAAACGTTATCTCGCATTTTATCTGGCTGATGTCTCTGGGCACGGTGCCTCCTCTGCTTTTGTCACTATCTGGCTCAAGCATTTAGTCAGCCGTATGGTACGTGAAGAGGGGCTGTTTGGTGACGATAGCTCCTTTGCTCAAGGCGCGGATCTCATGTTGCGCCAGATTAACCGTGAGCTGCATGAGACCCGGCTGAGTCATCATCTGACGCTATTTGTGGGTGTCATAGATACGGTCACCCACCAGATGCATTATGTGGTTGCAGGCCATTTGCCTATGCCCGTATTACTTACCGAGGCGGGTGCAGAGTATTTGACCGGGCGGGGCAAGCCGGTCGGTATATTCAAAGAGGTCAATTGGGAGGTTTATGAGCGCAAGTTACCCGAGAAGTTTGCGCTTGTCTGTTTTTCTGATGGGGTATTGGAAACCTTGTCTCAGGTAGAGTTACAGGACAAAGAGGCGCACCTGTTGCAACTAATTGCTTCGAGCAGTGGCACTTTGGATTCTGTCTGTAATACTTTAGTTATAAAAGAGATTCGCGATAACCCGGATGACATTGCAGTCTTGTCCATCTCCCGAGGTGTTAGTTGATGAAAGCCGGTCAGATTTTAGTTGCCGACCATAATGGGGTCTTTGTGATAAAAATGGTAGGCGATGTGCGCCTGACATTATGTATTTCGTTCGATCAGTTCATTGATGCCATGTTCAAGAGTGAGAATTTTACCTCGGTGCTTTTCGATCTTTCTGATGCTGAAGCTATCGATAGTACAACACTGGGATTGATGGCAAAAATTTCTATCCTAGGACAAGAAATGCGCGATATAACACCGGTTATTCTGGCGAGCAACCCCAGCATCCAGCGCATTTTACAGACCATGGGTTTTGGCGATATTTTTATAATAGTTGATAAACTGGATGCGCCGGTCTTAGCCGAGCAACCACTACATTGCATTAATTGTGACGAGCAGGAAGTAAAAGAAAAGGTGCTGGAAGCGCACAAAATTTTGATGGGGCTAAATGCCAGTAACGCTGATACTTTCCGCAATTTAGTCAATATGCTCGAAAGCTGTTGATACCGTTCTTAACCTGCAATCTTTGTTAATTTTCTGCGTTTAACAAACTCGCTTTTACCAAGCTCTTGGCCCGAATAAATTCCGTGTGTGGAACATAAATTAGATCTGCCACTTTGCGAACAATGTAATCTTCATATTTATCCAGATTACCATCGGCATAAGCCATTTCCCACATGGCTTTCATTAGATTAAATTTCTCTTCTGTAGTGCAATACTGATTAATAAGTTGCGTAAATTGATGCAGTGACGTGGCATGATTGGTTTCGTTTTTGGCGAGGTTAATCAGTTCTGCAAGCTCATCCTGCAACAAAGAGAATTTGCGTTCGAGGATGACACCAAGATTGCCTAACTCCAATTCGGAAAACTGGTGATCCGCCATTGCCACTTCAACCAATAAAGCCGCTACCGCCAATTGCTTTTGGTGACCAGACAACACGGGCGAGGCGCCACTTGCAGGCTGCAAGTGGCGCTCGATAAAGCGAGAGAGTTTATTAAGCACGGGCTTTCAACAAATTCTCAAGATTGATTTGGTCTTTCACAAATCCGCGAATACCTTCGGCCAATTTCTCGGTAGCCATGGCATCCTGATTCAAACCAAAACGGAAGCTTGCTTCTGTTTCAATACTTTTAGCGATTGCTTCGCCAGTATTGTCAGGTGAGAGTACGCGTTTAAGTTCGCCTTTATCTTGATCCAGCTCTTGCAACAATTGGGGGCTGATGGTCAAGCGATCACAGCCTGCTAGCGCTTCTATCTCGCCGAGATTGCGGAAGCTTGCGCCCATCACCACAGTGTTGTAGCCATTTTGTTTGTAGTAGTTGTAAATGTGACGCACAGAAATCACGCCTGGATCTTCTTCAGCGGTATATTCTTTTTTGTCGGTATTGGCTTTGTACCAATCCAGAATGCGACCCACAAATGGTGAAATCAAAAACGCACCCGCATCAGCACAAGCAGCAGCTTGGTTGAAACCAAACAGCAATGTGAGGTTACAGTTGATGCCTTCTTTCTCCAACACTTCTGCCGCGCGAATACCTTCCCAAGTGGAGGCCAGTTTGATCAGTACACGCGATTTATCCACGCCGCCTTTTTCATACAGGCTTATTAATTCGTGGGCTTTAGCAATAGATGCTTTGGTATCGAACGACAGACGCGCATCTACTTCAGTGGAGATACGGCCGGGAACAATTTTCAAGATTTCCAAACCAATTCCTACCGCCAAATGATCGCAGGCTGCACTCAATTGTTGTGCACTATTGGCGATGCTTTTGCTGGCATTGATTGATGCAGTCAGCAGATCCTGATACTGCGGCATTTGTGCAGCCTTATATACCAGCGATGGGTTAGTGGTGGCATCCAGCGGTTTGTACAAGCGGATGGCTTCGATGTCGCCGGTATCGGCAACAACGTCGGTAAATTGTTTCAGTTGTTCAAGTTTACTAGTCACAGTGGTAATCCTATCTCTGAAAGTACAAGTGGTTGATCTTCGTTTTATTGCCGTCAGAACTATTATAGTCGTTATGACTTTATGAGGAAAGCAGTCATTTTTTATAAACAAATAAATCAATAGTGCGAAGGGTGTTAAATATGGTCGACCTTGGACATTGTTGCTAATGGTAACTCATTTACTGCAGCAAGGGCGCGTTCAAGCACCTCAATTCCCGCACCTGGTTTATGAGCTTGTTCGCTGATAATCCGGCGGAACTGGCGGGCTCCGGGTAGACCTTGGTACAGACCCAGAACATGGCGGGTCAGATGGTTTAGGCGAGCTCCCTTGGCTAGTTCTTCTGCGCAATACAGCATAAATTGTTGCATTACCTCGTCGCGGCTCACTACCGGCTTATCAATACCATAAATCTGTTGGTCAACTTGCGCGAGGAGATAGGGGTTGCTATATGCCTCGCGCCCGATCATCACACCATCTACAAGAGCAAGAATTTTTTTGCTTTGTTCGAGAGTGGTGATGCCGCCGTTGATGATAATGTTCAAGTGCGGGAAGTCTCGCTTTAGCCGATAAACCTTATCGTATTGCAGTGGAGGTACCTCGCGATTTTCCTTGGGGCTCAAGCCTTTTAACCAAGCTTTGCGCGCGTGCACGATAAAGGTGTGACAGCCGGTTTCGGCGATAGTGCTGACAAATTTAACCAGACCTTCGTAGTCGTCCATGTCGTCAACGCCGATGCGGTGTTTGACGGTGACGGGGATTGTTACGTTGTTTTGCATGGCGGCGATACAATCTGCAACTAGTTCGGGCTCTGCCATCAAACAAGCGCCAATCATACCGTTCTGTACGCGATCACTCGGGCAGCCGCAGTTGAGATTCACTTCGTCGTAACCCCAATCCTCTGCAATACGGGCACATTCTGCGAGAGCGACAGGGTCGCTACCACCCAATTGCAATGCCAGCGGATGCTCGCAGGCGTTGTAATCCAGAAAGCGGGATTTGTCACCGTGAAGGAGCGCGCCAGTGGTAACCATCTCCGTATAAAGCACTGCTTTTTTTGTGAGTAACCTCCAAAAAGTGCGGCAATCGGAAGTTGACCATTCCATCATAGGGGCCAAGGTGAAGCGGCGATCAAGAGGTTGGGTTGAAGTCATTAGGTGGTGGAATTCTGCTGCGAGGGAAATAAAAATGCGGCCATGGCCGATAGGTGTTTTATGATAACGATATTTACTCCCTACTGCACGGTAAAGTGCGACTCATTAAGTTGGATAAGTTCTCTATGTCACTAACCCATATAGATTCTCATGGTCACGCCAGTATGGTGGATGTCTCGGAAAAACCGGCCAGTGTGCGTGAGGCGCGCGCCTTTGCGCGGGTATTGATGAAACCGGAAACCCTGGCACAAATTAAAGCGAATAGTCTTAAAAAAGGTGATGTGTTTGCGGTTGCGCGCATTGCTGGTATTCAAGCCGCAAAAAAATGTGCCGATTTAATTCCGCTCTGCCATCCGTTGGCGCTAAGTAAAGTCGCGGTGGATTTTGCAATTGATGATCACCATTTCGCTGTCGAGATTACCAGCTATTGCAAGCTCACCGGGCCAACGGGTGTCGAGATGGAAGCGCTGACAGCGGCAAGTATTGCTGCATTAACGATTTACGATATGTGTAAAGCTGTCGATATGGAAATGGTAATTGAACAGATTTGTCTGCTGGAAAAGTCCGGCGGTCGACGCGGGCATTATCTCAGGCAGGAGAATGAGCAATGATCCGTGTTTTGTTTCTTGCTCAACTACGCGAGCAATTGGGGGTTGCTGAATTGCAAGTCACGGCCGAAAGTGTTGTTAGTATCGCAACACTCAAACAATATCTTGTGACTAGTAATCCGCAGTGGAAGCAATATCTATCCAATAGCAAACTGCTTTTTGCGGTAAATCATGAATATGCCAAAGTGGATGCCGCTATAGAAGCGGGTGACGAAGTTGCCTTTTTTCCGCCGGTTACCGGAGGCTGACATGTCTTTTTCGATTGCGGTTCAAACACAGGATTTTGATGTCGGGCGAGAATACGCTGAGTTAGTTGCAGGTGATACAGCAGCAGGTGCGGTGGTGTTTTTTGTTGGGCGCGTGCGGGATATGAACCATGCACGCTCAGTGAGTAGTATGTCGCTCGAACATTATCCCGGTATGACAGAAAATATTCTCCAACAAATTTTGGATGAGGCTAAAGTGCGTTGGAATTTAATTGCTACGCGTATCGTTCATCGAGTTGGCGAGTTACATTTGGGTGAACAAATTGTCTTTGTCGGTGTTACCAGCGCACATCGCGAGCATGCATTTCAGGCCGCAGAGTACTTGATGGATTTTTTAAAAACACAGGCGCCTTTTTGGAAGAAAGAGCATATTGGTGATTCCGATTATTGGGTAGAAGAAAAAGAAGGAGACTTGAAGGCATTACAGCGCTGGCGTTAAGATAATAGACTGCTAAAACAATAAAGACGCCATTTGGCGCCTTTATTGTTTACTAAAGCAATTAGATTGACTTGGGCTCTTCATAAAGACGTGCGTATTTTTTACCGTAGTAGCTGATAAACAAATAACAAATTGCAGGCAACAGGAAGGAAATTTGCAGGCTAACACTATCTGCAATTGCACCCTGACCGTAAGGAATTACGGCACCGCCGACAATGGCCATACATAGCAAACCAGAACCTTGGCTGGTATATTTGCCGAGGTTATGTAATGCCATGGTAAAGATAGTTGGGAACATGATGGAGTTAAATAATCCGATCAAAATAATAGACCACATGGCGATATGGCCATCAAGGAACACACCGGACAAAAGCAACAGGGTGCATACGGTCGCACAAGTACATAGTACTATTCCAGGGCGGAAGTAACGCAGCGCAGCAAAACCGATAAAACGGCCAACCATCGCACCTCCCCAGTACAACCAAAGATAGTCTGACGCCGCTTCAGCTTCACTCATATTGGCGATATTGGGTAAGCCTAAATAATTTACCAGCCATGTACCTATAGAAACTTCTGCACCTACATAAACAAAAATTCCTACAACGCCTAGTGCAAGGTGAGGAAACTCTTTCATTGCTTTTATATTTGAGGCCATTGACTCGCGAAAACTTTGTTTGTCTTCGTCCTCACCTTGAGAAATTTTAGGCAGTTTAATAATGGCGAATATAATGGCAAGTGCGAGCAGCATTCCCGCAACAACCAAATAGGGGCCTTGCACGGAAGATGCTTCTTGTAATCGATACTCTGTAAGCGCTTCTGGAGAGAGGTTTGCGATTTCTGCGGCAGTGAGGAATGTTGCTCCACCTAAAATAATGCCAGCGATAAATTTCGGTGCAAGTGTAGTACCCAGTGAATTGAATGCTTGCGTAAGCGTCAGTCGGCTCGAGGCGGTTTTGGCTGGGCCAAGCACAGCCACGTAGGGATTGGCAGCCACCTGAAGAACAGTAATGCCAGAGGCCAGTATGAAGAATGCAAAGAGGAAGAAATAATAGCCACTGGATGCGGCTGGATAAAACAGTGCACAACCAGCTGCAGCTATGACTAATCCAGTAACGGCTCCTTTTTGATAGCCGAAACTGCGTACATAAAGGCCAGCAGGAATAGAAACAAGGAAGTAGGCTCCAAAGAACCACACTTGTACTAATGCTGCTTGTTTGAAACTGAGATCATAAACGCCTTTTAAATGCGGGATTAAAACATCGTTCAATGAAGTAATAGCGCCCCACATAAAAAACAGAATAGTCACAATAATAAGGGGGATTGTGTAGTTTTTTTCTTCGGTGGCACTATGTTGCGTTGATGAGCCTTGCGGAATGCTGGCCATGGTTCTACCTCGTTGTTATAAAAATGGTCTGTCGTTGTCGTTGTCGTGGTCTTAAATTGACGATTGCCGATTAAAAGCGTACGCCAAGCGCGCGGTACTATAATCCAAGGCTATAACGCTGTCACATTGTTTGTTCCCGGTTTACAATCACACGCGCAATATTCACCTTGTAGTCATTTTGACTCATATTTATTTGGCTAAAAATAAGCTAAGAGTAGTGCGCTGCCAATCAACAATAGTGCGTGATAACAACAGCGATAAAAATCAACCTTGAGGTGAGTACTATGGCAAAAGCAACCATCGACGATGTAGCTGCTCTGGCGGGTGTGTCCATGAAAACGGTGTCGCGTGTCGTAAATAACGAACCTAATGTTCGTCCCGCAACTCGTGAAAAAGTTGAAGCTGCCATCAGTACTTTAGACTATCGTCCCAATCAGTCAGCACGCAGTTTGGCCGGTAATCGCTCTTATCTGTTGGGGCTTATTTACGGTCACCCCAGCGCACATTATGTATTGGATATTCAGGAAGGTGTTTTGGAAATTTGTCGCCCTCAACGTTACGAATTATTGGTGCATCCCGCCATTCATCGCGATCCCAATTTGATCAATGAAATCACCGACATGATTTTGGAAAAGCGTGTTGACGGTGTGATGCTAACCCCGCCACTGTCCGACAATATGAATGTTATTAATTTACTGAAAAAAATGAACATTCCATTTGTGCGCGTGGCACCGACGGAAAATAAATCGGCGTCGCCCTATGTAGAAACCAATGATGAAGAAGCTTCCTACGATATGACGTGTCAGCTTATTGCTCAGGGGCATGCGCGCATTGGATTTATCTGCGGCCATCCGGATCACCGTGCGATGTCATTGCGTTATGAGGGATATAAAGCGGCTCTGGTGGAAAATGATCTGCCTCTGTTAAAAGAATTGGTAGAGCAGGGCGATAACTCGTTTGAGTCGGGTGAGTTGTGCGGGAAAAAATTGTTAGCTGATGCCCTGCGACCAACTGCGATTTTTGCAGCGAATGATGATATGGCTGCGGGTGTGATGATGGTTGCGCATCAGATGGGTATTAAAATTCCTGCACAATTATCGGTAGCCGGTTTTGATGATACGCCAGTCGCGCACCAGATTTGGCCTGCGTTGACAACGATTCGTCAACCCATTAGGCAGATGGCAAAAAAAGCGACCGATTTATTGCTTAAGCAATTAAAAGGACGCGAAATTCAATTGCCTGCCAGCATGCTGAGTTCAAGTATCATTGTGCGCGAGTCCACTGGGTCTTTTATCAAACCCAAAGAAAAACATTGATAAGAAAGTCTCACACCCATAAAAAATGCACCAGCTGGTGCATTTTTTATGGGTGTGAAACTTAAAATTTTTAGTGTGATTTTAATTCGGGCGTATTGTGAATAAGCCAAGCGGCAGAGCCAACCAATGCGGCTTTATCATTAACAATCAAGCGAATCGAAATATCACTTACATAGCCGGCCATAGGGCCTTTGTTTTTATAGCGTTCAAGGAAGTGAGATTCTGGCAGCAAGCCCATCAGTTTAGGCGTGAGGCCCCCACCAATAACAACACCACCGCGTGCACCAACGGATAGTGCTTTATCGCCTGCAACTTCACCTAATACATCGCAAAATGTCAGTACCGCTTCGCGGCAAAGGGCGTCTTCATTGGCTAGGCCTTTGGTGCTGACTTCAGCTGGGGAGTAGGGTTTTGCCTCAACACCTGAATTGTGTGCAAGTGCGCGATAAAGTGTTACCAAGCCGCCGCCTGACAAAATGTTTTCAACTGAGACGTGGCTTTGCTCTTTTAATAGAAATGATTTGATGTCCAGCTCTTTTTCATTAGTTGGGGCAAAACTGGCGTGGCCGCCTTCGGTAGGAATAATCTTCCAATTATTTTGGTTGGGAACTAGCACGGCCATACCAAAACCTGTACCTGGCCCCATCACTACAATTGGCGCGTCGGAATTGGATTTATTGGATTCGTAGAGAGTGACTAATTCATTTTCCTTGAGGAAAGGAACAGCATATGCAAGTGAGGCAAAATCATTGATGACATGCAGGGTTTTCATTCCCAATTGATCGCGCAGGCCGTGAATTGAAAATTTCCAATTCAGGTTGGTCATGGATGCCTGGCCATTTTCGATTGGGCCGGCGATTGCCAAACAAGCATAGTCTGGCATATCAACTCCAAATTTTGCGCAGCATGTTCTGATCATCGTGGCCATATCGACATAGTCTGCACACTTGAGTGTGATTTGACGCTCCGCGGTGTAATTAATCTGGCCATCTGCGCCAATGCTTTCCGCATCGAACTCGACCAATCCAAAACGGCCATTGGTGCCGCCGATATCTGCAACCAGTAACAGGCTCATGTGACTCCTCAGCTTCTTTTATAAGAAGATCAAATAGTTATAGGTGGGAATGTGTGGTTTTGTTGTAATAAACAAAGGAGGATAACATTAAACTGAATGGGCGGAAATTCACTTTTTATCGCGGTATATTAAATAACGCTTTTGTGCTTTTTCATGCTCATATCGGGTGCTTTTATCGTGTGTTATTCGTTTAAGTCATTAATAAATCTGATTTTTCAAGTTCTTGATTGGTTAAGATAAAACTTGATTGATCCTATTATTGACAGCGCTGTCAGCAAATAGTAGTTTGCGCAAGCTTGGGAGTAGTTATTGGCCTTGTCGGCTGATCGCAATTAAATAAGAGAAGTGATGTCACACAAGGGCTCAAGATGAGCTCACCGCACAAGTTGCCCTGATTTGATCGGTCTATCAGGGTTGATCTCAGGGATTCTTCCGTTCATTTATCCTAACGACTGCTATTTTTAAATGGGGTTGTGGCGCCACTATGACACCCTCAGAGTAGTCAATATTCGGTTTGTACACAGATTATCCATACAGCTTTAATTAGATGCCCCTACGGAGGTTGCAAACGTGCAGTGGCCCAGCATTACCAGCAAGGTGAAAATAGATCCAGCGCTTGAAGCGAAAATTGACGAGTTGCTCGCACAGTTAAGTCTTGAGGAAAAAGTGGGGCAGATGATTCAGCCAGAGATCCGCCACCTGACCCCGCAGGATATTAAGGATTATCACATTGGCTCGGTGTTAAACGGCGGCGGCTCGGTGCCCAATGGCAACCGTTACTCCAAAGCGGCTGATTGGCTGGGTATTGCAGATGCTTATTATCAAGCGTCTATGGATACCAGCGATGGCAAAGTGGCCATTCCCATTATGTGGGGCACAGATGCAGTTCACGGCGTGGGCAATATTGTTGGTGCAACTTTATTTCCACATAACATTGCCTTGGGCGCAGCGCGCAACCCTGAGTTAATTAAAGAAATTGGTCGCATTACGGCGACTGAAATTGCGGTAACAGGATTGGATTGGGATTTCTCCCCAACGGTCGCAGTTGCACGCGATGATCGCTGGGGGCGCACTTACGAATCTTATTCCGAGCATCCCGATCTTGTGCGTGAATATGCGGGCATGATGGTTGAGGGGTTACAGGGCGAAGCTCAGGACTCGGATTTCCTCTCTAAATATCGAGTCATATCGACTGCAAAACATTTTATTGGCGATGGTGGTACTCACAATGGTATCGATCGTGGCAACTGCCTTGACGATGAAGAAACCTTGTGTCGTATCCATGCAGCGGGTTATTACAGTGCAATCGAGGCAGGTGTACAAAGTGTGATGGCGTCTTTTAANNCCAAATGGGTTTTGATGGTTTGGTGGTGGGTGATTGGAATGGTCACGGTTTTGTTGCGGGTGCAACCGTGTTGAATTGCCCGCAGGCAATCAATGCCGGGCTGGATATTTTCATGGTGCCCGATCCAGATTGGAAACAGCTTTTCAACAATACCGTTGAGCAGGTGCGTACCGGTGTTATTCCGATGGCACGTGTGGATGATGCGGTGCGCCGAATCTTGCGCGTAAAGTTGCGCGCTAATCTGTGGGAAAAAGGTCTGCCATCAACTCGCCCGCTCGCAGGTAAAGATGAATTACTTGGCGCACACGAACATCGTGTCGTCGCTCGTCAAGCCGTACGTGAATCTATCGTGCTGCTAAAAAACAAAAACAGTATTCTGCCGCTATCAGCCAAATTAAATATTCTTGTCGCTGGTGATGGTGCCGACAATATCAGTAAGCAGACTGGCGGCTGGTCAGTTAACTGGCAGGGCACCGGCAACACTATGGCGGATTTCCCCGGTGCTACAACGTTGTGGATGGGGATTCAGGACGTTGTCGTCAGTGCTGGCGGTAAGGTCACGCTGAGTGCCGACGGCTCCTTCAGTGAAAAACCAGATGTTGCCATCGTCA
>DQHS01000220.1 GCA_003524365.1 Cellvibrio sp. | reverse complement strand
GTGCAGCAGTGAGTTCATCGTCGGTAGTCGCGAGCAGCGTTTCAAGTGTTGCTAGCAGTGCAGCGAGTTCATCGGTCGCTAGCAGTGCGTCAAGTGCAGCCAGCAGTAGTTCGTCATCAAACGGACTAATTGTTATGGATTTGGCTTCACCCAACTGGAGTGCTCATGGAGTCTCTCAGATGAACCAAAACAACAGTACGATTGTTTTGGCGCTGGGTGATGGTGACAACGGATTTGTCTACAGCTTTCAAGGGCCCATTGACCTTACAGGGGCAACTTTGACTTATGTTGTTGAGTATGATGCTGGAGCTGCAGCAGAGGCTTCAACTGAGGGGGGCAATCCAAATGTGGCGTTTCAAGCTTGGGATAGCATGGGAGGAGCCCAATGGTGGGAGTGCGCCAGTTGGGGGATTATTGCAGATCAAGACACTACCTACTCTTGTAGTGGGTTTACAGTGAAGGCAGCAGATTCCCAAAGTTCTGCTAACGTCAGGTTATTTATTGGAGCCAAAGCAGGTACCGCAACAATCAAAAGCGCTACGCTTCAACTAGCGCAGTAAGTATAAAAATCCCGGGTTCTCTTCAGCAGAGCCCGGGATTTTTTTATGCAGTAAAACCTGAATTATTAATAGCAGAAAATTTTTAAAAATAAGTATTACGATGTAGAAAGCAAGCTGTTACAACTGGCACCGTTATTGTGATGCGAGTACTGGTTGCAAATGGGGCATATTTCTCTTGTCAGTGCACGTACCGTAACTGTTAAACGATGTGCCGCTAACAAAATTACGAAAAAAATAATAATTGGTTAATTGAATTAAATTGTTGTGATTGAGCTACCTTATAACCCCTTCTTCCGCTTGCTGGACACAACATTTTGTGTGCTTAAGGCTAATTTGTCACCTTGTGTAATTAGCTGTAGCCAATCAACTGGATTAGTTGATGAGCTTGCAATATCAGGCACTCGAACGGCAGGAACTTTCAAATGAGTATCTTTATCGTCAAGATCGTTAGGCATATTGTCAGTACCCAATTCTCCTGCCAGAAGTACCGGTCCATAAAATATGGATACCATCGAGGGGGCATCTTTCGCGCGTTCCAAGCGCAAAGACGGGGAAAGTGTCAGTGAAATGACATCACCTTTCTTCCATTTTCGTTTGACTGATAGGTAGGTGGAAGGTACATCGCCTTGACTAATTTTTTTGCCATTCAAGGCCAAGCTTGGTTTCGTCGATGTCTGTGAGGAAGGCTTTCCAGCTGCTCCAGCGTGAAGTCGTTTGTTCTAGCACGAAGAGTTCCAATTTGGTGTTAAGTATCTTAGTTGTTGTCGAGCATTCAGTTCCCGGCCGTGCGCCACACTAGGCGCACGCCGTCACTGCCGTCACTGCCGTCGGGGGGGGCGGGGCCGTCGGAAAATAGGAGCAGGCCATTGTCAGCCCCCCTCTTTCGTCCCTTGCCTGACACGGTAGTAGTCGAAGTCCACCCGGCCGCCGGCGGTCTTGGTCGAATAAAAGAAGAGGGCGTAGCGATAACCCATGAAGTGCGTCGGGAAGGTATAGGTTAGACGCGAGGGACGACCGATGGGGATCCAAGTGCGGCCATCGAGGCTGTAGGAGAAGCGGGCGAGTTCAGGCGCCGCGGGCTCGAATTCGCAATCGACCTTGAGGTGAACGGTTTTACCGGAGAGGGGAATGGAGGCGATTTCCTCGGGGGTGTCGGACTCGGCGCTCACCATGACGAGAGAGCGGGTGCCGCCGGTCATCTTTACGCCCACAAAACTATAGAGTTTTTGAAGCGCGGCGATGCCGGCATAGTCACCGTCTTTCATGCCGCTCACGTCGATGCTGGTGGCGGCGGAACTGTTCGGGCCAAAGGTCCGTTGGGTGAGCGTATTCGTGGCCTCGGGTAGAGCGGCAACGACCCGGTTGGTGACGAGGCTCAGGTAGCCAGGGCGCTGGGCGACCGACCAGTGACTAGGCACGGGATTGTGATTCCATTGCCATGCGAGCGGTAGCTTGGGGTCACCTGGTTTGCGGTTGAATTCGTCGGAGGAGACGATGCCAGAGGCGCCGGAGGTACCTTGTCCACCGGCGGGGATGTCAAGCGTCATGGGCACCTTGCCGTCTTCGCCGAGAACGGGCCAGCCGTCCTTCCACGTCACGGGCACGAGATAAGGGATGCGACCGACGGCGCCGTTGCCTCTGAAAAGATAGGCATACCATTTCCCTTCCGGGGTGTCGATGAGACCGCCTTGTGCGACGCCTTGATCATCGAGCACGATGCGCCCCTCGTAGGGACCGTCGATTTTTTCGGCGCGGTGGACGATGACGCTGGGCGCCCAGCGGCTCTTGGGCGAGGCGATGTTGAAGAGGTAGTAGCGGCCGTTGACCTTGAAAAGCTGCGAACCCTCGCCGTTGAGCCCGCCCAAGTCATCGCCGAAGATGGTGTTGACGTTTTCGATGAGAACCTTGTCTACACCGCCCGGCTTGATTCCGGAAAGATCGGGATTCAGCTCGACGAGCCTGATGCGACCGCCCCCGTAAATCATGTAAACGCGACCGTCGTCATCGAAAAACAGGCTGCCGTCATGCAGCAAGGGCTGGAAATTCGTCTCTTTCCACGGGCCGCGCTCCGGATCGCGCGTGCTGTAGATGTGGGTGCGGTCGCTGGTGTAGGAGAAAGTCGAGGCATAGAACACGCCCTTGTGGTAACGCAGGCTGCTGGCCCACGAGCCTTTACTGTAGGCGTTTTGACCGTTTTCGAGGCGCATGGCTTCGTTGTCCACGAGGGTTTCATGGGCGTAGGAGATCAGGCGCCAGTTGACCAGATCCTCCGACTTCATGATCGGGAGGCCCGGGCTCATGTGCATCGTGGTGCTGCTCATGTAGTAGGTTTTGCCTACGCGGATCATCGACATGTCCGGGACATCGGCCCGGATAATGGGATTACGAGCGGGATTCGCCGGTGCCGCCGGAACGGCCTGATATGACGTCGCTCCAGTGACGGTACTCCGAGTAATCGTCGCTTCGTTATTCACTGCAGTCACCACGATCCCGCTGGGCATTTCCGGCGGCCCTGAAGAAGACCCTGAAGGGGAGGACGACGTAGAACCGACGCCGCAGGCAACAAGCAGCGTGGTGACACCAAATACTATTAACACATTTCTTATTTTCATTACGAAACTCTCAATACTTAATAATCTATGTAAATTCATAACTGGCACAGACCAATAGGAAATTCGCCAGCCCTTGGTGTTGGGGATACCGCGCCGACGCCCAAGAATATTTAAGGAAGTGGAATATTTATATCGATTTATTTGTAATTTCTAGCAAGACACAAAAAGTTGAACTTTTTTTTGATTTTGATGAAGCTGTCTTGGCTATTTATGAGCAAGCTGCAGAAAATTGCCGGATCGTCACGACACGCTGATTAAACATATTAGGAAGAACCATCAAATCGTGGTTCAGCCAAAGCCTTCACACATACACTTGACTGCAACCGCTGCAGGGCAATTTCTCTCAGAGCTCAAAAAAGATTAATTCTTTTTCACATTAAGCCAACCATTCGATGTAAGCCATTCCATAATGGGTGCTTGCCAGCGTTCGCGTGGAATCGAGAAAAAACCGTGATCACTTTTTTCAAAGAGATGCGCTTCAACAGGAACGCCCGCATGCTTAAGTGCTTCAAGAAATAGAATGGTATTTTTTACATCTACCATTTTGTCATCGACAGCATGTAGTAACAGTGTGGGTGGAGTGTTTGCATCTACGTGTAATTCGTTGGAGAAGAAACGGATGCGCTCATCGGATGGCTTTTCGCCTAGCAAGGCTCTGCGCGAATCCAAGTGGGTGACTTTTGAATCCATACTGATCACGGGATACACAAGAACGAGAAAATCAGGGCGTAAATTAATATTGTCGGGATTTTCTATTTGAGGCTTGTTGAAATGCGTAGCCAAGGTTGATGCAAGATGACCACCAGCAGAAAAGCCGATTGCACCAATTCGATTTGAATCCAAATTCCATTCGCTAGCGTGTAGACGAGAAAATCTCATCGCTTGTTGCGCGTCCTGCAGCGGACCAATGGATTTGTCGGTCATCCACACATCATTTGGAATTCGATATTTAACAACAAATGCAGCAATCCCGTGATTCACAAAATAACTGGCTTGTTGAACACCTTCGTAGTCAAAGGTTAATCCGCCATATCCTCCGCCCGGAAATATCACCACGCTGGCACCTGTCGCTTTTGATTTCGCTGGCAAGTACACCTGAATATAGGGTTGGGAAACTTTTTGTACCCATCCCTTGTCTGCACCCGCTTCCTCATCAGGAGTTGGTTTTGAATTTGGAATCGCAGCATCACCATACAATCGGAAACTCTGCATTTTGGGAGGCAGAGAAGCCGGATCACTTGATGTGTTTTCTATTTTCTGATCACTTGTACTCTTGGTATTTTTTTCCTCTGCATTAAGGGCTAGGGAGGCAAACGCCATCAAGCCAATCGCAGTTATGGTGGATAGCCACTTATTCATAGTAAACTCTTGATCATAGTTATTTAGAAAATTATTTTAATACTACCAGCCTGTTATCGAACACTAGTGGCTTGCTGCTGGTTGTCGACATAGCCGTCATCATTCGAATCCCACTCGAAGACGAGCCATATTCGTCATTTTTTCAGGGGATAATAGAAGTAGAATTTTAATTTTTTGTAAATGTTTAGTGGCTAGCAGCTCATTAAATAAAAGCCGGCTTCTTGTACGAAGCCGGCGGTAAGAGACGAGTTTTATTGAGCCAATTTAATAGCTGCTTTCTTAATAGTAACGGAACCTGCTGTTCCAATGAATTGAATGCCTACCCCCACCGCGTTCTGGAGGCTAAAATCAGAACAGGTGAATTCTGTATCTTGACCTGCAACCAACACCTTATTGGCAGTCCAGCACTTAAACTCAGAAGCAGCCCAACCGGCGGAGTAAGTATAGAATTGTAAAAGAGGATCCGCTCCGCCATTACGATTTGAAATAAATGCTTGATCAAAATTAAGCGCCACGCTCAAGGTTGCGCCACTCCAATTAACTGGATTAGCAAGGCTATAACTAGCAGCCGCCCCCGATTGATTAATAGTAAATTGCATATTCGAAGCTGAACTATTATTTGTAGCGCCGCTACTTAAGGTCCAACTATTTGGGCCAGTGCCTAATACGACAGTTTCCCCCGCACCTACTAAAAGACCATCAAGCGTTTGTTGATTATTGACAGACGGAGCACCGCGTTCATACACCTCGCCTGTATCCCAAAAGAAAGGCAGCATGCCATTTTCAAGTGCTGCCTGGGCGACATATTGAGCGTAATACGCCCGCGAAGCGAGATGCATGGGGTAGTCAGTGCAAATTTCCTCAGAACGCGGCCTTGCAGCGAACTCTCCTAACACAACGGGGATGCCTTGGTCCGCAAATTTTGTTTTCATTTTGGCAAATTGCGCATCAACAAAATCTTCTTCTTCGCGAGTCGAGTTGCGATAAGTATCGGTAGTCGAATGATGACCTTCACCCCAGTAACAAAAAAACTGTAAGGTACCCCAGTCAGCCACTATATCTTCGTCCTGATTGGTAAAACTAAATGGGTAAAAATGCACTTCCGCCATTTGGCGACCCGTTGCAGTGTCGGACGGCATAACATGCCAATCATTGAGCGCCAGATCAATGTCGGTTCTTGGGCCTTGGATTATCAACACGCGATAAGCGTTTTTACCACCCGTCGAACGAACCGCATCGACAAATGTTTGGTGATACTCATTAAGGACAGCGACTCTTTGTGCAGTCACAGAGGCTGGCTCGCCGGAATCAGCTGCAGCATCAGGCTCGTTGGCGCTAGCAAACATGACTTGTTCATCGAAGTCGCGCAGATGTGTGGCAATTTGTTCCCAATAAGCTTTTTGCTTGGCTTTTACCGCTTCTTTCTTGGTTTCAGATTCAGCTGCTTCGTGAAAACTTCTCTCCAACCAACCGCCATCCCAATGGATGTTAACCATTACGTAGAGCCCATTATCCACCGCATACTGAACCACTTCTTTCACACGGTTTAGCCAAACATCACTGATTTTCCCAGTGGTTTGATCCGCATACTGATCCCAGGATACGGGGAGCCGAATCGCGTCAAAACCGCTATCTTTGACCAATTTGACATAAGCGAAGGAAACTTTCGGGTGGCCCCAGCAAGTCTCTGCTGCTGGTGTGCAACCAGTAGCTTCCATTTGGTTTCCAACGTTAATACCCAGCTTTATTTTGGCTGCCAACTGTGTAGCGTTACTGCCCATACCTGTCATATCCGGGGCAATAGGGTTGGTGTTGTAGCTCGGGTAAAGCGCAGCGCTTGGGGATGAGCGCGTGGCCGTAGCGGAACCAGAGTTGTATTGCCTGCCGTTGGTAGTAAATTTAATCCAGTACCAATATTGGGTTCCGATAACGGCTGTCGTGTCCGAATAACTTAGGGACGTCTTTGCTGGCACTGCTATTCTGGCTCTTCCGTTGGGGTTGCTATCTGTGTCTCTGTATATTTCAATCCTGGTCACGGCACCAGAAACAGTCCAAGAGAGATCAACGCTATTGGTAGATCCGCTCGCGGAAAGGCAGACTGTCGTACCGCCACCACTACCACAATTACTTTGGGCAAAAGCAGAAGGTATACAGGTATAAAAAGCAAACAAAAGAATGCATTTGAGAATGGACTTCATATGTCCTCCTAGAGATTTTATTGATTATTAGCTTAGAGTTGAGAGCAGCAGGTTATGATTATTTTTCTGTCATAACTCTCAATTACACACATCCGGCGTGAACATTCGAACTCATGGGAATCTACCTGACGTTTTTATTAAAGATCTATAAGTACAGGCATCCTGAAAATACCGCACGCGTTAGCTAAGCTATTAACAATAACTAGAAATTAAATGCGAAGATTTTTTAATGCAATTAATATTGGAAATTCTGCAACTTTGATATTGCCGTTATGTGCCAGGTAAGATCGACTCAACGTCCTTTTTATTGATCCCACTAGGCGCACCACGCGAACTGCGCCTCGAAATTTAAGTAAACAAAGCAAATTCGACTAATGCAAAATCCAAAAATACTTGCACTTTTTGAAAGATTGTATGTTTTCTCGTAAAAACACTACTTTATTTCGTTTCATTTTCAATAGGATAGGTGAAGCTTCGCTTAAACAGTCTGGGTGCTCGCTAGAATCTCCCTCAATAAATAAATGTTTTGATTTCTAGCGAGAAACTACTACGGGAATGTACTCAGCAAACCCAGCCTCCCGCTAATAACCAATAAAGAAAGGTTTTTATGATTCGATCAAAAATAGGTCTGTATTTATGCTTGGCCATTTCAGGTGGAATAATGGTTGGATGCGGTGGGGGAGGTTCTGGTGGTGGCGGTTCTAATAGCACCCCTCCATCCAGCGTATCGAGTCCAGCTCTATCTTCCAGTGTGTCATCGACAGGCTCGGATAGCAGCGCTAGCTTGTCGCTCTCTAGCATTACATTATCCAGCGTATTGAGCTCATCTTCCTCCAGTGTATTGAACTCGTCTTCTTCCAGTAGTTTGATGTCATCGCTGAGTTCGAATAGCAGCTCTTCCAGTCAAACATGGACAAACATAAAGTTTGGTGGCGGTGGTTACGTCCCCGGTTTGGTATTTCATCCAACCAACCCGAACCTTCTGTATGCACGTACCGACGTTGGTGGATCCTACCGTTGGGATGAGGAATCATCAATTTGGATACCCCTGACTGATAGCTTTGGAATCACCGAGAGCGCCTTTCACGGTGGAGAGAGTATTGCGCTGGATCCAACCGATGACAGGCGCGTGTACATGAGCACTGGCGGATCGGTCAAAGTAACAACTCCAGGGCGTTTGTTTATTTCCACTGACCGCGGTGATAACTGGCAATCCATAACCCTGCCGTTCCCGGTAGGTGCCAACAGTCAGGGCCGTGCGATTGGGGAGCGCATGATGGTGGATCCCAATAATCCATCAATAGTGTTCTACGGTTCACGCACCGCTGGCTTATGGAAGAGTATCGATCACGGCCAGAACTGGCAGCAGGTGCAATCGCTATCACCGCTGCAGATGACGCAAACCCAGATCGATGCTGCCGGTGGAAGCACCCCAATCGGCGTGCAGCAGGTGATTTTTGATACCCCCGGCAGCGGTAGCGGTAGTGCCACTCAGACCATTTATACGGCTGTTGCGCCAGCCTACGCTACTTTGGCGGGGCTGAGTCATAACATATATAAGTCGACTAACGGCGGCGAAACCTGGACTGGTGTGCCAACACCTGTGCAGGGTTACCACATTCCTCATTGGGTGAGAGGCCAGGACGGGATGATGTACGTCGCCTTTACCACAAGTACTGGCCCAGGTGCAGGGGGGCCGGCGTCGCTTTACAAATTCGATGGTACCAACTGGACATTGCTCAAGAGCTATGCAAGCCCCTATGGTATAGGCGGTTTGTCGGTACACGGTAGCGGTGCGTCCGCTCGTATCGTGCTAGGTATTTCCAATTCCTGGGGTGATTGGGAAGGCAAACCAACCGTGCAAATTTCAGACGATGCAGGTGCTACATGGCGTGAAATTGGCTCGATGACGCCACGTATCCCAGCGGATGTGGATTTCACTGGCTGGCTTGATGATATCGAGATCAACCCAAGCAACCGCGAGCACATTCTCGTGGTGTTTGGGGGCGGTGTATGGGAAACACACAATCCTTCTGCGACCAAACCAACTTGGCACCTGAAAGTCGATGGTATTGAGGAAACCGCCACACTCGCACTAATGACCCCGCCACCAGGTGCTTCCTATAGCTTATTGAATAGCTCTGGTGATATTGGAACTCACGTCCATACGGATTTCGCGGTTAAGCCCACCCGCAGCACTGGTCTTACTTTTGCTAACGGTATTAGTGCTGATATGGCTTGGGAAACTCCTTCTTATATTGCCACTATCGGTAGTGCCCATTGGGGTGGGGAGAACCGGGGCGGTCTCTATTCCACCGACTCGGGTGTGACTTGGACTGCTTTCCCAGCCCTTCATCCAGAGGGTCTGACCAAACAAGGTGACTCATCGAGTCTGGCAGTTACCAAGGCCAATCATGTCATCTGGGCGCCCACTAATTCTGTACCGGCCTATACCACTAACAATGGTGTTAGTTGGACATATACAAACTTGCCCGCCTTATCGGACGGCTGGCAGCACGGCTACCGTGTGGTCGCAGATCGCCAGAATTCGAACAAGGTTTATGCCTATGATTCGGGCGGTGGCTTTTGGAACCCTGCATCCAAGTTCTACTACTCGACTGATGGCGGCCATACTTTCACGGCCAGTAGCAATTTTGCCGGTCTCGGGGCGCGTGCGGAGTGGTTTTATCTTGCCTCCATAGCGGTGAATCCCTATGCAGAGGGTGATGTGTGGGTGGCTGACGGCCACAGCATTTACCACTCGCTCGATTCAGGTGTTACCTGGACAAAGCTGAACGTTACTTCATCTATCTGGGGTTCCGAGACGGCTTACCCTGACGTCTATGGCGCAACCTCAATCGCCCTGGGCAAAGCACCCGCCGGCTCGGCTTACTCGGCGTGGGTCTATGTAATTGGTGTAATTGATGGTGTGTGGGGGCTGTACCGCTCTGAAGATGGCGGCAATAGCTGGAAACGTATCAACGACGACAAACACCAGTTTGCCGGTATGGGCCACTTGGCTGCGGATCATAATGTTGTCGGTCGGGTATTTTTCAGCGGTAATGGCCGCGGTATCTTCTACACCGATAGCGGCTTGTAATGTGGGTAGCTGTAGCCTTGGTAGTTTGAAGTAACCTGGCCTCGCCTTGTGCTCATCATTTAGTGGTGAGCACAGGGCAGGGGCTATTTATAAACGGTATCAGCGCGGCGTCATGTAGGTTTAGCTATGTCATCCCCTTTTGATAAAGGCGCCATACTCAAAGGTGATGTTGCGCAACTGCGCGCCCTCTTTGCGGCTGCATCATCGCCAGCACAACTAAACAGGTTGTACAGGGTATCAGTTGAGCATTTAGTAAATACTTTACTAAATGGTGATCAACTGGATGAGGTGTTCTCTCCTCTTATTGAGCGGTTTAGACAAAAGCTCATCAAAGAAGTAACTCACGATTCCTATTTTTTTGTTGATCCACTGCACCCTTTACGTCGTTTGCTGGATTGCTTGCTTCAACATGCCTGCTATTGGTATCCGCGCGACCTCACACAACAATCGCTATTTTTGCAGCAATACCAGCGTCTGGCGGATGAGGTTCTTCAAGCCGCAGTCAATCCGGGTAGTATTTGGTCTGAGCTTGGCGTGTTTAATGATTTTAATCAGTGGATGGAAGCCGAGTACAAACGTTCAGAACTGGTTGAGTTGCGCGTGTGTCAGGCCGCAATAAATAACTTTAGGTTATTGGAAGCCGAATGCAGCGTGTTGGATTTAATTAATAATTCACTCGCAGGTAAAAATATTCCCGTCGATGCACACTCTCTATTTATCGGTGCACTAAAAAGTGAATTGCAATACCACTTAATTAATGCTGGGGGCGATTCCCCTTTTTGGCATAGCTGGGGCAAAATACTTCCTGTTTTTGCCGGGATATTTTCTACGGCTGTTGACCAGACTGATGCACAACACTTATCCGCTACCATTTCCGCATTATTGAATGACTTGCAACATAGTTTGCAGCTCGGCTCAAGTAATCCTGATAACTATCAACTATTGATTAATCGCTTGAGTGAAATGTTATCGCAATTAGAAAAACAGCAGCCACTTAGCTGCATTCCATTTAAAGGGCTCCCTTATCCAGAGGGTTACGAGGATTGCAATAGGAAAAATACACAACCGATACAAACAGAAATTAATGAAATAAAAATAGGAAGTTGGTTCATTTGGTTCGATGATGAAGGGCAAACAATCCGTTGTAAGTTAGCCCTGAAAAACACTAATTCCAAGCAGTTGTTGTTTGTGGCTCGTAGTGGACGCAAAGTCATGGTAAGAAGCTCGGGCGAGCTTTTACGTTGTCTCAATGCCGGTATAGCAAAAATATTTACCCCCATATCATTTGGCGACTTCTTCTCGCATCTTCTAGACAAACTCATCACACAGGCCAACCAATTAGAAAGGAAACAAGAAATAAGGGCGGCGGAGGCGCAAGCCGCGCACCAAAAACAGAAAGAAACCGAGCAACACTATCCGCTGATGGAAATTAAACCAAAAGTGACTGGCCAAGTGGAGTGCCCGCCTCAGCTTGTCGAAGGCGCCATAAAACAGACCGCCATGAGCAAAAAGAGGGCAGAAACGCTTGTCCGTGCCGAAGAAAAACACCGCCGTGTGACTGCACAAACAGCCAAAGAAAATGCTAAGCGCGAGCATTTAAAAAAACTGGAGTGCGCTAAAGAGCAGGTTGCAGCACTCAATGTCGGTGCTATGGTTGCAATCTATAAAGGGGAGCATACCTCACAGCGCTGCAAACTCGCCGCCAGTATCGCTGTCACGGGAAAGTATATCTTTGTCGATAGCCGTGGTCGGAAGTTCGCCGAATATGAGCATGAGCAATTGATAGAAGCCATTCTGGATAACAAACTACAGGTCATTACCAGCGGCGATATTTTTGAGGATCAACTTGCCAAAGTGATTCGTGGCTCTCGCTGAGTTATCTTTAATAAGACGCAAAGGTCTTCTGCGCAGGCTAAATAGTAACGTCACATCTCTACCGCAATGCTGTTCAATTAAGATTATTTTCAACCTTGTTTGTCGTCATCCTCGCGAACGCGGGGATCCATAAACCGCGATGGTTAGCGAAAAAAGCTGGACTCCCACTTACGCGAGAGTGACGACAAATCCTTAAGTGAACAACATTGACATCTCTACCGATATTTTTCCCATATTTTTTTTAACAAAATCAGAAAAATTTATACAAATAATTGGCTGGTGCAAGAGATTATTGCTTCGGATGATTCTGATTTCACCTTGTATCTTTCTAAAATAGGAGAATCTTTAGTTCTGGTTTATCTAATAATTGGCCCCTCTTGATAATGGGCGACAAAAGGTATATGTATGCTTCAAACAGATAGTGGATTTGATGTATGTGGTGCAGAAAGTCATGACTCTGTTGTCCCTGTACTTTCAGATATAGTCTCTGAGCCTATCGTGTTGAATTTGTTGTCCCCAAATTGGGGAACTTGGGATGGCCTTCTTAATCTCACTCAGAACAGCAATAGTCTAGTTGCAGCATTCTCGAGTGCCGACCTATATAAATATTTGTATTACACCTATACGGGCCCTGTTAATTTGAATGGTGCAACCTTGACCGTGGTGCTAAGTTTTGACAGGGCAGCTGCTGCTTCGAGCAAGAAGGTAGCTTTCTTTAATACGCTTGGTGATAGTTGGTGCTTTGTAAACGATGGACTTGATGATGACGATATTGGTTTGGATATGACCTATAGCTGCAGTGACTTTACCCACGCTGCAGCACAGGGGCAGACATTTAAAATTGGTCTGGTGTTTGCCGCTAGCGCAGGTTCCGTAACGATTAAAAGCGCTACGCTTCAGCTCGCGCAGTGACCAAAAATCCAGCTTCAAGTAAGGTCTGATAATAATTTTGGAGTGATGATGCCCCGTTTGCCTGTTATCGCAATTCTTGCGCTACTTCTTACTAGTTCACTTTGTCATGCCCGTGAAATTGCCCGCACGCTTGATGATGCTCCCACACCGGATACCAGGTTCGCGGGTATGACGAAAGGTGAATATTTCAGAGCCTCCCTAAACCTGATTTAATCATGCTATGGATGGTTGAGTTCGCGACTATCCATAGAATGCATTTTTTAACACTTGACTAATTTTCTACTTCAAAACTGAAATCACCTGCTGTTAGCTCATAAATAGCTTCACCATTAGTAATACTGATAAGTTTAATCGCACCGGAATTAGCTCGATGGCTAATTGATTTTTCGTTATCCGATTTCAAAAATAGTGTCGCTGATGTATTGGCTGGAATAGTGAAATTGTATGCAGTGGCATTTTCTAACAGTTCCCAACCACTTTTTATACGACCGTAATTGGAATCATAGAAGCCTTTGGCCCAAGTCATTGTTGCAGTTGGGTCGGGTGTTGGGCGCAGCACAATATGTTTGTATCCGGGAGTGTTTTCGTCAGGTTGAATTCCCAATGAATCTGAAATCATCCAGGCACCCACAGACCCGAAGGAATAATGATTGAATGAATTCATACCGTTGTTATCACCAAAGCCATCATCGACGGTGTAGGAATTCAAGCGTTCCCAAATAGTGGTTGAACCATTCACCACTGAATACAACCAGGATGGATAAGATTGCTGCTGTAATAAACAATAAGCCAAATCGGCACGCTTAGCTTGCGACAGTGCCGGCATTAATGCAGCAGTTCCGATAAAGCCGGTCATCAACGAACAGGCCGGGCGTTTAATACCGGAATCATCTACATTTTCTCTAGCGACAGTTTCTGCTAGATGCATTTTGGCCAATGGTATATTTTTTTCATCAAACGCATTCAGCGCCAGCGGTATAGCATAGGATGCTTGGGTATCAATTGGTGCGCCTTTCAGTTCTGGAAGCACTTTACCTTCTTGGGAAAAAGGAACTCCCCAGCCCGTCATCATGCCTGAGCGAATAGTTTTGCCGGAGTTTTTATCGACGTATACTCGATTAAAAAACTCTTTTCGCTCTTTATAGCGCAGAGTAAATAGCGCGCGATCTGTTTCTGCTCCGACCAGTTTTGCTGTTTTGGCCATCACATCCAAAATATAAAGGTGGTAAGCCTCCCACAGCAAAGTATTATCATTTTTGTTAGCTTCCGGGCTCAGCCAATCGCCAAGTGGACCATCAATTAGTATGCCGGTTGTTGGATTTATTTTGCTCCAAAGATAATCGGTATAGCGTTTCATCGCGGGGTAACTCATTTTTAAACTGCTCAGATCACCATACTGTTGGTACATTATCCAAGGCGCCGTAATTCCCGCTGATCCCCACAGCGTGCCGCCAAAACCACCAGCACCAATAGGTGCAACATCAGTAAACCGGCCGTTATCGCCCTGAATGTCGCGCATGGCAGTCATGTGACGACGCAAAAAAGGATCTACATCAGACAGATAAGTAGCCGTACGTACAAAAACATTAAGGTCGCCATTCCAGCCCATGCGCTCGTTGCGCGCAGGAGTATCTGTCGGAATAGATAAAAAGTTTCCGCGCATGGACCAGGTAATGTTTTCCCACAATTTGTTAACGAGGGGATTGGAGGTTTCGTAACCTGCAGTGAGGTTGGAAACTGAGCTAATCACTTTGCCTTGCACAGACGTCAGTGGCAAAACCCTATCGATTCCCGTTATTTCTAAAAAGCGATAACCGTGAAAAGTGAACCTAGGTTGAATAATATCCTTGCCACCTTTCGCGTAGAAAATATCCTGCACCATAGCGGCACGGAAATTTTCAGTCATCAGCATGCCGGTCAACCCCTCTTTTTTATATTTGGGTAAATCTGGATATTTTACTTCGCTGTAACGAATAACAATGCGCTCACCTGATGTTGAATCATTCAGTGTAATCTGCGGAAAGCCCACCATGTTCTGCCCCATGTCATACACAAAAACACCAGGGCGAACCTCTGCCACAGATTTGGCTTGCAAGGTATTTACTACGCGTGGGTTGTCGCCTTGATGGCCAATTAAATTCACTGACTTATAATCGGTAATCAATTCGTTGGTATTTGGGTTGTGATTTTTTTGGGCAATAAATGCCGATTGTTCCAATGTCACTTCACTCGCTTTAGCCCATGAGGTAGCGTCAAATTTAGGTGAAGCCCAACCCGAAATTTTGTGCTCCAGGCGCGCATCGTAAATTTCACCTTGAAAAAAACTGCCATAGCGGATTGGGCCACCGTGAAAAACAGACCAGGTATCGGGGTTGGTATTTATTTCTGTAGTTGAATCATCGTCATAAGTCACCAGCAATTTGGCAAGAACAGATTGGCGATCACCAAAATAATTCCAATTGATGCCAGAGTAACTACTATTGCCGCTCCACCAGCCTTCACTTAACCAAACCCCCATCGCATTGGCTTCACCTTCGCGCAATAAATTGGTGACATCGTAAGCTTGATAGGGGTGGTGCTTGTTATATTGCGTTAAACCCGGTGTGAAATAGTCGTCACCTACACGGCGGCCATTAAGGTACATTTCGTAAATGCCGCGTGCAGTAGCATAGATGCGCGCTTTTTTAATTTTTTTCTGATTGAGTTCAAATTCGGTGCGCAACATAGGCGCGGACAATCGACTAGGATCAGCCAAAACGATAAATGGTTTGTTCGTGGTTGATACATGGTAAGCACCCCGTACAGTTTTACGAATATTGACATTTTTTTCCGTAACAAAAATTTCACCATGTGCCGTTTTTTGTTTCTGACCCGCACTAAACAGTATATTGGATGGGCTGCGATTATTGCGTACCTGAATTTTGGAGAAATAGGCGGATTGTTTTTCCTTAACCCAAAATCCTATATTGGCCAAGGCAGGGAAAGCCACATAATCACCAGATCCACCCTTAACCTCCAGGCTGCCAGCAAATGCGAGAGGATTAAGATTGATTCCATCAGAAGAAGATACAGGTGCGGAGTTTACAAATACATTGACCGAACCAAACACAGACTCAATGCGGATCCTATGAGGTTCATACATGTTATTGCTGTTGATTAGGTTGTCGGCTATGGGTAAAGAAATCAGCGGAACATCCTTGCGATCCGTTTTACTATAGCCAACCCGGAAAATGTTTAATTTTGCCCGCCCTTTTTTACGAATCAACTGGCTAATATCCAGTTCAAGCGCAATATAACTTTCATCCTGATTATTCACCTGACCGTGAGTGTTGTAGGTTTTGTTGCGTAACCGTGGATCATTACCGCCATACAAAAATGCCGCACGTTCAGCCTTTGCGGATTTATCCAGCTGCACATCAACGCTAAGTTGAAAAACAGTCAGGTAATCAGACCACAAGACTAAATCGTCAGCAGATCCTCCGATCCATTTGGCATCCGACCAGGCTTTTGTGCCTGCAACCATAAAGCCGGTTTCAAACCAGGATTCACCTTTTATTTGTCGCCCTTTTTCATCCCAAATAGTTACCGTCCAGTTGTATTTTGTTATGGGCGAGAGTGGCTTTCCACTGTAGCGAATACCCAATGAATCAGAACTGATAATTTTGCCAGACTGCCACACTCTCTCACCTGACTCCGCCTTCACTTCAATCGCATATGCTACCTGTGAAACTGATTGCGTATCGTTTGGCATACGCCAGGAAAAATCGGGTGCGGTTGACTCCAGAACCATAGGTCTGGTCTCGTAATCGACACGCAAATCCGTTAGCGGTGAGTTCGCGAGTACATTTGTGCCAAGGACACAAAAAAGCAGAATGGCAAAAATGACTCTCATTGTTATTTTCCTAATACAGAGTTGATGAAACCAAATGTTTCATTTTCTGTGGTTTTAGCTAATTCCACAATAATAATGTGGCGCTCAGAAAAATTCCTTTCGGTGGAAAATGATTGGGCTAGGGATTGACCGTTGATGTCGGGAGGTGTGGTCGATCGAGCCTTTACGAATGTTAACGTTCCGTGTCAGCTTGCTTCGGCTAGTCAGCGCGTCGCCCCCACATTTTTGTACCCCCTCTGTTGCTAACCAGAAAAAGTATATCGAGAGAAATTCAACGAATTAAATATTTTTATGGTCTTATTAAATCGAGGCAGAGTACTAATAACTCTCATCGAATTACGCCTCTGTTTGCAAAGAAAGGAAAATATTATTGATATTTTTTCTGTCAGTAGCGTGCCCGCGAAATTGTTAAAGTGGGCATTCCCAACGGCGTTAACAGGCAATGGCGTGCACGATTTTCTAGCACAATTTAAAGAATTTATAACATATCTGTTAGTTTTGTAGAAATAGTTAAAAGGCAGCAAGCGAGAAGGTACTGATAAAGTTGTAGCATACGTTGCCGTTTTTTGTATAACGGGTTGAATGGGTTGGATTTTCCCCTTTGTATGGATGCTTTTGTGTGGATATAACGTCTGTTGAACAGAGTGTTCTTCAGGCCTTATATCCATTTTTTTAAGGATTAGATGAAGCCTGGCTGATGCGCGAAATGCTCGCCAAGATAAATGCAGAAGTGCGAGCAATAATAATCAGTATGCAGCTAAATTTATGACAATAGCTGTCTGTTTAAGTTGGTTTGTTTTTGTAAATACCCTCCCATTTATTCAATAGTTGATTTAGATTTCAATCTGTTTTTTTCATAATTAAATTGATAACAACGTCCATCACTGCAGAAAGAGAGCTATTTATGGTAAACCCGGAATTCAAACAAAATGCGCTGAAAGCCATACTGTTGTGTGCCTTGGCCGCCCCCGTGCTGGCGGTGCTAACAAGCTGTGCAAGCAGTACAGCAAAAGACCCAAATAAAGAGGAGTGGATTGAACTGTTCAACGGTAAGGATTTAAGTAACTGGACCGTGAAAATCAGCGGCTTCGAGTTAAACGACAATGCGTTTAATACCTTCCGCGTTGAAGATGGCATGATGAAAATGCGCTATGACCAGTACAAAGAGTTTAATAATCACTTTGGTCACATTTTTTACAATGGTGGACCTTACTCCCACTACCGCATGAAAGTGGAATACCGCTTCGTTGGTGAACAGGTGAAGGGCGGGCCAGGCTGGGCTCTGCGCAATAACGGGATTATGTATCACACGCAAGATCCTAAAACCATGGGGCTGAAGCAGGATTTTCCCGGCAGCATAGAGTATCAATTGTTGGGTGGCGATGGCGTAAATCCTCGTCCTACTGGCAACCTGTGCACACCTGCCACCCACGTTGTGTTCAACGGTAAATTTACCGAAGATCACATTATTAACTCTAACAGCGATACCTATCATGGGGATCAATGGGTAACAGCAGAGCTGGTGGTACACGGCAGCGAGAAAGCCGAGCACTTTATTAACGGCAAAAAAGTATTGGAATACACCGATTTGCAATGGGACAACCGTACACCCAACACAGGGGGGTATATCGCTTTGCAAGCGGAGAGCCACCCAACTGATTTTCGCCGGGTAACCTTGTTGAATTTGGAAGGTTGCATGGACAAAAAAGCAAAAAACTTCAAAAGCTATTTTGTAAAAAATAAACAGGACGCTTGTCAGTATTAATCAGCAATTTTTAATTTAACCGCTAGCGGCTGCCGCGATAGATGTCCGACAGTTCCGCTGTCTCAGGCAACAACAAACGACAGCAAGCCAAGCAACAATAAAACGGCATAAAAAGGTACAGATCTTATGTTCAGCTATCCCTCAATTATTAACCCGCAGCGGCTGTTCACGGCTTGCTGCGTCGCGCTTATTGTGACGGCAATGACGTTCGCGATTCGCGCCGGCATTCTTACGCAACTGAGTGCAGACTTTAATTTAAATAACGCCCAATTAGGGTGGATCAACGGCATGGCCTTTCTGGGTTTTCCGGTTGCCATGATGTTTGGTGGTTTGATCTATAACCATGTGGGCGCGCGTACGCTCATGTATCTCGCGTTTATCTGTCATTTGCTGGGCTTGGCGTTGACCATTTCCGCAACGGGCTTTTGGTCGCTATTGCTGTCGAGCTTTTTCATCGGTTTTGCAAACGGTTCCGTTGAGGCGGCCTGCAATCCATTGATCGCCGATATTTATCACACCCGTAAAACCGCCATGCTCAATAAATTTCATGTCTGGTTCCCCGGTGGCATTGTGATTGGTGCGCTGGTATCTACCTTGATGACCAAGCTTGGCTTGGGCTGGCAGTGGCAGATAGCGATCATGATCATTCCTGCCGTTATTTACGGTGCAATGATTTTTGGTCAACCGTTCCCAGTCATGGAGAACACCGAGACTTCTACGAAAACCAATATCAAAGCTTTGTTCTCACCGTTGTTTATTTTTATGTTCTTCTGNNGTTTTTTTGCAGGGCCAATTGTCGAAGCGCTTAATCCCGTCGGCGTGTTGTTGATGTCTGCCATTGTTACCACTATCGGTATTTTGCTGTTGAGCCAAGCTTCAGGCGGCATGATTTATATCGCTGCGATGGTTTTTGCATTGGGCGTAACTTATTTCTGGCCGACGATGATCGGGTTTATCAGCGAATACCAACCTAAAACGGGTGCGCTGGGTATGTCCTTGTTGGGTGGGGCGGGCATGTTCTCCATGAGTATGTGGAATCCAGTGATTGGTGGTTGGCTGGATGATGCAAAAGCTGAAGCGATTGCCAGCGGTGTTCCTGCAGAGGCAGTAGAGTTGACTGCAGGTCAGGCAACACTGCAAAGCCTCGCGCTTTTCCCGCTGCTAATGATCTTTGCCTTTGGTTTCCTGTTCCTGATTCGTAAGCGTTTTGCACGTAACTAAAATGGTTAACGGAAATTAAACGAGATTAATACGCCGTTTTTGTTTTGTGCATAAAAAATCCCCGCATTTTTCACAATGTGGGGATTTTTTTTAACGCCGTATTATTTGGTGTACTTTCTTGAGTGTATTTTTTTTCAGCGCCCTATAATCCGCTGAATTCCAGGTATTTATGCAATATTTTTATCAGAAAAAACAGCAGTATTCTTCGCACAAATTTTCAGTGTTATCTGTTTTTCACTCATCACCGCCAATACCAGTGCAGCGCCAGACCCTGAATTTTATATCTATTTAATGTTTGGGCAATCCAAAGATACGTAACATATTCTATTCAAAAATTTACCCGATAAGTTATCGACCGACAGCTTTTGCCCGATACGGAGCCTAGTCAGTTCGACTGAATCATTGGGTGGCTCAGGGCAAAGGTAATAGTAGTTGTGGGGGGCTCTTTCAGTGCCCCCCACAACTACTTATCTACTTTCAGCGTCAATGGTGCATCCGGCTCACTGCGGCTCGGAAACGAGCAGCTCGAATTCGCCAAGATCTGTGAAGACGACGTCGCCGTTGTTGGCTGTGACGTTGAGCCGGTAGTAACTATAGAGGCTGGGATTCGCGATCTCGTAGGTCTTTAGCTCGAAGCGTTTGGCAAAGGCCTGATTGCTTTGCGTGTCGAGCGTTGCCCAGGTGGCGCCGTCGTTGGAGCCCTGGAATTGCCAGTCCTTCGGATCGCGGGGAACCAGGCCGCTGGCGCTGCGGATGGCATAGCTCTGGACGCGCTCCGTGTGGCCGAGGTCATACCGCAGCCAACCGGTCGTGCCCTTATAGAACCATCCCGACCCCGTGTTCCGGTCGAAGGCCTTGATGGCGCCGCTCGTGTTCCCGCTGTCTTTTGCGGTGCCACCAGTGGCGACGTTCACCATCGGATGAAACGGTGCGGCGCTGTCCGCCGGAGAACTATCGCTCGTTCCAGCGGGGTTGGTCGCCGTGACGGTGTAGTAGTAGGTGGTGCCATTGGTCACGGACTTATCCGTGTAGCTGCTGCCTGTGACGCCCGACGCGATCATCTCGTAGGGCCCCTCGCTGAAGTTGGAGCGGTGAACGCTGTAGCTGGCGGCACCGAAGGATGCCTGCCAGCGCAGCGGCACGGCCCCATCGCCCGGCGAGGCCAGCAGCATAGCGGGCGCCGGAGGGATGACGCTCGGCTCACCACCGTCGCCGCCGGTGATCTGGACGTTGCTGAAGACGCTGTTGTTTAGCTTGCTTGAGACCGACGAGACCACCAATCCGACATAGATTGTGTCGGGAACGGGCGCGTCGATGCGGCCGACATTGGTGGCAGCCCAATTGGTGCCGTCGGGAGAAACGTAGCCGGTGATGATGTTCCCGATGCGCTCGAGCTTCACCCAGTTAATGGGCCCAGAGTTCCCATCGGTTAATGCCTTGTTCGCGTAGTTCGAGCCGCCATACACCGCCAGTTTCGTCATGTTCTGTAAGGCTTGACCTTTGTAATTTATCGCCATCCAGGCGCGCGGAGTGCCTGGATCCAGGCTTGTGCGTATCATCACGCCCGCCACTGCGGACGGGTGGGTGTTCTCGAGCGACTCGACTTTCGCGATGATGGCGCTGTTGCCGGTGAGGGCCTTGTAGGCGAAGTGGCAACTGTCGCGTTCGCCCCAGATATCCCAGCCAGCCCCAGCCACGTTCCATTTGCCGTTGGAGTATGTGGCCTCGCCGGCTGGGCTGGCGCCCCCGATGTCAGCACTGCTGAATCCTGAGGTGATCGATGTGGTCAAAGGAATGGGCAATGGCGGCGGTGGCGTCGCCTTCGAGGTGTCGGACTCCTTGAGGAACATGAAGCTGCCGCCCACGGGCGTCCAGAGGAGCCTCTGAGTGATGAAGGGTGCCTGGAGACCCTTGCGAAGAACGTAGGCATTATAAAGCAGAGTGAGNNCTCCCGCCATTGGCGCCGTCCCAGCCGCGATTGGTGACGTCGGAGGTGTAATAGCGATCGGTGGTGCCGAAAGGAAGGGCTGTCGTGGGAACGAGCTCGTTCACCCGCGCGAAATACTCACCCGCCGCCAGCAGGCGGTTGTCAAAGTCGGAATAAATGTCGATGCCTTGGGTCCAGAGCGCCTCTGCCAGCATGGTCAGCGTCGCGAGCTGCCCATAGGCGTGCCCCTGGTCGCGGAGGTAATCGCCGAGCATNNGCAGTCCGATATGGGCGAGCGTGCGGGCCTGGTAGACGACCTTGTCCAATGTCTCGAAGTCGTCGTTATAGATCGCCATCAGCCCAAGAGCGACGAGGGCCAGTGAGCCCTTGTTGGCGGCCCCGAACATGCTTTCGCCATAGGGATTCGCTGCTGGCATCAGCACGTTCTTGAAGTACTTCTTGACGGTTGCCGTATCGGACTCCGTCCAGCCCGGGTAGGTGCTGCGTAGGATTTCGGCACCGCCCACGAACGCTGAAGCGTAGTCGCCCAGATCGAGCATCGACTCTCGACCCGAGAACTCAACGTGGGTAGTGGCCCACCTAAGCAGCAGCCACTTTGCAATCTCCGCGTATTGCTCGTTCTGGGTGAAATACCACATCAGCGAGAGTTGCGAGATCGCGACCATGTCGCTACGCCAAGCGTTGAGATTCTCGTCGGGCGCGCGGCTCACCTTCGCGAACGGGCCACCACGCCCTGCGTAGGTGAGCCTGGCGTTGGGACTGTTCGCCAATTGATGGAAGGCGGACGTCCACGGCTCCTTGCCCATATCGACGTTGGCCTTAAGCGTCTGGAGATCCGAGAGGGTGAACCCGGCGCCTGGATGCATAATCTTCTTGTTTTCCTGAGAACTAGAGCTGGAAGAGCTAGAAAAGCTTAAAGAGCTGGAAGAGCTTAAAGATCTTGAAGAACTTGAAGAGCTTGAAGAGCTTAAAGATCTTGAAGCCCTTGAAGCCCTTGCGTATGAGCTAAACAGGCTGCTAACGAGCTTGGTGGACGATGAGCTGCTTTCTTTGGAAGAGCTTTGCGGCACTGTATTGCTATTACCTGTATCACTTAAGGCGCTTGAAGTGTTTTCATTTACGTGTGATGAGGCGATAGACGAGCTGTTTTCCTCGGAAGAGGTTTGCGGTGTTGCATCACTTGCTGGAGTAGAGGTATTACTGTCGCATCCATTTAGAAGCAACACAGTAATTACCGCAAGAACCGCTGATGTTTTTGGAAAGAAATTGCTAATCATGAAAAACAACCTGCCATATAGGGTTATCGTTAAATAATATAATATGAAATAACAGATTTTTATATATTATCTACATGTGGCATCAGTTAAATCATTTTTAGCAAAGCGATTTGGACAAAATGATTGTTTGTTGATGTACCTCTCAAATTTTTTGGTGCTTGGTTCTGCCGAGTTGAGTAACTTATAGACTATTTTGTTATAAGCTGTTTCGCGTGCGCCGTATTTTTGAGTGATGGCGTTGTTAGGCCTAAGGGATTATCTGAGTAGACCGCATCAAAACCTGCAAGTGGGCACCTCTGGGGGCGCTTATGCTGATAGATTAGTTCTCGCGGCCCAAACGAAAAGCATTCGCGATGGATAAAATTGGGGTTTTGTTCAAAGTTAATCATCCCCCAGTTTGAGCCGGGGGATGATTAATTGTAGAAACAAATTTTAATGCCACACGTCAAGTGTTAGTGTCCTTCGTGCACTTCCTCGGTGAGGGTAGACAAGTAGGCAACCAGATCACGGATCTCATCCCGTTTTAACAGCATTCCCATTGGTGGCATGCCAGATACCGGGCCGAAACCTGGTGATACGCGCGCACCCGGATCAACCATGGCTTCCAACAATTGTTCGCGCGACAGCGTCTTAGCAATGGTCGTTAAGTTCGGGCCAACGCTTGCACCGCTGCCTCCAACCTTGTGGCATCGTACACACTGGGATGTGTTGCTATAGAGAAAAATATTCTTACCTTGTTCCGGGTTACCGCCGAGTAGCGATTCGCGGAACATGTCTACTGGTTTGGTTTTGTCTTTACTGTTTTGGTAAGTGCTGAGCAGTTCAATTAATTCCGGTGCTTTAATTTTTTCCACAGCCGTGATGAGTTCAAGCTGGACCTCCGGCGCAATTTTTCCGGCGATCAGTTGAGTCATTTGATCTTTAAATACTGCGATCGCCTCTGGCGCTTTTACATTTGCCAGCGACATAAGTGCGGCTTGTTGCTCACCAGTGGTCCCGTTTTTCAGTAACAAGCTGTGCATTTCTACTACTTGCTGAGCGGGTACATTTAATTCGGGTACTAGCGCAAGTGCTGCCGTACGTACGCTTTGGTTTTTGNNGGCGTTTTTGTCTTTCATGGCGACAAACGCCAAATCACCCATATTATCTACGGCAAATTTTTTCAGAGTATGTAATGCCGCAATTCGCACTTGTGGAGCGGAATCTTTGGTGAGCAACGTAGCAAGCTGGTCTTGCGCGGCGCGTATATTCAAATCGGCAATCGCGTTTACAGTTGCAGCACGCACTTCTGCTTCGCTATCAGCCAGAAGCGTTTTATAGTTGGTGCTCAGTGCGGTAATTGCTTCACTTTCCTGATGTTTAATCGCACCGCGATAAGTGCCCGTCACGCGATCATAAGCAGAGGTTTCACCCCAGCTTGCCAGGGCGTGCACTGCATCGGCGCGCAATATGCCTGCCATTTTTTTCTGTGACGCAAAACGAATTAAACGCTCAGCATTATCTGCCGTAGTGTTAGCTTCACTTTTTGCATAAACGTTAGCGTTGATTACGCGACGCAATAATTGCTCGTTGGTAAACGTGGGTTTATCCAAATAAGCAGCCAGGGCGGGTAATGCATCAGTAACTAATGCGTCATCACTAATAGCGCGTGCGGCATTAGTCACTACGTATTCGCTTTTGTCGTTAAGGAAAGCGGCAAGGGCAGGGCTAACCATTTGTTTCAAGGCAACCACGGCGGCAATGCGCACAGCTTCCGATGAATGTGTTGCCAATTTACCAATAGCGACATCATCGCCAATACGCGCTAATGCAATAGCACCGGCTTGACGCAGATAAACATCTTCATCGTTATTAGCGGCGAGCATATCGACGATAGCGGCGGTGGCTGTTTTAGCGCCAATACGCCCCAATGCTTGTGCAGCATAAAGTTGCGCGCGCGGATTTTTATCACTTAGCAAGGGTAATAAAGCATCAGTCGCCGCGACGTGATTAGCATCGCCCAATACTTTAGCTGCTTGCGCGCGAATTTCACTATTGGAATCTTTCAGCAAGCTAATCAGCACTGCATCGACACTCGCATCTTTACGCAATAATTGGCCGAGCCCCCAAATAGCATGAATGCGGGCGAACTCATCAGTAGCATTTTGTGCTTGGGTTTCCAGCAGGTTGCGTGCACCTTTATTCACTAATATGAATTGTGCTTTTTGACGCACACGCATATCGACATGGCTCAATAAAGTGATCAGGTCTTCCGCGCTACGCAGGCGCAGATCTTCTGCCAGCAGTGCTTGTGTCGCTTTGCGGATTTCATTGCCAGCGGTATCGGGTGTATCCAATTTCCACACGCGGCCTTTTTGTTTCAGCCCCCAGCCTTCAATCCAGTCGCTCATGTACATGGCGCCGTCCGGGCCGAAATCCAGACCAGTGGCCAATACGCCGCGGAAAATATTTTGGTCGGTACCCAATTCAAAACTCGCACCTTTTGGTTTAAGTGTGAATGCATTAATACCAGCGCGCGCGGCAGAACCGACAAATTCAACTACAAAGAAATGATCTTTCCATTGGTCGTTAAACGCGGTGCCCGGGTTGTAGGTCATGCCGGTCGGGCCAGCGTGGTAGGGTGCAACCGGCGGCAATATATGTGCGGCCTGATCTTTAAAGCGCGGTGTGTAGTAGTTCTCATCCATCCAGGGTTTGTAGCTATTGTTTTTCGGATCTTTGTATTTGCCGAGTTGCCAGTTAATGCGCCAGCCGGTGTCCGAACCTTCAATCAAATGCACTACACGCTCGTATTCACCTACATGATCGCCGTCGTTATCCACGCTGATAAAGTTGCCGTATTTGTCGAACGAAAATTCATAAATATTGCGCAGGCCGTGCGCAAATACTTCAAAGTTACTGCCGTCCGGTTCGCTGCGCACAATCACGCCTTGATCGGGATAATTCCAGGTTTTGCCATTGGCATCGGTAACAACTGTGCCTACGTCGCCCATGCTGTAATACATTTTTCCATCCGGTCCCATAGTGGCACCGGACATACCGTGACCGCTAAAACCAATGTGCACTGCATAACCATGGGCTAGAGATTTTTTCTCATCCATCTGGCCGTCGTTGTTGGTGTCTTTTAAGCTCCAGAAATCGGGTGCGATGTTCACAAACAGTTCGTCCAACAAATCGCTGTAAAACATGCCGCCAATAACATCAGTGACTTCGGTATTAAAGCCTTCTACCACTGTCTGGACAAAATCGGCTTTGCCGCTACCCGATGTATCTTCCAGGCGAATGACTTTTTCTTTCATCACAGTAAGATCGTGCCAGTCGTGACTGCCATCTTTATTGCGATCCAGGATGCGTGTGTTTTGCGCGCTATTTTCCGGTGCCAATTCTTTTTTCAGGAAAGCACGACGATCATCAATATTTCTGAAGGCGACGGATCTATGCTCCCAATCGGGATAGTTGCGAATATCAAATTCGGAGTTGTTACTGCGCTGGGTGATACCCGCCCAAATACGGCCCTTGTCATCCACGTGGATAGCAACTGTATCGCCCATTAATTGCTCAGAGGCCCAGAGTTCTCCGGTAATACCTTTTGCGAGTGTTAACTCAACTTGCGACTCAATAGTCGCGGCAGTTTTTTTAGCGTCTTCTGGATTGATACGAGTAATGTCCAGCGCAACACTGCTGGCAGCGCTGCTGCTTTGAGCTGTGTTGTTAGCTGTTGGTGTTTGGGGTGTTTTGTCGCCGCACCCGGTTAATAAAACAATGGATGCAATGGAAGTCGCGAGCCATGTCCGGCTAAAAGTCGAGGAGCGTGACCGATGAAGATAATACGCAAACGGAATGCCAAGTGGATGTTTTTTCATGTGAGTCTCATGCTGGTTATGATGAACAAGGGTTGTGTCGCGTAAGCGAGTGTTCTTTTAGCTGTTGTTATAGTCAGGCAGGATTATAGGTTAGCAGCGACATCAAAGCAGTGTGAATTGACGTATATAGACACTTATTAACACTTTGTCGTGGCAAAGTTTGGTCGGTTTGCTAGTGGGGGGTATCGTTAAAATTTTTCACAGTGGAATTATTTCAAAAGGGGTGAGGCTGCATGAAAAGATTATGCTTAAGATTATTTAAGTGATGTTGGTTTTCTATTGATGGCTTGCCCCACTAATGAGCACGTTTTAATTTCAGTTAAAGCGCTATCTCAGGGTTTATGGAACAAAAGTAAAAAAAAATAAAACAAACGTAATTATTCTTATTAAATCCCGCATTGCTCTTGGGACTTGCATTGATTAACGAAATTCTGTGCTTTAGATTCAAGTGGGCAAAGTGTTTTGATGTAAGTGCTTTGCCGGGTTTATATACTCCGTGAAAAATAACAATAATGACTTTTTCTCTTGTCTGCGAAAGTTTTAACGTCCGAATGATAAAAACAATTTTAAAATCTGTTTTGCGGTAGTGATTCGGTTTTCCCCGGGTATATAAAAATTCATAATAATTGAATAAGCAGGAGGGCCTATGCGGTCCCTAATTGCAATAATCTCAACGTTTATATTGACTTCATTTTTTTGTGTCTCATCTTTTGCTCAGTCTTGTGGTAGTGGCGGTGGTGCAACGGTTTGCCTAAGTGCTACAGGAACTAGTGCGTCGATAAATTTAAGTTGGATGGTCACAGGGGCAATTAGCTCGGTGCAGGTGTATCGCGATACCGACAGCAACCCCAATGGTCGTACACGTATTGCCACGGTAAATAGCAACTCAAGGTCGTACACGGATACCACGGCGCAAGCAGGCACCCAGTATTGGTATTGGATTAAGTTTAATGCGGGTGGTGGAAGCTACAATTCGGGAGCAGCTACTGCTTCGCTTGTGAGCAGTTGTGCCGGAACCGCTATTACACCATACGTTTTTGTGAATGGAGTTTGGCAGTTAACGTCTAACGTACAAATTAGCCCGGGCACTGAAATAAAATTGGGGCCTCAGCCTTGGGGAACCTGGTCGTGGAGTGGGTGTGGTACATCCGGATCGGCGCGTGAGCAAACCATAACACCGACAAATTCTTGTACGGCAACTGCTGTTTATACCAATGCATGCGGTACCAGCACTAGTCATAGTTTTAATATTTCAGCATCAATTGGTAATAATTGGGCAAATGCAAAAATTGGTGGTGGGGGCTATGTTCCTGGTCTCGTTTTTCACCCGGCTACGCCAAACTTACTCTATGCGCGAACCGATATCGGCGGGGCTTATCGCTGGAATCCAACGTTGTCTAAATGGGTTGCTATCACCGACGGCTTTGGTGCCAGTGAAGGTTTTTACCATGGCACAGAAAGCATGGCGATAGATCCCAATGACACCAACAAGGTTTATATGAGTACCGGGATGTATGTTAATGGCGGCAATGGGCGCCTTTATATATCTTCCGATCGTGGTGATCATTGGTCACATACAGAGCTGCCATTTCCGGTTGGATCGAATAATCAGGGGCGTGCGATTGGTGAACGTATGATGGTTGATCCTAACAAACCATCAATCGTATTTTATGGCTCACGCACGGCCGGGTTGTGGAAAAGTACTGATAGCGGTTCGACCTGGGGGCAAGTGACAAGCTTATCTTCATATCAGATTGATCCCTCTACTTTTGGTAGTTTCAACTCTGGCAGCCCCATGGGTGTGCAATTCGTCCTTTTCGATACTGCGACCAAGGGAAGCGGTAATGCAACCCAAGCAATTTATGTTGGCGTGGCACCGGACTATGCTGCGGTAGCCGGGTTGCCTTACAACATCTATAAATCTACCAATGGCGGTGCATCATGGACTGGGGTGGTGACTCCAGTAATGGGCTACCACATTCCTCATGTGGCGCGTGCAGCCGATGGTGTGTTGTATGTGGCATTTACCATGGGGGCAGGGCCCGGTGCAAATGGCCCGGGTCGGCTTTATAAGCTTAATGGCACCACCTGGACCTTGCTGAGAAGTGTTGATCCCACCGAGTGGACAAGTTATGGCTACGGCGGTCTCTCTGTATATGGCTCTGGAGCCACAACCAAAATCGCATTGGGTGTTACCAATTCCTGGGGTAACTGGAATGGTATTCCGGTTGTTGAATTCTCTGAAGATGCGGGTGCGACCTGGAGAGAAATTTCGGGCAATAAACCACACACACCTGCTGGCGGCGTTAGCGGCTGGATTGATGATGTCGAAATTGATCCGTTCAATCCTGATCGTGTGTTGCATGTGCATGGTGGAGGTGTTTGGGTTACAAACAATGCGTCTGCTGCGGAGCCAAGTTGGAATGAAATGATCGATGGCATCGAGGAGACTGCGCCGATTGAAATCACCACCCCGCCAGCCGGTGCACCTTATGTATTGCTGAACAGTTCGTGGGATGTGGGGACTTTTGTTCACACCTCGCTGCAGACAACGCCCACTCGCCAGATACCATTTGGCAATGGAGTGAGTGTGGATGTGGCTTGGTCGGATTCTTCTTATATAGCATCAATTGGTGCCCAGGCTCATGGTGCAAGCACAGCTCCAGCCGGTGCTTACTCCACCAATGCAGGGCAAACATGGACGACATTTGCTTCTTATCCGCCTGAAGCTACCAGCAACCTTTCTGGGGAGTCGAATATTGCCGTTACATCGCCGGGGAATCTGGTGTGGGCAGTCGCCAATAAAAAGCCTTATTACTCCACTAACAATGGCAGCACCTGGATCGCCACTAATCTTCCGATGTTGGAAGCATTTAGTGTCAACCGCAGTTATCACGTGGCGGCAGATCGTAAAAATCCCAGCAAAGTCTACGCTTACGATCATGGTGGTTCTTGGTGGGGTGCGGGCGGCAAGTTCTACTACTCGACTGACGGTGGCCACACCTTTACCCAGAGCACCGATCCAACCCTCACATTGCGCGCGAACTATTTCCACCATACCTCGTTGGAGGTGAATCCTAATGTTGAAGGTGATGTGTGGATGGCAGATGGCAACAGCCTTTATCACTCAATCAATGGCGGCGTAACCTGGGAAAAACTAACCGCAATGGCATCAGTATGGGGCAGCAATGAGACCTGGAAGACTCCAGAATTGTTTGGTGCCAATATGGTTGCTTTAGGTAAACCTGCACCAGGTTCTGCGTACTCGGCTGCGGTTTATTTGGTGGGAACCATTAATGGTGTGCAGGGTTTATATCGTTCCGATGATATGGGCGTTAACTGGACGCGCATTAATGATGACGATCATCAGTTTGGTGGTGTTGGTCAGGTAGCTGCTGATCAAAACATCTATGGCCGGGTTTATATCTCGGGTGGTGGTCGCGGTATTTTATATAACTATTAATATGAGTTTGTTGTAGTAGAAGTAGAGCATCAGCCCAGTCATTACTGGGCTGATTGTTTATAGAAGTAACACAAACCTCGTTCCAGTCCTCGAATCGCCGTTAATACCAATTACAAAAATAGAAAAATCGGCGCCATTTGTTCAATTTTTTTAAATGTAAAACATATTCCTTGTAAAACGTTATTCACCAGTGACAAAAAAATAGCCTAATTGAGCGCGTGGAATGAAAAACGTTTTTATTGTTCCTGCAGTTTCCTCGGTATTAGCAATCGAAACGATGGTAAGGAATATTCAATCGATTTTCCCAGCCTGATTGATTGTTGGAACCCAGGTTAAAAATTATAAGTAGATATATAAACATAAACGAGGTGGTATCTAGAGATGTCAAATAACAATAGTTATAGCTATGGTCGGTTTAAGAAAACATTACTGGCAGCAAGTATTATGGCGATTGGATCTGCGGCTTATGCAGCAGAGCCTGCCAAAGACAAAGAAATTAAAGAAGATGATGAGCAGATTGAGAACATTGTAGTCACCGGTCGGCGCCAAGCGATTGAGACGGCGGCTGAACTTAAGAAAAACTCCACCACGATTGTCGACTCTATCGTTGCAGATGACGCCGGCAGGCTTCCAGACAATTCGATCACCGAGGTTCTCCAGCGTATTCCCGGCATCACAATGAGCCGCTGGAATGGTTCTGGTGATCAGTTTGTGGTGGAAGGTTCGGGCATTCAGGTGCGCGGCCTGTCAAACGCGAGCAGCATGTTGAACGGGAGGGAGATTTTTGGCGCCAACGGCGGTAGCGGTCTAAGTTGGGGTGAGGTTACCCCTGAGCTGATGGCGGCGGTCGATGTATACAAAGCTACCCGCGCTGATATGATCGAAGGCGGAACAGGCGGCGCCATCAATTTACGTACCAAGATGCCTTTTGATTATGATGCGCCAGCAGTTCACGGTTCGCTCGGTTTAAGCTATCCAGATCTCGTGGAGGAAGTGGATGGTTCGACATCGATTCTGGGGACCACACGCTTTGATACCTCGGTCGGCGAAATGGGTATTCTGGTTGATGTCGCCTACTCGAAGCTTCGGTCAAAAAGTGGCCACTTAAGTGTTGAGCCCTACTATAAAAAGTTTTACGACGCCAACGGTAACGGCGTGAGCGATGGAGAGACTGAGCAGCGCTATATTACCGGCGGTTTCGGTTGGGGTGATAGCAATTTCCAAAGAGAGCGCACCGGTTTCTACGAGGCTTTCCAGTGGGCACCCACTGAGAGTCTAACCATCTTCCAAACTGCCTTTGTTTCCAATTACCAGAGCGACAATAACGGTACCAGTGTCTGGTTAGCTAGCGACCGCACCATGCCGCTTAATGGTTCTGCAACCACCTTTGATAGCAATGGTGTGCTGGTACAAGCTGATCAAATGGGTTATGGCTCAGTAGGTGCTGGCGCAGGCGATACTATTGGCCAGGGCTGGATTCCAGAGAACCAGCAAGTCAACTGTAACACCCCCTATGGCACGCAAGCCCAATCACTGAACTGGGGTGCTAGTCCACCAGATTGCAGCACCATACAAGTACTGGGTGCTGGCAGCAGTCGCGGTTTCTCAACGTCGGACAATACCACCAGCGATTTTAGCCAGGGTTTCACTTGGAACATTAATGAAAGAACTCGCCTGAGAGGCGCGCTGCAGTATGTTCATTCTACCGCAGAGTCCTCGGGTTTGAGTGCGGGCCTGTCGGTGCCGGTTACATCCTTCAGTATGGATCTGCGCGGCGATTTGCCAAAATTCCAGGTTGCGGATTCAGATATGCTGCTTGATCCAGCGAGTTATGCTTGGAGCCAAATGAGTTGGAGACCCACTGACAATGTAGGCAAAATGCTGGCATCTAATCTGGATCTCGATTACGACTTGGGAGAGGGCTTCTTTAAAACCCTATCCGTCGGGGTTCGTTACGCCGATCGCTACGAGGAAGACCTTTANNCGGGACCTATTGGGAGCCGTTGGGGAATAGTTGGAATGGTTGGGAGGATGGTCAGCAGTATCTGGGTGATGGTCCGGAAGCGGATGGCGAGTACTACGGGTTTGAGAACTTTTTCCACGGTAGCATTCCGGTTCCCAACAGCTTTTATGTTCCCTCAGAAGCCTTGATGCGCTCGGGTGATTACAATTACTTGATGAATACCTATGGTTACTACGTAGGCAAGACTCTACCCAATGGCCAGAATCCGACAACGCCGTTTGAATCATTGCACGTTGATCACGGCAAGTCGGTTACGGAAGTCGATACCTCGGCCTTCTACATCCAAACCAATTTCGGCAGTGAGACGGGGCTTTTCGGTGTTCCTTATACCGGTAATCTGGGGGTTCGCTACGTGCGCACCGACACTAAAGCCAATGGCAATTTTGTGTTCAATACCAGCGAATTTTATATGACGCAGGCAGAAGCTAACGCGGACGTACAGGCGGACCCTACAGGCGAGTTAACGCCCCGTGCGGTCACTTTGCCCGCCGATGTTGAGTATCTGGAAAATGATAGCCTTGATGAGCAATTCCTGCCATCGCTCAATATTAACTTCAAACCCTTAGACAGCACCCATATTCGCGTAGCCGCAAGCCAATCCATGGCGCGCCCCTACTTCGGTGATATTACCGTTGCGGGAAGCGGTAACGCTGTATTAAGGGATAATGGTAACAACTATACTGAGGTGACTAATGAAGGGCAGGTGGAACACAGATTCTTGCCTATCTTTGACGGCTTGAGTATTACAACGGGGAACACGACGCTAAAACCCACCATTTCCACCAACTTCGACCTGGCATTTGAGTGGTATGGACCGCATGGCTCTGCGGCACATGTGTCGTTTTTCCATAAGAGTCTGAAAGATCTCATTATCTACAATGATTCCGCTGTGCCCTTCGATTACAGCTTTACGAAGGAGAATGGGGAGGCTGCCAATGGTACAACCATATTGACCAGGGGGCAGTCAGTAAATGCGGATAAGAATGCCACGATCCAAGGCTTCGAATTCGGTGCGCGTACTTACTTCGATAAATTGCCTGGCTTTTGGAGCGGCTTTGGTCTTGATAGTAACTTCACTTACATCGACAGTGAGAACCCATCGCCGAAGTCTTACGACATGGAAGGAAATCGCTTTGAGAATCTGCCCGTCACCGGTTTGTCTAAATACAGCTACAACATTCAGCTGATGTACCAGAAGGGCGGTTTCTATGCCGGTCTTGCGTGGAACTGGCGCAGTCGCTTCCTGATGTCAACCAATGCCAATGGTACCGGTCAGGATAATACGACTTATAACCACTACTCCGATGGCAACGGTAACTTCGAACAGCTCCATTACGCTTTACCTTTGTATGGCAGCGCGACTGGAACGCTTGATTTCGGTATGGATTACAAGTTCAGTGATCACCTCAAGATCTATTTCAAGGCGAATAATCTGCTCAATGAAGTATCGAAAAGTGAAATGGAAATCCTTCCAGGCAAGTTCTATGCGCGCAACTTCTATGAAGCGGATCGTCGTGTAGATGCCGGGATAAACTTCAGCTTCTAATTTTCATCAACCGCGTGACCCTCCCCCCCCAGATTATTAGGGGGGGAGGTGTTTTTGTTGCAGCGAAATCGAGAAAGCGGCGAAGAATTCTTCCCAGGTTGAATCTTATGAGTAGAAAAGTGCTTATTGTCGGAGGCGGGTCGGCGGGATGGATCACGGCCGCGTATCTGGCGCGACAGCTCTCGGCGGATTTGCCCGGTGGCATTGACCTAACCTTAATAGAGTCCCCTGATATCGATCCCATCGGTGTGGGAGAGGGAACCTTTCCAAGTATTGTAAATACCCTGAGCCGTATTGGCTTAGATGAAAGTGTGCTGTTCCGGGAAGCTGACGCCACCTATAAGCAGGGCGTAAGTTTTGTCAATTGGATTCGCGGCAGCGATAATTATTACCACCTCTTTCAGCCCGCCAACAAGCCGAACGGTTTGGATCTGTTGCCCTATTGGTTGCTAGGTGAGGCGGGAGATGTTCCCTGGTCGTCTGTTGCGAGCGTGCAAAGCAGGATAGTTGAAGCCTGCAAGGCACCGAAACAGTTTGCCCCTGAAGGGTCCACCAGAAGTTTGGCTTATGCCTACCATTTCGATGCCGCTGCGTTTGCTGGTGTCCTGCGACGACACGCAACCACCATGGGCGTGAAACATATTTCCGATACGGTTGTGGACGTACAAGTTTCCGAAGATGGTGCTATCCATTGTGTCCATACCGAAAAAAATGGCCCAATGGATGCCGATCTTTATATAGATTGCACTGGGTTTGCGGCACGCTTGATTGGCAAAGCCTTGGGCATGCCGTTTACCTCGTGCCGCCACCAACTATTTACCGACAGGGCTGTTGTTATTCAACAGCCTTATGCAGACCTTCAAAAACCAATTCCCTCCTGTACCTACGCAACAGCCTGCAAGGCTGGATGGATATGGGATATTGGGTTGCGCAGCAGGCGCGGAGTGGGGTATGTCTATTCCTCAAGCCATACCAGCGACGAAGACGCCATCAAGCAACTAAAAACCTATTTCGGGTTAGTAGGGGCTTCGCTTGAACCCCGGCAGATTAAATTTGAGGCTGGCTACCGGAAAGTGCAGTGGCACAAAAACTGTGTGGCGATTGGCTTATCTGCCGGATTTATGGAGCCTTTGGAGGCAACCGGTCTGGGGCTGGTCGAAAGTGCAGCGCAGACTTTAGCTGCGCTTTTTCCCTGGGCAGGGCCGCTGGAAATGGCCGCTCATCAATTCAATAAAAAAATGGCTCGTCGCTACGATAACCTGGTTGATTTTATCAAATTGCATTACTGTCTTAGCCAAAGGCGAGACAGCGAGTTTTGGATCGATAATTGTGACCCTCGCTCCATCCCCGACAGCTTGCAGGAACGCCTTGAGAGCTGGCGTTACCGGACGCCGGATGTTATCGATATTGACTATGGTCACGATACCTTTATCGAGGGCAACTGGCGCCAAGTGCTCTACGGTATGGGGTTTCGGACAGATCTTTCGGCGCGGCGCGGGGCTTATCGCTACCACGAGGCTGCCCGAAAGGCCTTCAATGACATTGCGCGTCAGGCCGACTACGCCATGAGTATCCTGCCCTCTCATCGAGACCTGATTGAGGATACTGTCCGTCGTGGTTCAGATCCCGCCAAACGCAACGCCGTAATTGCGGAGAATAATTAATGCAAAACGCCATAGAGCACCTTGTCATCGCGGGAGGAGGCACAGCCGGCTGGATGACCGCAGCGGCAGTTTCACGCGCGTTCGCCGGATCGAACATGAAGATTACCTTGGTCGAGTCCGAGGAGATCGGCACCATCGGNNCCATTCCAACCATCCACGGTTTTAACCAAACACTCGGTATCGATCAAGCCCAGTTCATGGCCGCCTGTCAGGCGACATTCAAGCTGGGGATCGAGTTTGTTGATTGGAAGGATGTCGGACAACGCTATATACATCCGTTTACGGCCTACGGTCGACATCACAAAAACATTTTTTTTCATCAACTCTGGCTAAAGTACTCCCAGCGCATGAAAGAGCGCGGTGAGGACATTAGGATAGACGACTATAACCTGTGCTGCGTGGCCGCGCAGCGTGGGCGTTTCGAGCATCCTGTCGGCGGGGAACCTATACCTGTCGGGCCCTTGTACTACGCCTTTCACTTCGATGCCGGCCTCTATGCACGCTTTTTACGGCGCTACAGCGAGAGTCGCGGGGTCACGCGTGTGGAAGGCAAGATTGCCCACGTACAACAGCACAGTGAGAGCGGTAACATCCAGGCTCTGGTTATGGAAGATGGGCGCCGCATTGAGGGCGACATGTTTGTCGATTGCACCGGCCAGCGTGCGCTGTTGATCGGACAAACCCTCCAGAGTCCTTACGAGGACTGGCGCCAGTGGCTGCCCTGTGACCGGGCCGTTGCTGTTCCCTGTGCCAATGTTGAGCCGCCGATTCCGTATACGCGCTCAACCGCCGACGCAGCAGGCTGGCGCTGGCGCATTCCCTTACAGCACCGGGTTGGCAATGGCTACGTCTATTCCAGCCGCTTCCTCGACGAGGCCGCCGCCGAGCGTCAGTTGCTCGATAACCTGGATGGCGCCCTGCTGGATACGCCGCGCCACATTCCCTTCGTTCCGGGGCGGCGCAAGGCATTCTGGATCAAGAACTGTGTCGCCATAGGGCTGTCCTCGGGTTTCATGGAGCCTCTGGAGTCTACGAGTATTCACCTGATCCAGACAGCGATAATGAAGTTTCTTGCGTATTTTCCCGACAAGGGTTTTGAGCCCNNCTAACACTGGATGAGTATGAGCGCTTGCGCGATTTTCTGATTTTGCCCTACAAGGTCACGCAGCGCGCCGACACCCCCTTCTGGCGCTACTGTCGCGATATGGGCATTCCCGATAGCCTGCGCGACATCATCGAGCTGTTCGAGGCGCGCGGTCGCATACAGATCCCAAGTGATAACCTTTTCACTGCGCAGAGTTGGCTCGCTGTGATGGTGGGGCAGGGGCTGCGCCCTCGTGGCTATGATCCGCTAGTAGACACACTCCCAGAGGCCGAGCTAAACGCACACATGAAATCGATCCGCGACTATATCGACCAGGCAACGACGGCTATGCCAAGGCACCATGATTATCTTGCCCGCTTCATGGGAGGCGCCAATCATGCCCGCTGAAGCCATTCGCAAGGTCGTTATTGTCGGTGGTGGAACGGCGGGCTGGATGTGTGCCGCCGCGCTCAGTCGGGTTCTGGACCTGCAACAGGTTGCGGTCACTCTGGTCGAGTCGGATGACATCCGCACCATCGGTGTTGGTGAAGCGACGATACCGACCCTGAGAGACTTCAACCGGCTGCTCGGAATCGACGAAGCCGACTTCGTACGGAAAACGCAGGGCACCTTCAAGCTTGGCATCCAATTTGATGGTTGGGGCCAGCTCGATGAGTCTTATATCCATCCCTTCGGAAGCTTTGGTCTGGACCGCCCCGAGGTCCGCTTTCACCAGATGTGGCTCAAGCTTCGCGCCCTGGAAGAGGGTGTAGGCGATATCAGCGACTACAATCTCAGTCTGGTGGCGGCGCGACTGAACCGATTCAACCCTCCCGGTAACAAAGGCCTTTTGTCAACGCTACGCCATGCCTACCACTTGGATGCCAATCTCTACGGCCTTTACCTGCGTGAGTATGCGGAAGCCCGAGGGGTGAACCGACTGCAGGGTACGATTACCGGTGTGACCCAAGGGGACGATGGCTTTGTAAATAGTGTCGTTTTGAGCGATGGGCGTCACCTCGATGGCGAGCTTTTCATTGACTGCAGCGGTTTTCGCGCGCTGCTGATCGAAGATACGCTCAAAGCAGGCTACGTGGACTGGAGCCAATGGTTACCTTGCGATAGAGCGATTGCCGTACCCAGTGAGAGCACCGGCCCGCTGCGGCCCTACACTTGCGCGATGGCGGATGAGGCAGGATGGCGCTGGCGCATTCCTTTACAGCACCGGATGGGAAATGGCTATGTATACTCCAGTGCGTATCTGGATGACGAAGCGGCCAAGCAGAGGCTGTTGGCGACGCTGGAAGGTCAGCCATTGGCCGAACCGCGTCAGCTAAAGTTCAAGGCGGGACACAGGCGCAAGCTGTGGGAAAAAAACGTGGTCGCGATTGGTCTGTCCGGTGGTTTCTTGGAGCCCTTGGAGTCGACCAGTATTCACCTGATTCAAATGGGTATTGCACGCCTCTTACTGCTATTTCCAGATAAGGATTTCAAGCCGGCTTTGCGTGAGGAATTCAATCGTTTGAGCCTGTTGGAATACGAGCAAATCCGCGACTTCATTATCCTGCATTACAAGGCGACGCGACGCGACGATAGCGCTTTCTGGCGGTATTGCCGCGACATGAAAATTCCGGACAGCCTGCAACAAAAGTTCGACCTTTTTCGTGCCGGAGGGCGGATCATTCGCTTCAAGGATGAGCTCTTCGCCGAAAATAGTTGGCTGGCTGTCATGCTGGGACAGGGAATTATTCCAGAAGGTTACGATCCAGTAGCCGACAGCATCCCGGTAGACGAAATGCGCACTGCAATCCTCACTTTTAAGGCTGCCGTTTTAAAGACAGCTCAATCCTTGCCCGAACATGCAGCCTACATAGCATCAAATTGCCAAGGGGAAGTCGCAAAGTTCAAGTAATTTCGTCGAATCGGTTCATTAGGGCGCCGCTAAATAATTCCATGCGGTTCTGAATTAAGGGGCTACTTATTAATAGATTTGTTGAGTGAAAGTGAACACAAAGATTTATTATTTAACATTCAATTGGCTGCGTCAGAAAAAGTTTCCGTGCTGGATGATCATAGGCATTATTTAAATAAATATCGTGACTAAGCGTTCGGAAAGCTTTTGGAAATGTATTTATGAACAAAGTCGTTATTAGCACAATTGTAGGGTTTGCTTCAGGCGNNAGGCGTAGTTGTAGCTTTTGCTTTTCAGGATGATTTTACTTATGAAAAGGAGGCGATTTCGCAGCGCATATGCGCTAACGAGACCAAGCAGGTAGTGGCATATACCGATGTAGATGAAATTATTAAGCTAAAAGAAAAAATTGCAAAATTGGAAAATGCTAGGGGTTCATTGAGCAAGCCAGTGCAGGAAAATATCGACTCTCAATCCCTCGATTGCAGCGCTGTTATCCATTCCGCCATCCAAGCTGCCGATAAAAAAAATGAACTCATTAATGAGATTCAAAAAATCAGCTCACCTGAAAGCTATGATCTACAACTTCAGCAGACATTTGCCGCTGAAGAGCGGAATCCCGTTTGGGCAAGTGACACCGAATCTGAGCTTTATAATGCGCTAAAAATTGATCCATCGACTCAAGCTATTGCCGTCTCAACGGTGCAATGCAAAACAAACACATGCGAAATCATAGTGCCCGCTAACGACTCAACCAGGAATGAAATCGTTGACGCCATATCAAATTATTCATTTCTCACGCTAAGCGGTTTTAAAAATCCTTCAACAAAATCGACATTAAATACAACTAATGGAGAAATTAAAATATACGTGTCAAATCATCAATAGGTTGGCGTTTAAGTCATTACCGTTGGTAATGGTTTGCTTCTATTATCTTCCCTCCTGCAGAATTAATTTCACAGGGAAAACTAATCTAACAACATCAATGGGAATTTGATATATGCTGAAAATAACGTTAAAAATGTGCGCCGCATTATTATGCACTTCGGCTTTAGCTTCGCAGGCATTTGCCGAAGATTTAGCATCAGCTGGATCTTATGGAAATTATTTAAAACCAGGGTGCACTTGGAATTCACTTGGGAAAACGTACTCCCCAATGACTGTCAGCGGTGGTCAACAAATCGGTGTGGTTATTGCTGAGCCTGTAGGGTTATTTTGTCCCCCAGGTGCATCGGGTACTTCAGCGCCTCAGGCCGTGAAAGTTCATGTGACTTATGATTTCTATTCTAGTTATTGGGGGACAGATCATTCTACATGCTCTATTTATCCTGCTGCAGGCATGGTTGTTGGAACAGGGTGCGACAACTATAAGGTTTCTCGTCCGTAGATAAAATTAAGGCAACAAGTAGTAATGCCTACTTGTTGCCATTAATCACAATTAGTGCTCTCTAAGGTTTCCGGATTGTAAAACGCCGAACGTGTGATTTTTGCAATCAGCCTTCCTCATTCGGAGGGCATACCTCTTTAAATACTTTTGGAGTGCAACCATATTCAGTTTTAAATAACTTATTAAAATAAGATACATTTTTATAGCCCACCAAATAGGCTATCTCAGCAATATTGGCGGCATCTTTTTCGGATAGCAATCTTGCCGCTTCGGATAGCCGAACTCTATTAAGATAAGTAGTAAATGTATATCCAAGCTCGGATTTTAATATTTCGTTAATTTTGCCACGGCTTATGCTCAACTTACTTGCGGCGCTTTCCAAGCTTAGTTCGGGGTTGGAGTATTCGGTTGCCATGAGGCGCAAGACAGCACTGCTTTCTTTATCTTTGTGCGGCTCCATTGACAGTGCCTGATACGCAACTACTGGGCGATCTTTTTGAAGTCTTTCTCTAAGGTCATTGGTGAGGGCAGAAGTATGTGCTCTGAAAAGCCAAAAAATAATTCCTCCCCATGAGGTTATTAATAGCCCACCAACTAAGTACAAGTAAAACCAATTATGCCCATATATGTTGAGTTCACTAATCTGCAGCCGAGACTCGACACTTTTAGGTGATTGGAAGGTGTTGGTAATTGATATTTTGGCTACCTTCGTCAAATCGTATGTGGTTTGGGAAAGGCTCAGGTTGTGTTGTCCGTACCACCACTGTGGTGTTTCAAGGTGACGGAGGTCAATGACAACTTCGGTCCAGTTTGGCTGGCAGGCAAAGTGGGTAAGAGGAAAGCGAAAAGTGCCGACATCATCCAGTTTGGAGACGCGCTCGTCAGGAATAAACACTGCCAATGCCAAAGTGTTAGCTGGAGTGCACTTAACATTAAACTTTAATTTCTCAAAGCCGTTTAAATTAACAAGTGCAAGTTTATTGTCTTGACCGACAAATTCAATTGCTGCACTTGCAGTTGTATTGTTTGCCAGAGGGTCAAGCATAAATCTGTAATCAATACCAAAACGATCTTCATCTACTGTAATTGTTGATTTGCCTCCCCAATAAATGTCAGAGGTTGTAGTGAGAATCCAAGGATATTTGCTTTCTTCTGCGGGAAGTAGTGGGGAGTGTAAAAAAGCCAATTTCCATGCGAAATAACACAAAGCCAAACTTATCAGAAGTCCGCAAGTGATTGTTAGCATTGCCTTTCGATAGAACAAGAGCATAGCTTGATCTCATATGAGTTATTGTTTTGGAATAAGGAGGTAGATGTTGACCTTTTATAGCATAGCTTTCTTTGATCATTTAAATCAATTGCATAACCGTCGCATTGGAATGCTAACGGGTTAAGTTATGTTGATAAGCCTGTAGGTTGGCGCTATTTGATAACAATGAGAGGGGGCGATTCAACTTATTGCAGTAAAAATTCAACTATTACATTTTTTGTAATTACGGCGGATTTTATTCCTTTGGCATTATCCAGTCTAATGAAAAGTCATTGATTACCCTTGGCCCTTTGTATCTTCCTTCTTCTATCTATTATTTCTATCTGCTACCTATTATTTCTCTCTGCCGGTTTGCGCTGTTTCATTTTCTGTGGTTCTAGAGCCTGCCCTTATAGCCCCTGATGAGCATCATAAATGCAAAAAAATAACACAATCATGAAAGTGCTATTTATTGTTTCTGTTGTTGATTTGTTTAATGACTGCTTTTGCTATTTTAAGCTTGTTTTAATTTTGATTGATTCTGTTGATTTGCATGACTGGCTATCGTCAGGGTAATAAGTAGAAAAATAAACGACTAGAAAACGCAGAGACACTGAGCGGTTGGATAATAAAGTTATCTTTCGGTCGAGTGATCAAATTGCATTTATCCAAGCTCCTGGCTTCTGGTGATTACAACCCCTTACAAATAAAAAATGTTAAGTACGGGTGTCTTGGGTTACTTGCAGTAGAAATTAGGAGTTTTCAAATAGAAGGGGGGGTAAGCATTAGATTTGGCAAGTTGTTTAGGTCCTGCCTATTGCTTAGCCACGGGCGGAATCCTGAGTTGAACCCCACAGCAGATTAAGCATCGCCTGATGAATTACGTCATGTGGTCACGTTAGCCGTGAGCGCTGATCAGGGATATTTGCAGTAAGTGTTCCCAGTGCTAATTACTCCAGTTATTAGTGTTGGTTTATGGCTGCAAGAAGCCCCTTGCTTGCAGCCTTTTTTATTTTTTGTGTGGGGTTCCCCACACCATGGGCTGTTTCTTTATGAAAGATCCTAATGTTGAGATGGAATATTAAACCGGAAATTGAAAAGGTTCACAGATGATTCTGTGTGCTTTAAAAATGTCGTTGTTGCGCGAAATGATTAGCAAGCTCTTGCTTTTACATTTTTTGATAATAAAAAAACAGTGTTTCTCTTCAAGGCCATACATATGAATAAAAAAATATTTATATTTACTATTGCTGCTGTTTCATTGGTAGGTTGCGGTGGTGGTAATTCAGGTTCGGGTTCATCCAGTCAGAAGAGCTCATCAAGTGCGATGAACTCGTCAATTCAAATGAGCTCTTCGAATGACATTAGCTCTGCAATTGTGGCGAGCTCTTCAAGTCAAATGAGCTTAGGTGCTGACGGTGGTTTGTCAAGCGTGATGAGTTCATCAAGTCAAATGAGTTCAGCGAATGACGTTAGCGTCTCAAGTGTGACGAGTTCTTCAGATCAAACAAGTTCGGCGAATGGAGTTGTCTTATCCAGTGCGATGAGCTCTTCAAGTCAAATGAGCTCATCGAGTGCAGCTATCTCATCCAATGTGGCAAGCTCTTCAAGTCAAATGAGCTCATCAAGTGAGGTTGTCTCATCCAGCGCCATGAGCTCATCAAGTCCAATGAGCTCATCAAGTGCAGTTGGTTTATCCAGTGCGATGAACTCATCGAGTCAAATAAGCTCATCGAGTCAAATAAGCTCATCAAGTCAAATAAGCTCATCGAGTCAAGTGAGTTCATCGAGCCAAATGAACTCATCGAGTGAGGCTAGCTTCTCAAGCACAGCCAGTTCGTCCAGCGCAGCGAACGCGCAGGATTGGGTCAATGTAAAGATTGGTGGTGGTGGCTATGTGCCCGGACTAGTCTTTCATCCCACCACCGCCAATCTCCTTTTTGCGAGAACCGATATTGGCGGCGCTTATCGCTGGAATCATGATGCTACCGAGTGGACTCCAATCACCGACAGCTTTGGCGTGACTGAGGGGCGTTATATGGGATCAGAGACTATGGCTCTCGACCCAACTGACGATAATAAAGTCTATATGAGTAATGGTTTATATATTGGCGATGGAAACGGAAGACTCTCTATATCGTCAGACCGTGGTGATACCTGGACTCATGTTCAGCTTCCATTTCCTGTTGGTTCAAACCATCAGGGTCGGGCAATAGGCGAGCGCATGATGGTGGATCCAAACCTCCCATCGACACTGTTCTATGGCACTCGCACGGCAGGTCTCTGGAAAAGTACCGACAGTGGGCTGACTTGGTCCCAAGTAACAAGTCTATCCCCGGTGGTCATGGCTGAGTCGGATTACAGTGGTGGTGAGTTATGGCTAACTCGCCCAATGGGTGTGGGTATCGTACTCTTTGATACCTCGTCCGTTGGTGGTGGATCGGCTACTCAATCGATCTACGCGACCGTTTCGCCTGACTATGCAGAAATTGCTGACCTTCCACACAACATTTACAAGTCGTCCGATGGCGGCCAATCCTGGGTTGGTGTAGAGACACCGATATCGGGTTATCACATTCCTCATATGACGAGAGCCGCTGATGGCATGCTCTATGTCGCCTTTACTATGGGGGCTGGGCCTGGTGCTGGTGGCCCATCGCGGTTGTATAAATACGATGGTTCTACATGGACTCTGCTGAAAAGTTATGATCCTACGCAGTGGACAAGCTTCGGTTTTGGCGGACTGTCTGTTTCTGGTACGGGTGCTACCACCCGCATTGCCTTGGGCATCACAAATTCATGGGGGCTTTGGGACGGTGTACCTGTCGTTGCACTCTCCGATGATGCAGGGGCTACCTGGCGGGAAATCTCCGGCTTTAAACCGCATGTCCCCGATGGTCACGTATCCGGTTGGATTGATGATGTTGAAATCGATCCCTCTAATCCTGACCACATTCTCCATGTTCATGGCGGCGGTGTTTGGCACACCATGAATGCCTCAGACCCTGATCCTATTTGGTATGAAATGATTGAAGGGATAGAAGAGACCGCCAGCGTTGCGATGGTAACGCCGCCCGCAGGTGCACCTTACTATCTGCTCAATAGTTCTATGGATATCGGTACTCAGGTACATACCTCCTTAACAACCACGCCAACCTTGGGGCCTAAAGGCAACCTGGCATTAGGTACTGCGCATAGCGTGGATATGGCCTGGTCGAACCCAGAGTACATTGCCACTATCGGGCATCCCGCTGGCAATGCACCGGGCTCATATTCTTTAGATGCCGGCGTGACATGGAGTGCGTTCCCATCCTTTCCACCGGGACTTGAGGGCAACTACTCCGGGCAGTCTAACGTGGCGGTGTCCGCACCGGGCCAGCTTGTGTGGGCCCAGTCAAATTCAATTCCTTATTACACCACGGATAATGGCGTCAGTTGGCACGTGACTAATTTGCCTGCTCTGGTGACCGGAATAGGTGTGAATCGTGGTTATCACATGGCTGCCGATCGCCAAAACCCTGACATAGTTTATGCCTATGACCATGGTGGTGCGTGGTGGAGAGCATCAGACGCTAAGTTCTTCTACTCCCATGATGGTGGTCAGACCTTCATACAGAGCACAGATTCAGCGCTCACACTGCGTGGTAATTACTTTCACGATACCAGTATTGCTGTAAATCCCTATGTTGAGGGCGAGGTATGGATCGCTGATGGTAATAGCCTGTTTCGCTCCACCGATTCTGGTGTTACCTGGGTCAAGTTGACCGCTATGCAATCGGTTTGGGACGGTAGAGATCCATCATGGCAAGCACCAGTAATGTTTGGTGCCGAGGCTGTTGCTCTGGGTGTACCTGCTCCGGACTCTGCCTATTCAGCGACTGTCTTTATGGGGGGTACCGTCAATGGAATTTATGGGGCGTACCGCTCCGATGATATGGGTGAAACCTGGGTTCGAATCAACGATGACAACAACCAGTTTGGCGGAATAGGCCATATGGCTGCAGACCACAATGTCTATGGCAGAGTTTTCTTCTCAGGAGGCGGACGTGGTGTTCTTTATAACATCGAAGCCGGCTCATCAAGTGAGTCGAGCTCATCGAGTCAAACCAGCTCATCAAGTGAGTCGAGTTCATCGAGTCAAGCCAGCTCATCGAGTCAAGCCAGCTCATCGAGTGAAGCGAGTTCTTCAAGCCAAATGATTTCATCGAGCGAGGCTGCTTTATCCAGTGCAATAAGCTCTTCAAGTCAAATAAGCTCATCGAGTGAAGCCAGTTTATCCAGCGCAATGAGCTCCTCAAGTCAAGGGAGTTCATCCGGTGCCAACTCGCCGCTGCCGACGCCCACCTATGGCTTCAATCTCGGAAACACCTTCGAGTCCACCTGGGGTTTCCCGTCACCCACCCAAGCGGTATTCACCACCGCTGCTAATGCCGGGTTTAACGCTGTCCGCATCCCCTGTGCGTGGAACTTCAATGCCGATCCTGTCACCTATCAGATCAATCCGGCATACATGGCCCAGGTCAAGCAGGCGGTGGATTGGAGCATCGCTGCGGGAATGCATGTCGTGATCAACATTCACTGGGATGGCGGATGGATGGAAAACAACATCGGGAATACAGTCGATCCGGAAATAGACGCGAAGATGCACTCTTACTGGACCCAGATCGCAACCGCGTTCGCCGGTTATGACAACCGTCTGCTCTTTGCCGCTGCGAACGAGCCCAATGCTCATAACCCCACCCAGATGAACACACTGATGGCGTACTACCAGACGTTCGTTAATGCGGTTCGCGCGGTGGGCGGCAACAACACCAATCGCTGGCTGGTGCTGCAGGGCGGTGGGCACTTTTCGTGGCTTACCACTATGCCAATAGACTCAACCCCCGATCGTATAATGGTCGAATACCATAACTACACGCCTTCGCTGTTTACGATCATCCACACCGATCAATCATGGGGCAATACGAAATATTTTTGGGGTTCGGCTTACCACTATGCGGGAAACCCGAGTCGGAACGTCGGTTTTCCCGCAGAAGGATACACTGACTCAGAGTTCCAGCTGCTGAAAGAACAGTATGTCGATAAAGGCATTCCCGTATTAATTGGCGAATTCCAGGCTGCCGGGAAATCGTACTTGA
>DQHS01000185.1 GCA_003524365.1 Cellvibrio sp. | reverse complement strand
GCGACACGCTGTTTTTGTCCGCCCGACAATTCATTGGGCATATGTTTGGCGCGATTAGACAGGCCAACCATTTCCAAATATTGATCCGCGCGGTAATTGCGCTCTTTGCGGCCAACGCCTTGGTAATAAAGCGGCAGTGCTACATTTTCGGTGGCATTTTTAAACGGCAATAAATTGAATGACTGAAATACAAAACCCAATAATTCATTACGCATTTTTGCGGCGGTTTTTTCTTTCAGATTTTTAACTTCACGCCCAGCGAGAAAATAATCACCTTTATCGTGTGTATCTAAAATACCGAGAATATTCAGCAGGGTGGATTTACCCGAACCCGAGGAACCCATAATCGATACCAATTCGCCTTCGTGGATATGCAGGTCGATACCCTTGAGCACATGCAGCGGCTGCTCGCCGGAGTGGTAGTATTTATGGATGTTATTTAATTTGATCATGGTAGCTTCCTGTTATCTATGCTGCTGTGGTACCTGATTAATTAGTTCGACAGCTTAGAGGCTTTTGCACAAATGTCCGGCTTATTTACGCGGGCTTAATACTCTAATGACAAGTGTCAGCATGCGGTATTTGTAACTATTGCCTTGTATTGATCTATTGGATGTCTATTGACGGTATTTGGATTCACTCTGGTGAAAAATTTATTCGTTTTACTATTTATGCTGTTATTCAGCTCATTATTCATCTTGCAGCGCCGTGATGGGATTTACCGAAGCGGCCTTCATCGCGGGCAGCAGCGCAGCGAGCACACCGGTAACGACCAATACCGCCAGCGCCATGAGTGCAATGTTGATATCAATATACGGCGAGGAAAACATGCCATCGCCCTGCCCTGTTTTTACCAGTAAAGTACGAATACCCTCTAATAAAAATACCCCTGCGGCTAAACCAGCGTAACCTGCAATTAACGTAATAATTAACGACTCGTGAATAATCATTAAACTGATATTGGTCGGCGTCGCTCCCATGGCTTTACGCAATCCAATTTCGCGGGTGCGCTCTTTTACCACCACCAACATAATATTGCCCACGCCGATAACACCCGCGATGATAGTGCCTATCGCCACCATCCAACTAAAACCCAAAATTCCCGTTACCAAGCCGCGATTCTGTTGATAGTTTTGTTCCATATTAAAACCACCAATTACACCGCTATCATCAGGGTGAATTTTTTTACGCTCATACAATAATTTTTTAACGTCGCGCTCCAGATCAAAAGCGCTGAATCCCGGTTTCGGCGAAAAGAACAACACCTGAAAGGAATCGGTTTGGTTAAATGCCTGGCGCAAGGTTTCATTCGGCAGAAAGATGCGGCTATTCGCCTGCTGTGAACCATCGGGTTCATTGGATTTATAAATCCCGACTACTTTAAATTTAACACCACCTATATCAATTGACTCACCAATCGGATTAATACCGCTTTTAAACAACACTTCTTTTACGCGTGTTCCAATTACGGCAATTTTGCGCTTTTCTTTTTCATCCAATGGATTGATATATCGGCCTTCAATTAATTTAATAAATTCAAACGGCTCCCAACCTGCATGGGTTCCCGCCACGGAAAATGATCCGCTCTCTTTGCCATAGACAATATATTGCGCTGCACCGAAATTGCCGAGATTGTTTTTGCCATCAACCAGATGAACTGCCGGAATAGACTGGCGAATTGCCTCTACATCTTCCGGGGTAAACTTGATCGCGCGGCCTTTACCCAAACCTTCAAATGCCAGTTGGGTGGTATTGGATGGCCAAAAAATAACAACGCTTTTTGCATCGCCGAAAATTGTTTCAATTTTGGTTCCAAAACCGGTGCCAAATCCCAATAAAATTACCAGCATAAATATGCCCCAGAAAACACCAAAGGCAGTTAAGCCCGTGCGCAATTTCTGTTTACGTAAGCTGATAATAATTTCTTGCCATTTATCCCAATCAAACATAACTCATTCCTTTATTCGGCTTTCATAGCTTCAGTGGGTGTGATGCGCGCTGCACGCAACGCTGGCATTAACCCGGCGATAACACCGGCACCGATCAGCAGCAGTAATGAACTTACCGCAACACCCATATCGATTTCCGGCTGGCGAAAAAACGGCAACTCAATATTCATTTTGGTGAGCAGTGCCGACACGCCTTCAAGAATGGCAACACCCAGTACCAAACCACTGTAACCCGCTATGCCTGTCACCAATATGGATTCAAACAATAAGCTGCCAACAATGGAGGCGGGATTCGCGCCCAGTGCTTTGCGAATACCAATTTCACGGGTGCGCTCTTTTACAGTGATGATCATGATGTTGCTAACGCCGACAATCCCGGCGAGCAAAGTGCCGATACCCACCAACCAGATAAACATATTCAGGCCAGCGAACATGGCATTGAGCTCAGCTGCCTCTCGCGCTTTGTTGCTGACTTCAATTGCGCGCACATCATCCGGGGCAATTTTGTGGCGCTGTTTCAGCAGGGCTATAATCTCTTCTTCGAGTTTTATACCATCGACACCTTCGGTTGGACGCACCGTAATTAAATCCACTCGCTGCCCGCCACCAAACGCTTTTTTAAATGCCGTTACCGGAATATAAACACGCTCGGACATGCGCCCCTGATTGCCTTTATCAAAAAACAATCCGGTGACTTTGAATGAAATACCGTTGATTTGAATTTCCTTACCGATGGCCTCAGCGTGCGTAGTAAATAATCGTTCACTCACGCGCGTGCCTATCACGACTACTTTGCGGTTATTGTCTTCATCCAACCGATTTAAACGGCGGCCATCATCAAAGCGCACTTTTTCTTTAATACTGAAATATTGATCCGCTACACCCAGCACACCAAAGCTGCCCGACTTGGGGCCATAGGTCACCGAGACATCAGAATTGATAAAAGAGCCGAGCGGATTTTCGCTGGAAAGAAAACGTACACCGGGAATTTGCTGGCGAATTGCCGCCATATCCCGTTCGTTGAGTTCGATTTGACGGCCAACCGGTAAACCCATATAGGGTACTGAGGTAGTGCTGGGAAATATCCAGATGGAATCAGCAACATCGTTACTCCAGCCATCGGCAAAGGCTTTTTCCATCCCCCGCCCGGCACCGAGCAGCAGGATCAACATCAGAATGCCCCAGAACACACCAAAGGCCGTAAGCCCCGTGCGCAATTTATTCTGGCGCAGGCTATAAAGAATTTCTTGCAGGCTATCCATATGATTTCCCAATCGTGTGGCCGTGACTTGTCGGGCGCTATCGGGTTGGACGCGCCCTTCATCCTGTTGGATTCACTTCCCAAACATTTTTATTCGCGGCTGACCTATGCGCCGCCGCGTGTAAGAACGGCAAATTAACACAGAGTTCACTCGCACGGAATTAAAGCTTATTACACGACACGCACCATAACGGATCAGCCATGGTTCCCTGACCCCTAGTTGTGCACCAAAAATATGCACTCTGATTGCCCTATTGCCATGAGAGCCAGATTTCAACGCACTGCGGACATGGTACAAATCTTGTCTGACACATGCCTACAGCAATGAACAAGCGACCCAAATGACAGCTCAATTTAAAGCAGCACCTACCATCACCCGCCACTGGCATGCCAGTTTGACACTCGGCTTTGCACTACGGCGGGGCGTTACGCGGATGGTTGAGAACATTCACTGCGGCCCTTTGCGTGTGCTCAAACCGTTTTATCCTGAGGCGGATTGCTGCCACGTTTATTTGCTGCACCCGCCGGGCGGCTTGGTACTGGGCGATGAGTTGCGCATTAATGTGCAGGTCGATAGCGACAGCCTCGCGTTGGTGACTACACCCTCCGCAGGTAAAGTCTATGGAGTAAAAAATGCTGCTGAAAAGCAACAGCAACGGGTATCGTTAAGCGTCGCTACAGGCGCTTGCCTGGAATGGCTGCCGCAAGAAACCATTGTCTTCAACGGTGCGAATGCGCTCTTGCAATCCGACATACAACTACAAGCAGACGCAAAATTGATGTTTTGGGATATGGTCTGTTTTGGTCGCCCGGCCAACCAGCTCACTTTTGATTCCGGTGAATGTGTGCAGATGATTCGCATTGTACGCGAGGGAATTCCGCTATTGATTGAACGCAACCTCGTGAAAGGCGGCGGCGCCCTGCAGGCCAGTGCCTGGGGTTTGGGCGGGCACAACAGCATGGGGACTTTTATCATGACCCTGCGCACCGTGCGCGAACAGCGGCAGGAATTGACGGAGATGCTTGAACAGACAATCGCGCTCGGCACTCATGCTTGGGGCCTCACGCAAAAAGACGATTTGTTTATTGCGCGTTATCTCGGCGATTCCGCCAGTCACTGTCGGCGCGGCTTTGAATTGTTGTGGCAAACATTGCGGCCATTAATGATTAACAAACCCGCCGTATCACCGCGAATTTGGTTCACATAATTTTTTACTTATTTTCAATTTAGTCACTTTTTTATTTCAGTCACTTTTTATTTCAGTCACTTTTTATTTCAGTCAGAGGCACGCCATGGAGTTAACCCCACGCGAAAAAGACAAGTTGCTGTTATTCAGCGCCGCACAGCTAGCCGAGCGGCGGCGGGCGCGCGGCTTGAAATTGAATTATCCCGAATCCATCGCGCTCATCAGTTTTGAAATTATTGAAGGCGCGCGCGACGGTAAAACCGTGGCTGAACTCATGGCCTATGGCCGCACCTTATTAACAGTGGACGATGTGATGGAAGGTATTGCCGAGATGGTGCACGAAGTGCAGGTTGAGGCCACCTTTCCCGACGGTACAAAGTTAGTCACCGTCCATAACCCGATTGTTTAATTGCCAAGGAAACCCACGATGATTCCCGGTGAATATCAAATAGCTGAAGGCAGTATTGCGCTCAATTCCGGCCGCGAGGTCATTACGGTATCGGTGGCCAATACCGGCGACCGTCCGATCCAGGTGGGCAGCCACTATCACTTTTATGAAACCAATGCGGCGCTGGTATTTGCGCGCGCCGATACCAAAGGCTTTCGCCTGAATATCGCCGCCGGTACCGCTGTGCGTTTTGAGCCGGGGCAAACACGCGAGGTCGAACTGGTCGCGCTGAGCGGACGCCGTCGGGTATTTGGTTTTCGCGGCGACGTAATGGGGAGCCTGTAAAAGATGACAACTAAAAAAACATCCACTCAAACTATGAGTAAACGCGCCTACGCCGAGATGTTCGGCCCCACGGTCGGCGACCGCGTGCGTTTAGCAGATACCGAACTCTGGATAGAGGTGGAACACGACCACACCATTTACGGTGAAGAGGTGAAGTTCGGCGGCGGTAAAGTCATCCGCGATGGCATGGGGCAGAGCCAGGCCAGCTGCGCCGATACACCCGATACCGTTATCACCAATGCGCTGATTCTCGATTATTGGGGCATAGTCAAAGCTGATATCGCGATCAAAAATGGCCGCATCAGCGGCATCGGCAAAGCGGGCAATCCCGATATCCAACCGGGTATCACCATTGAAATCGGGCCGGGCACGGAAATTATTGCAGGCGAAGGCAATATAGTTACTGCAGGCGGCGTTGATGCGCACATCCATTTCATCTGCCCGCAACAAATCGAAGAAGCCTTGATGAGCGGCGTTACCACCATGATTGGCGGCGGCACCGGGCCAGCCACTGGCACCAATGCCACCACCTGCACGCCGGGGCCATGGCACATCGGCAAAATGCTGCAGGCGGCGGAAGCTTTCCCGATGAATTTTGGTTTTCTGGGCAAAGGCAACGCGAGTTTGCCCGAGGCATTGGAAGAGCAAATCAAAGCGGGCGTGATGGGCTTAAAACTGCACGAAGATTGGGGCACATCGCCCGCCTCTATCGACTGCTGTTTGAGCGTGGCCGATAAGTACGATATTCAGGTCGCCATCCACACCGACACCCTCAATGAATCGGGTTTTGTGGAAGACACCATCGCCGCATTTAAAGGCCGCACCATCCACACCTATCACAC
>DQHS01000151.1 GCA_003524365.1 Cellvibrio sp. | reverse complement strand
CCAGCAAAGGCAATGTCGCCTTCACTTTGCAAATGCCGGCTGTAAAAAATGGCGAAAGCGCGCAATGGGATTTGGCATTAGGTTTTGGTAAAAACCCAACAGAAAGTGCCGCAGCTGCGGAAAAAACTCTCACTACCGGTTATGAAAAAGTACTCGCGCATTACAACGGCGATGGAGATGCGATTGGCTGGCAAGATTTTTTGCAATCGCTACCCGCATTGGAAAAATTATCAGCCACGGCAACTGACGGCGGAAAATTGCTTTACACCAGCGCAATGGTATTAAAAGCGCAAGAAGATAAAACCCACGCTGGTGCATTTATCGCTTCGCTTTCCAATCCTTGGGGCGACACCAAATCCGCAGAAAAATCGGCAACTGGATACAAAGCCGTTTGGCCGCGCGATTTCTATCAAGTCGCCATGGCTATGCTCGCGTTGGGTGATACTGAATCCCCACGCATTGCGTTTGAATATTTACAGCAAGTACAAGCGAGTGAAAAAATTGCTGGTTATAGCGGCACACCCGGTTGGTTCCTGCAAAAAACCCATGTCGATGGTGAGCCTGAGTGGGTAGGTGTACAGCTCGACCAAACCGGCATGCCACTCATGCTCGGTTGGCGTTTGTGGAAAGAGGGCATTTTGAGCGATACAGAAATTTCCAGCTGGTATCAAAAAATGTTGAAGCCCGCAGCAGATTTTTTGGTAAATGGCGGCGCAGTTAAAATCATGTGGAATGACACCACTATCAAACCACCTTATACGCAGCAGGAGCGCTGGGAAGAGCAACAAGGTTATTCGCCATCGACTACTGCAGCGATTATCGCAGGATTGGTTTCTGCAGCAGATATAGCCACCCAAGCGGGCGACGCAGAAGGCGCCAAAAAATATCTTGCAGCAGCCGATAAATATTCCAGTGAATTGGAAGCACGCACTTACACCACCGCTGGCTCTCTCACCGGTGAACAAGGTAACGGTAATTACTATTTGCGCATCAATGCCAATGAAGATCCGAATGATAAAGGCGCGCTAGACACCCGCAACGCGCAAACCGTTGGCGATGAATCACAAGTAATTGATGGCGGATTTTTGGAATTAGTGCGCTACGGTGTGCGCGCCGCCAACGACGCAAAAATTCTTGAAACCCTACCCGAATACGACAACCTGAAATTACCCGATTTGTTGCGCACCAAATATGAATTCACCTTCGCTGGTGTTGAAGGTACGTTCCCCGGCTGGCGCCGCTACGGTATCGATGGCTACGGTGAAGATTTAATAACTGGTCTGGGTTATGTTGAAGCAAATAACTCCACCCAAGGGCGCGGCCGTGTCTGGCCATTTTTTACCGGCGAGCGCGGTCACTATGAGTTGCAATTGGCAAAAACTGACAGCAACGTCGATATAGAAAAACTGCGCAATACCTATGTAAAAGCCATGGAATTGTTCGCTAACGAAGGCATGATGCTACCGGAGCAAGTGTGGGACGGCGTCGGCAGTAATGCCGCCTATAATTATCAAATCGGCGAAGGCACCAACGGGGCAACCCCACTCGCCTGGACCCACGCGGAGTATGTGAAATTGTTGCGTAGCTACAGCGATGGCAAGGTTTGGGACAGAAATGCGAGTACCGAAGCGCGCTATGTAAAATAATTTTTAAACTGTCCTCGCTCCCAAGCTCTGCTTGGGAGTGTAGATGGAGCGCAAAAAAGTTAGAGTCAAAAAACTGAAGGGTTTTTATTAAATAAATATACGCAGCATATGCATTACCAAGCGGAGCTTGGGAACGAGAACAGATTTAATTCGTATGGAAGTCGTCATCCTCGCGAACGCGCGGATCCATGCTTTTAAGTTAAAAATAAATGTATAACAAAGGCAACAACACGATGAAACAACCCACCCTTCCCTTCTGGCAAGTCTGGAACGTCAGTTTCGGCTTCTTAGGGGTACAACTCGGATTTGCATTGCAAAACGCTAACGTCAGCCGCGTACTCTCCGATTTGGGTGCTGATCTGCACTCGCTCTCTCTCTTCTGGCTCGCCGCACCGATTATGGGCTTGTTAGTACAACCCATCGTCGGCGCCGCCTCTGATCGCACCTGGAACCGTGTTGGTCGTCGTCGTCCTTATATTCTTGGTGGTGCTATAGCCGCCGCCGCAGGGATGCTGTTAATGCCCAACGCATCGCTCTTTGTTGCGTTCATCACACCCATGTTATTTGGCGGGTTAATGCTGGCGTTAATGGATGGGGCATTTAATGTCACCATGCAACCCTTCCGCGCGTTAGTTTCCGATATGGTACCCAATGAACAGCGCACGCTCGGTTATTCCATCCAAGCACTGCTAATTAATATCGGCGCAGTAATCGGCTCCATACTGCCTTTTGTGCTCACCAATGTGATCGGGCTGGAAAATACCGCACCTAAAGGCGAGGTCGCCCCTACGGTTACTTGGGCGTTTTATATCGGCGCCAGTGCACTTTTCCTCACCGTGCTTTGGACGGTAATTCGCACCAAAGAATATGCACCTGCTGATTACAATCGCTACAAAGGTATAACCGCAACCGCAGCACCAACAATTAAACCGTCTCTGGGAACTCGCCTCGCCAATTTCTGGCAATTATTTATTAATATGCCTAAAACCATGCGCCAGCTCGCCGTGGTGCAATTCTTCTCATGGTTTTCGTTATTTATTATGTGGGTCTACACCACACCGGCGATCACCCAATATATTTGGGGAATAGAAGCCAAATGGTTTGATGCCGATTATTTGCATTCACTCGATACAATCCCACCGGAAATTGCCGCAGCAAAAGGCGCCGCAGGTGATTGGGTCGGGATTATTTTCGCGGCCTATTCGTTGTTCGCTGCATTGTTTTCGATTGTGCTTACGCGCATAGCCAATCGTTTTGGACGCAAACTCACCTACTCGCTTTCGCTACTCGCGGGCGGTCTGGGATATATGAGTTTTATTCTGTTTCAAAACGCGGAAGTCGTGCATGTGAATTTGTGGTTAACGGAAGTCGATGTTCCGCAGGGCGCACTGGATTTATTAATCCCCATGATCGGCGTCGGCATCGCCTGGGCAGCCATCCTCGCCATGCCCTACGCCATTCTTGCAGGCTCATTACCGGCCGATAAAACCGGTGTGTATATGGGAATTTTTAATTTCACGATTGCCGCACCACAAATTGTATCGGGCTTAGTAGCGGGGCAAATTTTGAAGTATATATTTAATAACGAGGCAATTTATATTTTGGTGCTCGCTGGTGTGTGTATGATTCTCGGGGCTATTTCGGTGTATTTTGTGCAGGATGCGGGGGACGAAGGGGAATTGGTTGTACAGGGGCATTAAAAAAATTCTCTACGTAAATAAAAAAACCTGCAGATGAATAATCGGCAGGTTTTTTCCTATCGAAATTTAAATTTATTTCTTAACCGGCTTAGCCCCACAAGACCCACGCACCATTAATTTCGCTGGCAGCAACATCGACTCTGGTCTTTCGCCATCAACCAATAGCAATAAATTCTCAACCAATAATTCACCCGCGAGCAGCGTATCTTGTTGTACGGTGGATAGTGGTGGATGAGTGTAGGAGGCCATGGGAATATCATCGAAGCCCATAACGGCAACATCATTCGGGATATGCATTCCCGCTTCTTCCAATGCCTTCATTGCACCTATCGCAATTAAATCGCTCGCGCCAAAAATTGCATCAAAAGGCAGACGACGTTGCAGTAAACTCAGCGTAGCCTTGTAACCTTCTTCTTCAGACGTTTCTGCAGCAACTTGCAACTTGGGGTTTACTTCAATACCCGCTTCTTGCAGCGCCTTACAGAAGCCGTGATAGCGGTCGGCAAATTCGGGGCTGTGTTCTGAAACATCGCCGAGGAATGCAATATTTTTTCGGCCTAGCGCGAGCAAATGTTGTGCGGCATTGTAGGCGCTGTTGAAATTATCACAGCCAATCGACACGCCTGGCTGACCTTCAAGTACCGGCCCCCAAGTAATAAAATGGGCGCCTACTTCGGTGAGATAGGTGAGCTTTTTTACGAAGGTTTCGTAATCGCCATAACCCAAAAAGATAATGCCATCAGCGCGGTTAGCATCTTCATAATCCGCATGCCAGTCCTCGCTAAATTGCTGAAAAGAGATCAATAAGTCAAAACCGCGAGCAGCCGTTGCACGGGTGATGCTACCGAGCATCGACAGAAAAAAAGGATTGATTAGCGAGTTGCCGGTGCCCTGATCCTCGCACAATAAAAGGGCAATAGTTTTGGTTTGTTGGGAGCGCAGGCTGCTCGCGTTTTTATCCACTTTGTAATTCAGTTCGCGGGCAATTTGCTGAACTTTGAGACGGGTCTCTTCATTAACCAAGGGGCTATTACGCAGGGCGCGGGAGACGGTGGACTGGGACACCCCTGCGCGGAAAGCAATATCAAAGGATGTGGGTTTATCGTCTTTCAACTTGTTTACCCTCGCTGTGATTCCATTTTTGTTGTAATTGTTGTTTTGGCGCTTATTGCAATAAGGGACCGATACTACATCAACCCCCTTTTTACGTACAGCGAGGATGGACAGACTAGGGATGTTGCGCGATCTGGGCGTACTTCAAAGTCATAAGCTCCTTGTGTAGATCCCCTAAGAAACGGCGAAATGTCCTGCGCCAAGCCAAGGTTTGCGCAGCTTTATTGTTACTGTCATATACACCCGCCAAATTGCCCATAGTGGCCGTACGCGCGTTTACTTCCAATGTCTCCTCAAGAACCGCCACCAACTCGCCCGACTTTGCGTTAGCCAGTATGCCGCGTACAGTGACCAAACCCACACCCGCATTATTTGATTGGGCACCCACCGTATCCATACCTGCATCTTTATAACGCTCTGAATATGGCATAAAGTTAACCAGTGTAAATTGAATTGCCAAGACGTCATCACCCCCCTGTTTGACCGGCACAAATTCCCCGCCTTCGCGGAAGATCTTTTGAGCAAAATCATCTAACTGTTGGCAGATAGCATCCATCTCTTTCCACGTCGAATCACTCCAACTATTTGCCATTTTTTTATTGGCAGCCTCAGAAAGGGTTAACTTGTCAAATTGCGTAGCAAACAAAATAACTTTATTAAATTGTTTTAATTGCTGCGCATTTTTGACCACAAACTTATCAATTTTTTTTGTTTCTATATAACCCAACTCTGATTCTTCAATAGTGTTAATTGCAAAACTTTTATTAACCGGCTGCGAGCTACAACCCGTAATAAAAATTCCGATAACGATTAATAATGATAACCTCATGTCACACTCCTTTTTGTTGAAATCTTCTGCTACAAAATACTGCGATACCGCCGATCAACATTAATAGCAAACCCGATGGATCATGAACAGAGTGGGGAGCAATCGGCTATTAATCTCATTGGTAAAGCTGCTTAGCCTTGCGAGCCAAAGGTGCCTCCCATCACGACAGGCAGAGAAATATAGCTTGTTTAAAATTGAATGTACAAGCTTGATAGAAAAACACGCGTTAAATCAAACACATCACTTTCTATCATTTTGATACAAAAAAAACGCTGCGATTAACAGCGGTTTTTTGTCCGTCAAGTCACTACACCTCTCGTAAAGCGGTTGCAACCGGTAAACGCGCAGCGCGAATCGCAGGGAAAAAACCGCCGATAAAACCGATTACCATTGCAAAAATTACACCTTGAATTAACAGATCAGGTGTGACGGCAAAATCAAACACCACCTGACTAAAACTCGCAAAATTCAAGGTGGAGACTGTATAGCCATTAAAGACAAGATACACAATCACTGAGCCAATAAGGCCGCCGATAACCGCCAACACCAGCGATTCCACGAGCGTTGAAATAGCAACCGGTGTCGCCCCAAAGCCAATTGCACGCAAGGTGGCAATTTCACGGGTACGATTAGACACCGATGTGTACATGGTATTAACCGCTCCAAAAATTGCACCGAGCGCCATCAAAAATGCGAGCGGATAACCGACCATTTTAATAAATTTACTCAGCGGCTCCGATTGCTCGGCGAGATAATCGGTTTCACGTTTCACATCGAGATTAAATTTTGGGTCGGCAGCGATGGCCGCTTTTACCGTCTCGAAATCTTTTTTATCATCCAGCTTAACGCGCACAATTTGATAGCTATTGCCACGACGATAGGCGTTTTGCAAAATTTTTGCATCGCACCACAATTCCGATTCTGCCAAACCGCCACCGGATTCGAACACACCCACGACGGCCCATTCCGTTTGGCCAAATTTAACCACTGAACCCACCGCCAGATTCGCAAATTGTTTTTGTGCGCCGCGCCCTACTATTAATTCATTTTTTCCTGGCTCAAAATTGCGCCCTTCAATAATTTTAAATGACTTACGCACTTCAAATGCCATAGGCTCGACACCGCGCAGTGGTGCGTTCGCATTGCTATCTTTGGTGCGCATGGGAATATCGACTATCACAAACAATTCCGGTGAACTCAGCGGCTTGCCGTCACGCTTGGCGATGCCGGGTAAATTGGCAATTAATTGTGTTTGGTCATAACCCATACCGCTGCTCATCTCCGATGTTGCACCAGCGCGCATCATGATTAATACATCGTCTGCACCGGCACTCACCATGGTGCGTTGAAAACCGCTCGCCATAGACAGCACGCCGATAAAAACGCCCACTACACAAGCCACGCCAAATACGGCCACCGAAGATGTGCCTAACCGCTGCGGCAAATTGCGCAGATTCATAAGCGTAATAACAATAATTTGAGTAAATGCATTAAACATGATTAACGCCTCCGCAATGCGGCAACTATGTTGAGCTGCAAGCCTTGCAGCGCGGGGATAATGCCAGTGAGCAGACCAAACAAGAACATAAGGCCGACACCGAACAGCATCATGGCGTTTGATAAATTTAATCCCGGTAAGGTCGCAGCCAATGACTCAGCGGCACCGCCGATAAAAAATTTCGCTAAAAACAATCCAGCCAAACCGCCAATTAATGAAATTAAAATAGCTTCTGCCAGCACCATAATCATCACCGCCAAATCAGAAAAGCCGAGGGTTTTTAGAATCGCCAATTCCGGAATCCGCTCACGAAATGATTGCGCCATGGTATTTCCTGCGACTAACAACATTGTAAAAAATACCGCACCCAGAATCAGCGTGGTGATTAAACCTATATCGCCAAACTGTTTTGCAAAGGATTTTGCAAAATCTTTTTCGCTGCTGGTTTTGGTTTCAGCGGGCGAGTTGGCAAAGAGTGCGTCTACTGCTGCTGCAACTTGTGCGGATTGTTTGGGATCTTTAACTCGAATAATTAACCAGCCCAAATCACCCTTACCATATTGACGCGCCTCATCAAAATAATCGTAGTGGATCAGCATGGCGCTGGTGTCAGCGCTTTTACTTTTTGCCTCATAAATACCTTCGATAACAAATTCCCAGCTGGTACTGCCGCCCTCGCGGGGAAACATACCCATTAGTGGAATACGGTCACCAATTTTCCATTTAAATCTATCTACCAATGCTTTACCGATTACTACGCCGATGCGGTTTTTCTTCCAGGCTTGCATCTGCTCATCCGGTAACGAAATCATTTCCTTGTAAATTTCAAAATAGTCTTCTGCGATAACGGGAAATTGCGGAAACTGATTTTTCGGGTCTTGATAATAACCGCCAAACCAATTGGCCGAGGTGGCCTTATCCACTCCATCGAGTGCATTTACTCTTGGCAGATAGGATTCTGGTAACGGCTGGATCAAACTGATTTTGTTGATACTGACCAATCGATCTTCACCAGCAATTTCTGCACCCTGATCAAACGCCGCCGCCAAACTACGCAGCAAACCAAAGAGCAAGAATGCGATCATGATCGACAACACTGTTAAGATTGTGCGGGCTTTTTTGCGCCCGAGATTACTTAATAAAAATTGTAAGTAATACATAATTAGTGCCCCGTATCAGTAACCTGACCATTGTTGACTAACGCACCTTTGTCCATATGCAAAATATGACGCGCGTGATCTGCTGCGCGTGGGTCATGCGTTACCATAATGATGGTTTTTTGTTGCTGCTGATTCAGGGTTTGCAGCAGGGAGAGAATTTCATCCGCAGTCGCGCGATCCAAATCGCCTGTGGGTTCGTCACACAATAATAAATCCGGATCACTCACCAGCGCACGTGCAATCGCCACACGCTGCTCCTGCCCACCTGACAATTCACTCGGGTAATGTTTGGCGCGGTCGGACAGGCCCACCAATTCCAATGCCGCCGCCACGTGGTGCTTGCGCTGCTTGCTCGACAAACTAGTCAACAGCAATGGCAGCTCGACATTTTTTTCAGCGGTTAATACCGGCATCAAATTATAAAATTGGAAAATAAAACCAACGTGACGTGCGCGCCATTTCGTGAGTTGCGACGAAGACATTTGATCCAACCTCTGGCCGCCAATTATCAACTCGCCGGCGCTGGGTTTATCCAAACCACCGAGCAAATTGAGCAGCGTGGTTTTACCTGAACCGGATGGCCCCATTAGCGCAAGAAAATCCCCACGCCGAATATCCAGATCAAGTTTGGCCAATACGTTGACTTGTTCTTTGCCTTTTTTATACGCCTTGGCAATACCTTTTAATTGCACCAACAGTTCGCCAGTGGCCAGTGTTTGAGTTGCGTGAGCCGTCATAGATCCTCCAAGACGTTAGACCAGAACAAGTGATTGATAAATAAGTCGCGGAAAGCAGTGAAGCGAAATACAGAAATAGAAAAAAACAGAAAAATATTTTTTATTTTTATTCGGCTGTGCTGGCCGCAATGCAGCCAGCGATACATTTACTAAAACTCAACCTTGGCGCCATCTTTTAATTCCGGGGTGATTTCCACTACAAAATCTTCACCCGCACGCAAGCCGCTACCAATATATATATCGGTTCCATAGCTGGCGTTCAGTGTTACTTTACGCAGTTCGGCAACACCGTCTTTCACCACAAAAATAAATTTATCTTCACCTTCAGAACGCACAGCGGTAATCGGCACGCGCACACCCAGCGGCTCTTTGGGTTTTTCTTCTACTATTGGCTCCGCATTCATAAAGGCGACTTTCACCCCCATATCCGGAAGAATGCGCGCGTCACTTACCTGGAAACCGATACGCACTTTTACCGTAGCTTTTTGGCGATCCGCAGTTGGAATAATCGCGATCACTTTCGCTGGAATTTTCCAATCTGGATAAGCCTCTAATACCGCCTGCACAAACTGATCGACACGCACGCGCTGAATGTAGGCTTCATTAACATCTACTTCAATTTCGAGCGATGCCATATCCACAATGGTACAAATACCTGTGCGGGTAAAACCGCCGCCAGCTGAGATCGGCGAAATCATTTCCCCTGCCTGCGAATCTTTGCTGATGACCACACCGGTAAAAGGCGCGCGCAAAGTTAAGTCATCCAAATTTTGCTGCTGCATCGCCAAACGCTTTTCGCTCACGGCAATATCGGCTTCGCGTGAATTTAATTGCGCACGCAGGGATTCAAAATCTGCGCGGGCCTTGTCCAAGGCCGCTGCACTAATTAGCTGGCGACGCGCCATTTCAGTATTGCGTTCCAGTGTTAATTTCGCCTCGGTCAAACGCGCTTGCGTTTCGGCGACCTGGGTTTTTGCCGAATGCAATTCCGCCTTGCTTAGTTCAAACGACTTGCGAGTATTGGAATCATCCAGCAGTGCAACGATTTGGTCTTTTTCGACTTGCTGACCCTCTTCGATATAAATTTCTGCAACCTTACCGGTGACTTTGGATGACACAGTTGCCGTGCGCCGTGCTACGACATAACCGGTGGCATCAAGTACCGTAGCGCTAGAGGAATCAGGTACTGCCATGCGCGCCATTTCGACTTGTACTTTGATTGGTGCCGGCTCGCCCAGCAAACTAAAGGCAACCACTACAACGGCGATCACGGCCGCTATGCCGATCCATAGTCGCGCCTTGCCATTGCCTTCTGGCTGCTGATCACGGTTGATACGTAATTGCGATAGGAGTTCGTCTTTATTTGTCACAATGTGCTCTGCTCGTTGTCGTCTGGAGGAAAATCTGTGGAGGTACTGCAGGCATTATCATGCAAGACTCAAGCTTGAGCATAGGGGTTTTCAGTCTCCAGCACATATCCTTACCTGTGGTGTGTTTTTATGAATACAGGATAGCGGGCGAAACACTGGCCGCAACAGCGGCCAATGTCATCAGAAACCAATGACATTTATCATTGGCGAGATTTAGAGGGCGAGTGTGAAATCTGCCATTTCGGCGGGCAGGATCGGATTGCTCAGTTGGATCATCCTACGGGAGGGCAAATTGACTGCGGTTAAATCAGTGGCAAAATAGCGATTAAAAATCTTATCCAACTCGCCATTACCACTAATTGTTTGCAGTCCCTTCGTCACACGCTCCGCGAGCGTCTTCTTGTCGGGATTAACATAAAACACCAATGGAAACGGATAGAACACCAACAGCGACGAATCCACCATCAACTTACCAGATTTGACGGCACGCTCGTTAAATACACCGGTGACTTCGTTAGCGCCGAAGGTTACATAATCGAATTCGTTATTTTCCAAGCGCGTGAAAAGATCATCGAAGCTGCCCTTCTCTTCCACCTTGTAACCGTTGTGGCGAAATAATTCCGCATCGGCCCATGTGCTGGGAATTCCCATACGCAGCTGTTGTAATTGTTGTGCGGATTTAATCGCAGCAAATTTTTCTTTGTCGGTCGCACGAATAATTAAAACCCGATAGCCCAACAATCCTTTCATTAGCGGCAGGGGAATCAAAATTTTCTTTTCGTTCGCTAATTTAGTATTGCCTGCCACAGTGCCGAAAATATCAAAACCTTTACTGCGAAATACACTGGCCTCATCGGCGGCGAGCGGATAATCCGTTAAATCTTCCTGTAGTTTCCAGTTGCCGTGCGATGCGTTAGTTGCCTTGAGCGCAGCCTCTAATACCTCGCGTTCATATTGCTGGCGCGATTCGGTTTTATTACCGTTCCATAATTTGATTGGCGTGACTGCAGTAGTGCTCGATGATTTTTCTGCAGCTACTACACAGGAACTACAAAGCGCTACAAACACGAGCATTGCCAGATTTTTAAGAATAAACACAGTAGAAAAAAATTGAGTTTGAGCCGACATGGAGAAATCTCCCATTAATTATTATTGATTGGATTTAACCGCGATCCAGAACGAAACAGGGCGCAACTTGATGTAAGTGCGCCCCGTGAAAGATAGCAAAGTATTCGCCAGTCGTCAGAAGGGAATATCGTCATCAAACGAATCAAAACCGGCAGGTTGCTGTGGCGGTGTATTTTGCTGCGGTGCAGACTGTGGCACTGCACGCACGGCCGGTTGACCACCCTTAGCGGGAGCATTGTTGTACTGCGGAGTCTGGTCGAAACCTTCTGACATAGCGGCTACACCCATACCTGCACCGCTACCCATACCCGAGTTTTCACCACGACCATCGAGCATTTGCATTTCGCTGGCCACAATTTCAGTGGTGTAGCGATCAGTGCCGTCTTGCGCTTGCCATTTACGGGTGCGTAATGCGCCCTCGATGTACACCTTCGAGCCTTTCTTCAGATATTCGCCCGCGATCTCGCCCAGACGATTAAAAAACACCACACGGTGCCATTCAGTACGCTCTTGCGGTTGACCGGTATTTTTGTCCTTCCATGTCTCCGAGGTAGCCACGCTGACGTTGGTGACGGCGCCGCCGGAGGGCATATATTTCACTTCGGGGTCTTGCCCGATATTGCCGATCAAAATTACTTTGTTAATACCACGAGCCATAATGAATTCCTCTTGATTTACCGTGTATTCGCCTTCTGTTTTTGTACGTCGGCGACTTTCAAGTTAATGGTTATTGCCCCCTGCGGGGCGCCAAACACTTTACACCACTCTTTACGCCACTTCATCCACAATTGCCGCTAGTTGTTTGCGATCCACGCGACGCTGGTCAACCTTTAGATAAACGGTGTTTTCCGAGGCGACTATCACGCCTTCGGCCACACCATCTACCGCACGCAATTTATCCGCCAGCGCTTGATGGTTTTGCCCGCGCAGCGGGATAAGCACACTGGC
>DQHS01000198.1:229-8057 GCA_003524365.1 Cellvibrio sp. | reverse complement strand
AGTCATCAATGAACAGGTGATTGCCGAAGTATTGGCGTCGGATGTGCGCCGCTTCGATAAAGGTGGTGACATTTTCTACGAACAAATTTCGGCGCTGCATAAATCAGTGCGCGGCTCATCGCCCGATGGCGCCCTGTATTGGTTGGCAAGAATGCTTGATGGCGGCTGCGATCCACTTTATATCGCCCGCCGTGTCGTGCGTATGGCGAGCGAAGATATAGGTAATGCCGACCCACGTGCGTTGCCGCTGTGCTTATCTGCATGGGATGTGCAAGAGCGACTGGGTAGCCCGGAAGGGCAGTTGGCTATCGCCCAAGCAGTGGTTTATTTGGCCTGCGCACCCAAAAGTAATGCTGTGTATAATGCGTTCAATCAAGTCATGGCCGACGTGCGCACCCAACCGGCTTACGATGTTCCCGTTCATTTACGCAACGCTCCGACCAAACTAATGAAGAGCATGGATTACGGTGCCGAATATCGCTACGCTCACGACGAGCCAGGTGCTTATGCGGCGGGTGAAAATTATCTGCCAGAAGATATTGCGCAAACCCGTTATTACCAACCGGTCGAGCGTGGGTTGGAATTAAAAATTCAGGAAAAACTCGCACACCTGCGCGAGTTGGATAAACAAAGTAAAAAGAAACGCTATAAAAAATAAGGATTATCTCATCATGTTTTGCTTGAATTTTTAAAAAGGTTTAATTATGAAAAAATTTGGAATTTGCTACTTTTTTTTCTACCTTGCTGTACAAAATTTTGCTTATGCGCAAATAGGTGTCTCTGGTGCTAGCATGGAGGTCCCAGTTGTTCCTACATGTACTGATATGCAGCTAATGAAATCAATACCATGTTCAGATAAGCAGTTATTCTTTCATCAGGGTCAGTCAATCGTTCAAGGGGGGTTTAATGAGGGAAACTATAATCTTCTCAGTGAAACCTATAAACGCTGGTGTGCAGGTAAAGAACGTTTTCCTGACGGGCGCTGGAAATTGTCCCAGTATGCGAATGGACTGGAGGTAAATTTTAGAGCATGGAATACATGGGATAAGGATTTGGTAAAAATTAAAAAATGGCAGGTGGAATTTCCTGTAGATGAATCAGCAAGGTTTGTAGAGGGTGTGTATTGGTATGCTTATGCAATGAAAGCTCGTGGAAATGGCTATTCTAAAAGTGTATCGAAGGAGGCTTGGCAACTTTTTCATGAGCGCATGCAAAAGTCTAAGGAGATATTTAGTGAAATATTAAAGAAAGACAATGCTTGTCCTGCTGTGTACGCTCGTATGCTTGATTCAATGGTGGCGATCGGTGATAAAGAGTCTGCGTTAAAAGCAATTTTTGATGAAGGCACAGCCAAGTACCCGCAATACCACAATATCTATTTTGCAATGGCTAGATATTATCAACCAAAATGGTATGGCGATATTAATTCTTATGAGAATTTTGCCGTTCAAGTCGCACAAAAGACTAAGGGTTTTGAAGGCGATGGAATGTATGCGCGCTTATACTGGCTTGTTGACGATTCAAGTGGCATTCCATTTAATCAGAGTCTAAATGTACCTCCATATTGGAATAAGTTAAAGCAGGGTTATGAAGATCTAATGGCGAGATATCCGTCAAGTATTCATAATTTAGGAAAGTATGCAGGAGTTGCCTGTAGAGCTTCAGATGCCAAACTTTATCTAAAGTTGAGAAAGAAAATTGATGGTTATGAAAATGGAGCTGATTTTTACGATTCGGTCGATGTCTGTGATTTGAGACATGGGTGGAAAAAGTAAGCCAGGAGTGTTGTTTTATGCAGTGGTTAGCAATTGCATTAGGTGGTGCACTCGGATCTGTACTCAGATTCGCGGTAGTCAGCTATTTGACCCCTTTGCTGGGTTTGCGTTTTCCCATTGGTACTTTTGCGGTGAATATTCTGGGGTCTTTTTTAATCGGCGTGGCCTATGTCCTGCTGGTTGAAAAAACTACCTTACCAGCCGAATGGCGGTTATTTTTTATCACCGGAATTTTAGGCGGCTTCACCACTTTTTCCGCTTTCTCGCTGGAGCTGCTAAAGCTGTTTCAAGAAGGCTACGTGTTAACTGCAATCGCCTATGCGAGCAGTTCGGTGATTCTGGGTTTATTAATGACGTTTGTTGGAATGGCCTTAACCCAAAAATTATTTTAACTATTCTTTAACTTCAAATAGAAAATTACTCATCATGTTAGATTCAAAATTACTTCGCACCGCTACCGAACAAGTTGCCCAGGGTTTAGCCAAACGTGGCTATGACTTGGATGTTGCCAAAATCCAGGCCTTGGAAGAAACCCGCAAAGCCATTCAAATAAAAACCGAAAATTTGCAAAGCGAACGCAACTCCATCTCCAAAGGAATCGGCAAAGCTAAACAAGCCGGTGAAGATGTTGCACCTATGATGCAAGCGGTAGAAAACATCAAACAAGAATTGGTGGGTGCCGAAGCCGAATTAGCAAAAGTGCAAGCTGAGTGGGATGACTTTGTAAATGCCATTCCTAATATCCCTGCCGATGAAGTACCTAATGGAAAGAGTGAAGACGATAACGTTGAAATTCGCCGCTGGGGCATGCCGCGCAGTTTTCATTTTCCGGTAAAAGATCACGTTGATCTGGGTGCTGAACTTGGCGGTTTGGATTTTGAAGTGGCCACTAAAATCACTGGTACCCGTTTTGCAGTATTGCGCGGGGGCGTTGCGCGTTTGCATCGTGCACTAGCGCAATTTATGTTGGACACTCACATCAACCAGCACGGTTATGAAGAAGTTAATGTCCCGTTTATTGTGAATCGCGCTTCACTCTTCGGCACCGGCCAATTACCCAAGTTTGAAGAAGATTTATTCAAACTGACTGATGATCGCGAGTTTTATTTAATTCCCACTGCCGAAGTACCCGTTACTAATATTTATCGCGATGAAATTGTTGATGATACGCAGCTGCCGATTAAATTGGTTTGCCATTCACCTTGCTTCCGCTCTGAAGCGGGCAGTTATGGTCGCGATACCCGTGGCATGATTCGCCAGCACCAGTTTGAAAAAGTAGAGCTTGTGCAGTTTGTGCGCCCAGAAGAATCGGATGCGGCACTGGAGGCTTTGGTTGGCCACGCCGAAAAAATCCTGCACGAATTAGCTTTGCCACATCGCACAGTGGTCTTGTGCGGTGGTGATATTGGCTTCTCATCCGCTAAAACTTACGACATCGAAGTATGGGTTCCATCGCAAGATAAATACCGTGAGATATCTTCCTGCAGCAGCTTTCGCGATTTCCAAGCCCGCCGCATGATGGCACGCTACCGCAACAAAGAAACCGGCAAACCGGAATTGCTGCACACCCTCAATGGTTCAGGTTTGGCTATCGGCCGCACCTTGTTAGCCGTGTTAGAAAATTATCAGCAAGAAGATGGAAGCGTTGTAGTTCCGGAAGTGCTGCGCCCCTACATGGGTGGTACTGAAGTACTAACGCCAGTAAAAAAGTAATTGGAATTTTCACGCATGTGAGCTGTAGGGTGGGTGGAGCGCAAGCGATACCCACCTTTTATTTATGAGAGAAGGACAATTAGATGTTCAAAAAAATCGACCACCTAAAAGCAACTCTCGATGCTCATCGCCCTTTACCTGAATCGGTTGTCAAAAACCTGCATGAAGATTTGGTGCTGCGTTGGACTTATAACTCCAACGCCATCGAAGGTAATACACTCACCTTGATGGAAACCAAAGTGGTGCTGGAAGGCATTACAGTGGGTGGTAAAAGCCTGCGAGAACATTTTGAAGCAATTAATCACCGAGATGCGATTTTGTTTGTGGAAGAACTGGTGCAGCAGCACGAAGTTTTATCCGAGTGGCAGATTCGCAATATTCATCAGTTGATCCTTAAAAATATCGATGAAAAAAATGCCGGACGTTATCGCAACCTCAATGTACTGATTTCTGGCGCAACCCACACTCCGCCAGATCATGTGCTTGTACCAGAGCAAATGGCTCGATTTATCACCTCGTTAAATCCACAGCTTCATCCGGTCGAATTTGCGGCACGGGTGCATGTGGATTTTGTGGGTATCCATCCGTTTATTGATGGCAATGGCCGCACTTCGCGTTTGTTGATGAATCTGGAGCTGATGAAAGCGGGTTTCCCTCCAGTTGTTATTCCAGTTGAGCAACGGCTGAGTTATTACCAAGCGCTGGATAATGCGCATGTAAAAGGCGATTACCAGCCTTTTATTGAGTTGATAGTCGAAGTGGTTGAGCAAAGTTTTGAACCCTATTTTTTTGCATTAGGTATTAAGCAGTAATTTTATGGAATATTTCCCCGTCTTTCTCGATTTAAAAAACCGCCTCTGCCTATTAGTGGGCGGTGGTGATATTGCGACGCGCAAAGGTAGATTGCTTTCCAAAGCGGGTGCGCGTTTGCGTGTGGTTGCACCGGAAATTTCCAACGAGCTGCGCGAATTGGTAGCACAAAACAATGGCGAGCTTTATGAACGTGAATATCAAACCGACGATTTAAATGATTGTGTTATCGCTATTGCGGCAACAGATATTGAATCGCTTAACGAACAAATTTCTGCTGATGCCCAAGCGCGCAATCTGCCGGTTAATGTAGTGGATAGTCCTGCGCTTTGTACTTACATCACGCCTGCGATTATTGATCGTTCACCTTTGGTGATTGCGATTTCCAGTGGTGGCGAATCACCGGTGCTCGCGCGTTTAATTCGTGCGAAGCTCGAAACACTTATTCCCACAAGCTACGGTCGCCTCGCTCAAATCGCCAGCAGCTGGCGCGATCGCGTCAAAGCACGTTTTGATGATGGTGATAGTCGTCGGCGTTTTTGGGAAAAAATTCTGCAAGGTCCTGCAGCCGAACTTGCATTAAATGGTCAGGAAGATGCGGCAGAAAAGATTATTGCCACCGAAATCGTGAAAGATGATCAAACCATCACACAAGGTGAAGTCTATTTAGTTGGCGGTGGTCCCGGTGATCCGGAGTTATTAACCTTGCGCGCATTGCGGTTAATGCAGCAGGCAGATGTAGTGCTTTATGATCGTTTGGTTTCCGATGGTGTGATGGAATTGGTACGCCGCGATGCCGAGCGAATCTATGTAGGCAAGCGCCGCAGTGAACATGCGATGGAGCAGGAAAATATCAACCAACTTTTGGTTGATCTCGCCAAACAGGGCAAGCGTGTTTTGCGTTTGAAGGGTGGTGATCCTTTTATCTTTGGTCGCGGCGGTGAAGAGATTGAATTGCTCGCGCAAAATAATATTCCGTTCCAAGTCGTGCCGGGGATTACCGCCGCGTCGGGCTGTTCTGCCTACGCAGGAATTCCACTGACTCATCGCGATTACGCGCAATCTGTGCGCTTTGTAACTGGGCATTTGAAGTCAGACAATACCAATTTGCAATGGCCGGAGCTGGCTAATCCAACCCAGACGTTGGTGTTTTATATGGGCTTGGTAGGGCTGAAGGAAATTTGTGAATCCCTAATTGCCCATGGGCGCGCCGCTAGCACCCCCGTAGCCTTAATCGAAAAGGGAACTACCCAGGAGCAGCGGGTGTTGATTGCTGACCTGGATTCAATTGCTGAGGTTGTTGCTGAAAATGATGTCCATGCACCAACGCTGTTTATCGTGGGAGAGGTCGTCAATCTGCACCAAAGCCTGAAATGGTTCAAAGCAGGTGACTAAAATTGCACAAAATGTGATCTGCGCGTCAGTAATATGTTAAGACTGGTTTTAAGGTTAAAGGAATCCCATGTTCTGCCGATAAATTGACTGTAACTTGAGTATTTAGACGCAACAGGAATCTCTATGGTGTATTTAGGCCCCATCCAGCCACGACCGGTATCGGTGAAGGCGCCAAGTCGCCCAGCGGCGACGACAGCGGTTAGCGCCTATGCCAATGAACAACAAAAAGGTGATCGTTCCGCAGGGCTTGATGCGATAGGCCCGCCTGGAGGTGTAGAGCGTCGCAGGCAGCAACAGGACCGACGCAATAAATCTGCCGCCGCTATGCTGGAAACCCGCGCAGGGAAAGATCGGCGCAAATCTCCGCAGCCGAGTATTAGCATTTCCATTTAAGGCTGGCTGTTTAAATCCCTGCTTTAGCTAGTTTGATAGGTACGGATTTAAACGCGGGTGTTTTACTGCGTGGGTCATGTGTGGTTGCAATCAGCACATTGGCTTCCGGGTAATAGGCCATTACATTGCCGCGCGGTAAATCAAACGCAAAGACTTTTACGGCTTTCATTTCACCCTGCGGCGATTGGATGTCGACACAATCACCTGCTGCAATTTCCAGTTCATTTATATCTGTTTGATTCATCAAGATCGACCAGCGCGTATCGGTGCCGCGATAGGAATCGCTCTCCTCATAAATAATCGAATTGAATTGGCCTTCGCTGCGAATACTGGCGAGTAAAAAAGGATACTCACTGCTGGTGACTTGTGCGGGCAGAGGACTGGTTTGGAATTGGGCTTTGCCGCTTTCGGTCTTAAAGTGTGGTGTTTCTAGCAGGCGATTCTTGATGGTGAATTCTTGTTTGGTGTGTGCGATATCTTTTAATTCACTTAAACCGGGAATGGTAGCGGCGATGGCAGCGCGAATAGAATCGTGCTGTTTAAGTTGATTAAAATCGAGCGCGCAATCAGGCAGTAAACGCTTACCCAGTTCGCACAGAATTTCCACTTCCGGTTTTACATTGTGCAAGCGATCAATCCCCCCATCGCTCAGGCGAACGTAATTAAACATTGACTCTTGTGTAGTGGGTTGCCACTCTTCATCGCGTGCAGTGACTGGTAAAATTAACGCTTCGCTGGTTTCCATACCGGTAATATGCCCGGCATTTAACGTCGTTGTTAAATAGACTTTGAAGTTGATCCTATCCAATGCTTCCTGAGCCCACAGACTGTTTGGCGTGGCAGAAAATAAATTGCCGCCCATTATCAATGCTGCGTCGACTTTTCCTTCATGAGCTGCAGCTAAACAAGCGAGAGTATCCATGCCTTTGGTGCGTGGTAATTTTACGCCCAGATGCTGCTCCAGCTGCTGCAAAACATCTTCGGCTAAAATGGGTTTAACGCCGACAGTCCCTATGCCTTGCACATTGCTGTGACCACGCAATGGTAATAAACCCGCAGCAGGTTTGCCGAGCATGCCGCGCAATAAGGCCAAATTAGCAATTGCCTCGACATTTTCTACTCCGTGTAAATGGTGAGTAATGCCCATGCCCCAGGCAAAAATGGCTTTTTCAGATTGAGCATAAGCGTTGGCAAGGGCGGTAATTTTTTCTCTATCAACACCGCAAGATTCAATTATGGTTTGCCAATCAGTGTTTTCGATATCCTGTTTAAACGTTTGAAAATTATCGGTGAATTGCGCGACGTAGTCTGTCGCAACTTGATTCGATTCCAGCAGCGCTTTAGCAATCCCTTTAAATAACGCAAGGTCGCTGCCGATTTTTGGTTGCACATATTCCGATGCAATCCAGGTGCCGCCGCTAAGCATAGATTTGGCACTTTTAGGCACAGCAAATCGCACGAGTCCGGGTTCTTTTGCCGGGTTAATCACAATCACTTGCCCACCGCGTTCGCGACAATTTTTTAATTGATGCACAAAGCGTGGATGATTGGAGGAGGGGTTTGCGCCTATCACAAAAATACAATCGCAGTTGCCGACATCTTCCAGTGAAACTGTTGCCGTGCCACTACCAATTACATTCTGTAAGCCGACGCCGGTTGCCTGATGGCAATAATAGGAGCAGTTGTTTACGTTGTTAGTGCCATACAAACGCGCAAGCAATTGCAACACAAAACCGGCTTCA
>DQHS01000198.1:0-166 GCA_003524365.1 Cellvibrio sp. | reverse complement strand
TGAATACTTTTATTGCAGACCGAGGGAAACTCGTCTTTTTCATTGGTCATGCCGCCGCGTTGACCACCCATTCCCAAACCGCAGGCCTTACAGGTGTTTTTGCTGTTGAGCGCTTTAGCTGAATTAAGCAGGCCGATACGCGCAACGGTTTTTAACGTGTAAAGAA
>DQHS01000111.1 GCA_003524365.1 Cellvibrio sp. | reverse complement strand
GACCTGTTGATGGCGTACATGGAAGGTGAACAACCGTCTATTGAAGACATCAAGCGCTGCGTGCGTAAAGGTACCCGTGACCTGGTCTTCTTCCCAACCTACTGTGGTTCAGCCTTTAAAAACAAAGGTATGCAACTCCTGTTGGATGCAGTAGTTGATTACTTGCCAGCACCGCAAGAAGTTAACCCACAGCCTTTGACTGACGAAGAAGGTAATCCAAACGGTGAATACGCTATTGTTGACGCCGCTGAGCCGTTCCGCGCATTGGCGTTCAAAATCATGGACGACCGTTTCGGTGCCCTGACTTTCGTACGTGTCTACTCAGGCGTACTGAATAAAGGCGATACCATCCTCAACTCGTTCACTGGCAAAAGCGAACGTATTGGCCGTATGGTTGAGATGCAGGCGAACGAGCGTACCGATCTGACCACCGCGCAAGCCGGTGACATCATTGCATTGGTAGGCTTGAAGAACGTACAAACTGGTCATACCCTGTGTGATCCGAAGCACCCATGTACCCTTGAACCAATGGTATTCCCTGAGCCAGTAATCTCGATTTCGGTAACCCCGAAAGACAAAGCTGGTGTAGAAAAAATGGGTATCGCAATCGGTAAGATGGTTGCAGAAGATCCAACCTTCCGCGTTGAAACCGATATCGACTCAGGCGAAACCATCCTGCGCGGTATGGGCGAATTGCACTTGGATATTAAAGTAGACGTTCTGAAGCGTACTTACGGCGTTGAGTTGATCGTAGGCCAACCACAGGTTGCTTACCGCGAAACCATTACCCGTGAAACCGAAGACAGCTACACCCACAAGAAGCAATCAGGTGGTTCTGGTCAGTACGGTAAGATCGACTACCGCATCAAACCAGGCGAGCCAAACACTGGCTTCGTATTCAAGACCTCGTGCGTTGGCGGTAGCGTTCCTAAAGAATTCTACCCAGCGATCGAGAAAGGCTTCCGCTCAATGATGACCACTGGTCCATTGGCTGGCTTCCCGGTATTGGACGTTGAAGTTGACCTGTTCGACGGTGCATTCCACGCCGTTGACTCCTCGGCAATTGCGTTTGAAATCGCTGCAAAAGGCGCTTTCCGTCAATCTATGCCGAAAGCAGGCCCACAACTACTTGAGCCAATCATGAAAGTTGACGTGTACAGCCCTGAAGATCACGTAGGTGATGTTATCGGTGACTTGAACCGTCGTCGCGGCATGATTTCTGGTCAAGAAGCAAACGTGACTGGCGTGCGCATCAAAGCTGACGTACCGCTTTCAGAAATGTTTGGTTACATCAGCACCCTGCGTACCATGACCTCAGGTCGCGGTCAGTTCTCAATGGAATTCTCTCACTACTCCGCATGCCCTGCGAACGTAGCTGAAGCAGTAATTGCCAAAGAGAAAGAAAAGAAAGCTGCCGCTGCTAAGTAAGAATTGAGCAGCGGGCCTCTCCTGCGCATCCATGCGCCCGAGGCATACCGTTCGTCCTGAACATAAAGCCCCGCCAGTGCAAACTGGCGGGGCTTTTTAATGTTCGAAATATTATGCGAGATATATCGACAGTGAGCCTTGGAAAAAAAATCAAACTCGGCAAACGCCTACAACAGATTGAATCCATGGTGAACGAGCCATACGATCACATTTGGGATTGTTGCTGCGACCATGGATTGCTAGGTGCCGCGCTGCTCTCGCGGCAAGCGGCAGCACACATTCACTTCGTGGATATAGTTCCTGAACTTATGTGCGAGCTGGAAAATAAGCTGAAGCAGTTTTACCCAAGAATTCCCGAATCAAATTCCCAATGGCAATTACATTGTATGGATGTAGCTACACTGCCCTTAACGGAATTCGGCGGTAAGCATCTAGTGATCATTGCCGGTGTCGGTGGTGATTTAATGAGTGAACTTGTTAAAGCGATTTATCAAAAAAATCCACTTGTTGATATCGACTTCTTGCTCTGCCCTGTACATCACCAATTTACGCTGAGACAGCAATTAATCCAGCTCGATTTCAGCCTGAAAACTGAAACCCTGATGATTGAAAACCAGCGCTTTTATGAAATTTTACTCGTTTCGACAGACAATAATCTTCACGCAAAAATAGATCCTATTGGCAGTCTTATTTGGCAGAGCAAAACGAGCGAACAAGCAAAGATCGCGACTGATTATTTGAAAAAAACGCTGGCTCATTACCATAGAATGCAATTAAGCCGGCATGCCGACGTGCAGCATATTATCGATGCCTACAGCAATCTCCGTAGCCCGTATGGAGCCTAGCGGAATACGGGAGATTTGAGTGCGCGCCAAAACTTGGTAATCAGGCAAACCCCGTAATCCGTTTCACTCCTTACGGGCTACGCGATTTTTCAAAACGGTAAAAAATAATTTTCGTTGATTGAATCTATTTTAAGAAAGCTCCCATCTAATAGTGATATCCCTTGGACCTGCACGCTTGGATAACACTTAATGATAAAAATTTATAAGGCTATATTTTTTACCCTATCATTCTTAGTCTGCCTGCAATCACCGGCTTGGGCAGAATGCACTCCCGGTGTTTATGGCAATGACCAACACAATGTTGTTGTGGTAACCGACGCAATCGAAAATCCATCTGCTGGCTTTAAATATTTAATGCTGGACGGTCGCTTTGGAACAACAGGCTCTACATCAAAACCTTTCTACTGCAACAATAATTTCATCACATTAAATGTTGAAGAAAAAGCTACAAACCAACTTACTCCCATCCCCCTTACCCGAACAAAAACCACTTTCATATCTGCGGAGGCGGTACTGACTGGCGAANNACAGGAACCCTAAGTGAGACCCGTCCGCTGGTGGTTATGGTGCATGGTTCTGAACAATCACCCGCCATAGGTAATTCAAGAGCTTTGCTGCTGGCAGGCCTAGGTATATCCGTATTTGTATACGACAAAAGAGGCACGGGGCAATCAACTGGAATTTACACACAAAACTTCGAACTTTTGGCAGAGGATGCTGCAGCGGCGATGACGCATGCACGCAGGTTTGCCGCAGGTCGATTTGGGCGGGCGGGATATTGGGGAGCTAGTCAAGGCGGATGGGTAGCGCCGCTTGCGGCAACGCGCGCTCACGCCGATTTTATAGTGGTCGGATACGGATTGGTGGCATCGCCGATCGAAGAAGATCTGGATCAAATGATACTGGAGGTCCAGCAACAAAAATTTTCTTCTGCACACATAGACCAAATACGCCGTCTATCTACAGTCACGGCCAAAATACTTACATCACATTTTACCGATGGATTGAACGAATTAGAGACGTTACGGCAGGAATACAAAACCAAGCCGTGGATAAATACCATCAATGGCGAATATAGCGGTGCAATGTTGCGTATGAGTCACGCGGATTTAAAGCGAATTGGTCGCGCCGTTTTCGATAATCTGGAACTGATATGGGATTACAAATCGTCACCCGTATTGGAAAAAATTCAGGTGCCCCTGCTCTGGATAGCAGCAGAAAATGATCGCGAAGCGCCTAGTGCAAGAACACTGCAACAATTAGCAAAAATTAAAAAAATCAATACGGCGCTACAAGTATATGTTTTCCCTAATACCGATCATGGGATGTATGAATATACGGAAATGTCCGATGGATCACGCCAATATATCCGTGTGACCAATGGTTATTTTCGCCTCGTTGCGGAATGGACTCAGGAAGATAAAACACCCTTTACCGGCAAGGCTTTCTCACTTAATTAACGAAAAAAGGAAGAATTTTGGTATGTATAAAACAACGTGGATTGCACTCTCATTAATTTTTCTCANNTTAATGTCATCGCTATGGATAAACCTGTCGCGATGAACAATATGGCTGTTGCGATTAAAAAAAATAAGATTGTAGCGATTATTACTCAATCCAAAACACACACGATTAAAGCTGCTAACCGAATTGATGGCGAGGGACGCTACCTTATGCCGGGCCTTGCCGACATGCATGTTCATGTTCGCTGGAATCCGCAAGTCATGCTCAATTTATTTCTTGCTCACGGCGTAACCACAGTGGCAAATATGCGGCTACTTGATGGTGATGGAAAAATAGACCATCTAGCCTTGCGCGATCAAATAGCAAAAGGTGAAATAACAGGCCCGCGCTATCTTGTTAGCGGCGTATTTTTGGACAATGACTTCCCTTCAACTATCACAGAAGTTGAATCGGTACTGGACGACCACCAAAAAAATCACATTGATTTTGTAAAAATTCATGGTGATCTTGATGCCGATATTTATAACGCAGTAATTGCAGGAGCCAAACAGCGCGGGCTTAAAGTAATAGGCCACGCACAACATAACATGCCATTACAAAAATCACTTTCATTGGATTCGCTTGAACATATGGAAGAGCTTTTATATGTCTCACGTGATAGACCATTTGCAAGTGATAACCAAAATGAATATTTGTCCGCCTATCGCGCCAATGCAAAACGTTTGCTTGATACTCGCTATCGAGAAAAAGTGGTTAGCGATATTGCAGCATCGGACATTTATATAGACCCAACATTAATTGTGTACAAGATGGTGGGTGAATGGGCATCTGATGAACACCTTTCTGCGATGCTCGATAACCCCGAGCTAAGATATTTGCCAGCTGATCTTCGCGAATACTGGTTAAACCCGGCAACCAATCCCTATCAGGAAGAAGGATTTCCAATAACCAAAGCAGAAGTCGACAAAAATTTAAAGACACTATTTCAGCTCACCAAAGAACTACACGATGCAGATGTTCCATTAATGACAGGGACGGATACTTTCGGCACNNACGCCCTTTGAGGCACTTAAATGCAGCACGGTAAACGTAGCGGCTTATCTTGGTGAGACAGGAATAGCTGGTATAATTCAGGTTGGGGCTCGCGCCGACTTTATCTTGCTAGACAAGAATCCATTAATCGATATTAATAATAGTCGGAGTGTTAGTGGCGTATATACGCACGAACAGTGGTTTTCCCGAGCAGATATTGAAAAACTGTTTAATTCTGCAATTGCATCGCAATAGCAAAACCTAATTCAACCGCATAACTACTCTTCGCAATTCCAAAAATAAGTCCGGGGGAAACTTGCGCCCCCCGGCAAAAAAATTCGCAACCTGCAGAATAAATTCCACTTGTACCAAGAACCAGTCAGCATCCTTGCCAAGAAGTCTACTTTAGGTTATCTCACGGTTTTTTAGTAACCCAAGCACCCGTAATAATGCCATCACCTGAAGTTATAATTCGCCAATCCGAACGTCCATTCTCGTGCTTTACCTCGTACAGATCCCAACCGTCGTCACTAATTCCGTCAAATTTTACCGATTGGACCGCACCCAATGCTATCGCACCTCCATGCAAACCCACCCATTGTTCTTTCGTAGCCTTGGCCATGACTTCGCTCATGATGGAGTAATCAGGGCTTTCTGATGCCAGAGTGGCTATGAGTTTGCGTAGAGCTTGTTCGGTACCGGGCGTGGGTTGTTGATTTTTTACTTTCTCGGCCAGTGCACTATTAATTTGCTCAGCCTCGGCGGCATCAATTCGTGGCGCATTCATATTGGCACCGTTTTGATGCAAAACTAGCGCGGTCACATCTCCCTGCTCGCCCAGAATAAAGCTGAGTTGTGCATTGACCACTTTCACAAAAAATTTAGTAGCAGACTCAGGGTAGATTTCTATCGCTTGCTGTCCAGTGAGCTGACTCAAGAGCTGATTTCCGTTGAGGCTAATAGTCATCACCGCCGTTTCCGACAATTTATAGTAGCCCGTAAATTGCTCCAACTCGCTTGCAGATAACGAAATTTCCTTCTGGGTACCGCTCGCGGTTGGCGTTGCGTTAGGAGGACTAACCTGTGCCGCCGCTGCAACAAGCGCAACTGATGCAAGCCCAAAAACAATTGCCGACAAACGCCACCATTTTGCAGGTTTGGAAATCATGATTTTGATCCTTTTTTCAAGAAATGATTGTGATTCCGACATTCCTGCTACCGCACCAATATAACGGGAGTGTCGCTGTGCTACAGCTATTAAGGTTTCGCCATAGTTCGTTACGCTCTGCCCTTTGCTTAATACTCGCGCGTCGCAATCCACTTCAATTGCGCCTCTGAGGCGATGAAGTTGCCACCACAACGGAATATTCCAGGGCATAAAAACTAGCAAACAAATTGCAACTGTTAACAATCGCGGATCACCCGCATCCAGATGCGATTGTTCGTGATCCAATATTGCTTGCTGTTGTGCAGCGGGCAATTCAATGACCCACTGCGGAATAACAATATGCGGATTAATTAAACCAACGACTGCCGGACCAATATCCTCGGTAACCAATACCGGAGTTGTGAGAAGCGTTGATTTTTTCCATCGTTGTTTTCGCCATAATAAATGTGCACCGCTAACAATCAGCACGCAGAGCAAAAAAACAGAAAGCCATAACCACAACTGCTGAATGACTCCATCAAAATTAGGATACCCGGATGGCACAACAAGACTTTCAGTGGCCCATAAAAAAGGCGACAAATAATTTGATGTTGCCTCGCGCAAGACAATTACTTTCTGTATTGATTGAGAGTTAAAAATATTGGGTAACTCAATAGAAACTGATGAAATTACCGTAGGAATCAAGAGCGAAGCAACAAGCGCAAACATCCAGTACCAACGACTGGTTTTACCGCGCAAATGCGCACGCCGCTCTGCAGCCGCCGCTGCCACACTGAGAAGCAGGGAGACAAAAATGACATAAATTATCCACACTAACATAGCTATTTCTCCTTATCTTTGGGAGCCTCTTCCAGCAATGCGCGCATGCGCTTGATTTGATCTTTGGTAAGATCTCTATCCGATACGAGTTGCGCAAACAACAGCTCGGTTGAACCTTTAAATAGTTTGCTGGTTAAGTGGCTGAGTGCACTTTTTTGCGCGGCCTGTTGCTGAACAGCAGCAGCGTAACGATGCACCTTGCCCTCTTCATCGTGAGTGACATATCCCTTGCTTTCCAAGGTGCGCAAGATAGTTAAAACCGTGGTGTACGCAAGCTCGTCGCGCAATAAGCTACGCACCTCATTGACTACTGACGGCCCGTTGTCCCACAGTATTTGCATCACATCGGCTTCACGGTCGGTTAAAGAAATACTCATGACATTTACCAATCTACTATAGTTATAGTAGATACTAACAGAAGCCACAAAGTTGTCAACTATAGTTATAGTAGGTTAGGGTTATCGCGCCAAATTTCACATTATTAGTTACGCAAGATCACTCGTATGATGATTAATATGAATCAAGAAGAAATTAAAAAAGAAGACGTATGGCTGGTGTACGACGGCGAATGCCCGGTGTGTAAAACCTACTGCAAATACATTCGCATCCGCGAAGCCGTGGGCAATCTACATTTGGTTGATGCACGCCAGCCCGGTGAATTGATGGATGAAATTACCCGACTAGGGTTGGATATAGATCAGGGGATGGTGCTGAAATTTAAAGATGCCATCTATTACGGTCCGGATGCGATCCATATGCTCACTCTACTCAGCACGCCTTCCGGGATTTTTAATCGCATTAATTATTATATTTTTAGCACAAAACCCGGCGCAAAAATCGCCTACCCGATTGGCAAGGCGTTCCGTACCCTTCTCCTGAAATTGCTCGGCATTCAGTACATTGAGAATCTGAAAAAAAAATTCAAATACCTCCGGTGCCTAAAATCATTGCCGCAAACATTAGTATGATGCATTACGGCAAATAACGCGGGTATCCATAACAATCAACAACGTGGATTAGCTACACTGGTCTACGGCTCCTGCCTTCGCAGGAATGACAAATGGCTCACAGGCACAGAGGCCTGTGGTACCAGGGGACGGGCCAAGTGCGGCGGGGAATCTGCAATTGGCAATCTGCAATCTGCAATCTGCAATCCGCAATCTCAAATCCGCAATC
>DQHS01000244.1 GCA_003524365.1 Cellvibrio sp. | reverse complement strand
GCAGTGGGCGCAACCAATGTGCAGTTCGGCAACTCCATTTGGCCCAACTCGGATTGCTGGACCGATGCCGGACCACACGGTACAGGCGCTATAGTCGCGGACATGTATGTACCGGGCTATATGGATTGGATTGGAATTGACATTTACGGCGGAGTTGATGATCGCGGCAATGTTGCGACATTCAAAGGCATTCTCGACCCATGGTATGGCCAACTCGCAGCAACCGGTCGTCCAATCGTGATTGGTGAGATGGCAGTTTCCCCGGGTGCGCATAAAGCCCAGTGGATTCGCGATTTCGCCGACGCCTTCACCAGCGGCCAATATCCAAAACTGCGCGCCTTCAACTGGTTTGACATCGACAAGCAGGGTGAAGCCAACTGGCGTATCGACGCCGACGGCGCCGGCCCGGTTTTTGACGCCGCCATGAAGCACCCCAAAATGGCTGGCAGTTTCGGCACCTATGAACTCAAAAACAAAGCCAGTGGCAAGTGTCTGGATGTGCCCGCCGCCTCTAGCGCCAACGGCGTCAAGTTACAGGTGTACTCCTGTAATGGCACCAACGCACAGACCTTCACCCTCACTGATCTGACCGGCTACAAAATGGAATTGCGTGCACTCAATAGCGGTAAATGTGTGGATGTTGCCGCTGCTGGCACCGCCGATGGCACTCTTGTACAACAGTACGATTGCAACGCCTCCGGCGCGCAAACCTGGACCATGAAGGTCATCACCTGGACACCGCTGGAAGTGGAATTCGCCGCTGCTCACTCTGGCAAATGCCTGGATGTTGATATGGGCATAGGCCCCAAAGTGCACCAATGGTGGTGCACCGGCGGAGCCGCCCAACGCTTTGTATTAACCAAACGTTGATTCCCGTTTCGGGGGCGCAAGCCCCCGTTTTTTCACGCCTTTATTCCTCTAAAAACACTGAAGGACTACTGCCATGTTGAAATCCTTGTTTCGCTTGTCTGCCCTCAGCTTGATCATGATGGGCGCTAATACCCTGGCACAAACCCATGCCGCGCCATCACCGGCAGCCGCAGCGGAGTACACCAAATTCAAAACCCAAAACCGCGGCGAGATACTGCTGGAAACCGGGGCGCTGCTCAGCTTTGAAGTGACCAACCGCGAAACTCGCGGCGAGGTAGAAATCATCACCGCGCGCTTGCTCGACCCCTATGCAGTGACTGACACCAACTACCGCAACCTGATCGTCACCCTCACCCCCAAAACCGGCGATCTGGTTGCGTTTGCAGAGACCACGGAAGGCCACTTTGACTTTAACCCCACTGGCGATGCGACCCGCCTGTGGCGCAAGTCAACCCCGCCGCCCAAGTTGGACGATATTCATCACCCCAAAGCAGCCCGGAGCACCAAGTCCGCAAAGACCGCTAGCCCGACCGCCGCGCCACTGATTCTAGGCGAGAAGGATGCCTCCGGTCGCTATGTGGTTGACGTATTTATCGGCTTCTCGACTGCCGCCGCCAGCTCCCAGTATGTGCGCAATAATCTGGAAGCCACTGCCCAGTCCTACATCGAGCAAGTTAACTCGGCGCTGAAGAACAGCAAAGTAGAGAACGTCTATCTGCGTTTGGTAGGCACTGGCACATCGCCCAACAATCCCGGGGTAGTGACCTCAGTACTGAGCGATGTGAATACTTGGTTCGCGGCTGACATAGAACGCACCGCACCAGATTTGGTTGGTATGGTGCAGATGCCGACCGACGACCCGGATAGCGCCGGTGGCTGGGCAGGAGTAGGCGGCGACACCCATGTGATTGGTGCCCCCTGGCCTTACGCCTACCGCCATGAAGTCGGCCACAACGTAGGCGGTGTTCACTGCCCCGACGGCAGCGGCTACCACTTTGGCCATACACTCGGCGAAGGGCGCGGCACCATCCAGTGCGGCAATGATTTAGCCTACTACTCATCGCCGCTGATCAAAGACGAACAGGGCAATGTGCTGGGCGATGCGCAAAACAGCGATATGGCGCGTAAGTGGCGTGAGCGCGCGGCGGAAATGTCGGCCAACCGCATTCATAAAATACCCTTCCCCGGCGATACCAATACCAGCATCACCCTGCAAGCCGAGGATTACACCAGCTTCTACGACACCACCAGTGGCAATGCCGGTGGCGCCTATCGTCAGGATAACGTGGACATCCAAACCACCACTGACACCGACGGCGGCCACAATGTCGGCTGGATTGCGAGTGGCGAATGGCTGGCATACAAGGCGAATATCCCCAGCGCGGGCAAGTATCTGGTGTCCTACCGCGTGGCCAGTCTCAACACTATCGGGCGCATCCAGTTTGAGAAGCAGGGCGGCAGCCCGGTGTATGGGGTGATTGATGTACCGGTGACCGGCGGTTGGCAAAACTGGACCACCATTAGCCACGAAGTGGATTTAGCTGCTGGCGAGCAGCATGTCGCGCTGGCGATCAAAGCGGGCAACTTCAACCTCAACTGGATCAAAATCGAAAAAGTCGCCGCCAGCCTCGGCATCTATCGCCTGCAAAATGTGTGGTTGCCGACGCAGTTTATCCATATCGAAAATGGCGCCCTGGAAGCCGGCAATGTGCCCCCCGGTTACTGGAGTTCGCAGTGGGATATCACGCCAGTGACAGGCACATCTTTTATGCGTTTGACCAACCGCTGGAAACCCGAGCAGGTCTTGACCGTTAACAACGGCACTCTTACAGCAACCAGCGCCGCCAAAACCGATACCAACAGCCATTGGGAATTGGAAAAAGTAACGGCTGATGAGTACCGACTGAAGAATCGTGCGCTGCCGACCCAGTACATCCACAACCAATACGGGAGCTTACAGGTGGGCAGTATCCAGCCCGGCTGGTGGAGTGCACGCTGGAAGCTGGTGCCAATGCAATAACAGCTCAACATACAAGCAATAAAAAAGCGCGTATCCGGGCAATCGGGTACGCGCTTTTATCTAAAAGCTTGCTGGCAATGTAAAAACTAATTGCCTGAATCGGCCAACCGCAAACCGCTGATATCAGGTGTAAGAGGTTTTACATTGGGCTTTAACTGGCCAAGATCACTACCTGCTGGTGCCAATCCATAATCGCCCACCTCAATAATCGCCGGCAGTACAATCGGGCGCTCATCTTCCGTCAGCAGATCACTGCCTGCTTCGGCAATATCCCAATCCTCCAATTCGATTTCAACCAGCGGCAGCTCCAGCTTTTCGTCGGCACTGATCAGATCGGTGCCAACAGCGGCCAAGCCCAAATCCGGCGCGATCACTTGCACGCTTATCTCCTCATGCACCTCACTGGCATCCACCAGATTGCCCTCAGCTGCGCGCAAGCTAAGACCGGAAATATCCACACTTACGGGTGCAGGTTGCGGTGGACGCTCTTTGGCGGGCAGGAGATCAGATCCTAGCGGCGCCAGAGTCCACCCACTTGCCACTGGGGGCGCTGCTTCAGCGGCGCGGCGCGGAACCGGCGCAGGCTTGGGAGCAGCATTGGCGGGGCTGGTATCGCTGGAGCATATCTCCACCATCGCGCCCGCTTTGATCAGCGCATCGCGGTATTTATTGGCGGTGGCCTCATCAAGATTGCGCTTGAGCGGCACCGGGCGGCCGGTAAATAAAGCGTCAACTTTGGCGGCATCAGTCTTGAACAGCTGCTGCAATTTGGCCTTCACCTCGGCCAACTGGTGACCAAAGACTATATCGCCGCGAAAAATAATGTCGAATTCGGAAGCGCTCATAAATCCAAAAATCCTGGTGCTGAAACTGAACTGCTTAAATGATAGCAGTCGCCGAAATTATTGCTGGCCAAGCCAAGGCGGATAAAACAAGAGCGATAAACAGCGCGCAGATTGTAACCAATCAGTCTTAACAGAAACTGGCAGTCAGACTGGTCGGCAACCATACTCATTACTCAACTGCGAGGGAGTGGTGAAACTATGTTGCCTTTTATCCAAAAGAAACTGCAAGACAATCGGCTAGTGATTGATGGTGCGCTCAGCCCCCACGGCAATGAACGCATCAAGGTGGAACAGGACATCGCTTTTTTGACTGACCGGATCACCGCGATGCAAGCGCATCCACGGCCTAACACTATGCTGATTGAGCACTATCAATCCATGCTGAAAAGCCGCGAGTCAGTACTCAAGTGGCTGCTTGATGGCTGCGATGACGAAACCAGCTACTTACCCGGCCAGCGCAGCGCTTAGCTGCACTGGCAATCAAGAATCGTCATCGCTTAGGTGATGATCCATATCGAGCGCCGGAGACTCCCCCTTCGGCCTGCCGATAGGCTTGGCTGGCACACCGGCGACTGTAGTGTGCGGCGCCACCGCGTCTAATACCACGCTGCCCGCTCCTATTTTTGCACCCTCGCCAATTTCAATATTTCCCAAAATTTTTGCACCCACGCCAATTAATACACCGCGCCGGATTTTTGGATGGCGGTCGGTTTTCACGCAGCCGCTGCCGCCGAGGGTAACGCTGTGCAACATGGATACATCATCTTCAATCACCGTCGTTTCACCAATCACCACACCGGTCGCGTGGTCGATCATAATCCCGGCGCCGATACGCGCGCCCGGATGAATATCCACGTCAAACGCCTGCGAAATCTGGTTCTGGAAATAGAGCGCTAGCGCATTGCGTTTTTGCAACCAAAGCCAGTGTGCAATTCGCCAGGATTGCAACGCGTGGTAGCCCTTGAAAAATAAAAACGGCATGCAGAATTTATTGCACGCCGGGTCGCGCTCGCGATGCGCGCGAATATCGGCGCGCATCGCCTGCTCAATACTGGCATCGGCCAGCATCGCCTCGATAAATACTTCGCGCAGCATCATCGCGGGCAACGCTTGACTGTCGAGCTTATTGGCAAGATGAAAGCTTATCGCGGCCGGAAATGATGCGTGATTTAAAATACTCGCATGATAAAAGCTCGCGAGTACCGGTTCATCGCCACTCGCCTGCTGCGCCTCGGTGCGAATTTCTTGCCACACATCAACGTGGGCAAAATTGTGTGCTGGTATTTGCATAACAATCCGGCCTGGTGATCTTTAAAAATTAGGTGATTTGTTGAAAATTAACGGAATTAATTCATCCATCGCAAAAAACACTTCTGCGCCGAGTGAGCGCATCGGTTGCAACAATACGTTGTCGCTGCCATCGCTATTCGGCGGACAGTAACCGAGTGGGCGCATACCAGCAGCAACTGCCGCTTGAATTCCGGTCAAGGAATCTTCCACCACTATCGCCTGCTCCGCTGGGATGTTTAATGTCTTTACTGCATGTAAAAACAAATCCGGAGCAGGCTTGCCGCGCGTTACATCCTCAAAACTGAATACTCGCCCTTGCACATAAGAAATAATGCCGGTTTTGGCCAAGGTCATGCGCATTTTTTCATGCTTGCCGTTGGAGGCAACACAAAAGGGAATCTGTTTTTCTTGCAGTGTATCCAATACGCTCATCACACCAGCAACGGGTTCTAACTCCTTTTCACAGACCACCAATGTTTGTAATTGTACATGCCGCCAAAATTGTGCGCCGCGCTCTGCTTGTTCAGCAGCGTTGAGATTTTTCCAACTATCCAGTTGCGATAACTCTTCGGTGATCATGCGGATGCAATCCGCCACGGATTTGCCGCGATAGGTTTCCAGAATATGATCCGCACTCAACTCAACTCCAATTTCTTTTAAGCAATCACTCGACACCTGCGCAGAGATAATTTCGCTATCTACCAATACACCGTCGCAATCAAAAATAACTAACATACTTATCTCTTTACCTCTGCAATAAAACCTGAAATCAATTCGTTCGATTTGATGAAGAAGCCGGATAAGGCGCTTTTAATAAAATCGCCAAACCCACCACTAAAAATACAATCAACGCCGCCATACCGATACGTGCGGAATCGGTGTAGAGGGTTAAACTTGCCACGGCCATGGGTGCCAAAAATGCTGTCGCACGGCCAGCGAGCGCGTAAATACCAAAATAGCGTCCCGCCTCATCGGCGCTCACACTGCGTGCCATAAATGAACGCGATGAAGCCTGCACCGGCCCAAAAGCCAAGCCAATTAGCAAACCAAAGCCGACGTAGGCTTTTTCGGCATCCGTTGCAAATAATCCACCGGAATCCAGAGCGGAAAATTGCACCAGACCAAAAAGTGTAAAACCGGGGCCGGTAGAGATAACGCCGATAGTGGCAACAATCAAACACAATAAACTGAGCAGAATCACTTTTTTCGACCCCATGCGCGCATCCAATCGCCCCGCATACGCACAGCCGCCAATAGCAATAACTAGAAGTAAAATACCGTAAATCCCCATCTCAATCGTCTGCCAGCCAAACATGCCTGCGGCAAAAGTACCGCCCAGCGCGAGCAGACCATTTACGCCATCTTGATAAATCATGCGCGCTGCTAAAAAGCGCAGCAATCCCGCACGCTGTTTTAATTCATGCAAAGTATTTTTTAATTCACCGATGCTCGATGTGATCGCCGTTTTTAACGGCACGCCTTTGCTGCTATCCGGCGTAAATAAAAACATCGGCAAAATGAAAATAAAATACCAGAGCGCTGCGTAGGGGCCAGTTATACGAGCATCTTCTCCCCGAGACGCATCCAAACCGAACAATGGTGCAATACCGATCAAGGTTTTTCCGGTTGCAGGATTGCCCGCAAGCAACAGCAATACACTGAATAAAACAACCAGACCGCCGAGATAACCTAAACCCCAGGCAATATTGGACACGCGGCCAATATCTTCTTTTGCAATCAAACGCGGCATCATTGAATCGTTAAATACGATTGAAAATTCCGCTGCGACCATCGCTACAATTACACACAACATGGGCAACCATAAGGCCGAACCCGGCGCCGCAAACCAGAGCAATAGGAGTGCGATAATTTTTAGCGCAGCAAAAAATGCAATCCAACGTTTACGCGCACCGGTTGCATCGGCAACTGCACCCAACACCGGTGCCATCAATGCAATCGCAAGCCCGGCGATAGTTACGGTATAACCCCAAGCAGCTTGGCCAGCGACGGGGTCGCTCGCAAGGCGAGAGACAAAATAAGGCCCAAAAATAAAGGTAATGACTACGGTAAAAAATGGCTGGGCCGCCCAATCAAATAACATCCAGGAGCGAATGGCTTTTTTGGAGGCGGGTACGACTGATTCGGGATGATTCAAAAAATAATTCCTTATTTAAGGTCAATCGATGCGAATAAATTGTTGAAAGATTTCATCGAGGTTATCGAGCACAACTTGCTTCAACTCCAGGTCGGTTTGTTCAAGCTGGCCGCGCAATAGATCTTGCGTAAGCTGGCGTGAAAAAATAGTCGCTAGCGGTGCATAACTTAAATGCCATGGCTCAGGTGCTACACCGCCGCGATCCTGCGCATAAGGGCGAAAAAAATTGCTACTGCCCTGCGCCAATTCGTCATTCAACCAGCAATGAAATTCCGCGAAAGGGCCATCGCCTTGCGTCTCGGCGACAGTCAATTGCAACTGATATTCCGGATCCATATGCGCGCTACCGTACACATCCACATCAGTTCCCCAATGATGGCGCGATGCGCCAGGCAATGCCGACCAACGCAGAATCGCAAATACTTTATCGCGCTCAGATAACACATTTATATCGATGGCCTCGCCCGCATCATTCAATACGGGGCGCAGACCGCGCGCCTTGTTATTCCAGATCAGCAATTGCCGCTCAAAGCTGCGGTAACTACTCGCCACTTTTAAAATAAAACCGGCACTGGCGGCGCGCTCTGCTAAAAATAATAATGGATCGAGCCCCTGCCGATGGATTCGACATCCGAGCAGCGGTGAATCCACCAACTCGCGCTCATCCAAGCCAAGTAGCAAACCATTATTCTGATCGATCATGTAAGAATTCCGTCAAGCTGGACTTATAGATGAAATTTTCCGCATAGTATCGCGCCAACTTATTGCTTTTAGTGCACCACGCATCACGATTTGCATAGCACTCAACAGAAAACAATTGCACAAGGCAAGCAAGTATGTAAGATAAGGCAGCGATGTAAACGGAAATTTTAAAACATAACACCCGATAATAATAAATGGAGATTGCACTGTATGACTGCCTGTCATAGTGAGTTATTGCAATTGAAAAATCTTGGAATGGCATCGGTAAATATCCTGCGCGCTATAGGGATCAACACCTACGCCGATCTTAAACGCACCGGTGCTGTTGAGGCTTATCGCCGCATCCGAGCCCGCGACATCAACGTCTCCAAAGTCATGCTCTACGCTCTGCAAGGTGCGCTGATGGATGTGCATTGGAACGATATCCCCCCTGATCTGAAAGCCCAACTGGTCAGCGAGGCAGAAATGCCTAATCAGGGAGACTTTACCCGGGCAACGGCATAACCGCTCACAAAAATCACATTCGGTTAATAGACTGAGGTTTTTGGCGCAGTATTTTCCCCGACACAGGCTACACTAAAAGCGCCTTACTAGCGCTTTTTGTAACCGAGGGGTCTATGCATCTTCCAACCAAACAGTCTGACCTAATGTCTGAGCTCGCGGCTAAATTGCGCGGCCTTACAGAGCTTTTGTGTGCGCAAACAACACCTGCCGATGAACCCTTCTCCATAGTCGCAACAAACGATATTTTTGCCGATATCCCACCGACACGCGCACTGTTAATTGTGGAGGGACAGGTCGATTATTACCTGCACAACAAATTAGTTATGCATTTTGAAGAGGGCGACCTGCTCGGCCTGCCTCGCTCCCTTAACCTCCCTCAGGGTCAATTCAGCTGCAAAGGGCCAGTGACGCTGCAGGCTTATGAGCGAGACGCGCTGGTCGCACAAGCCAATAGCGATCTCAAATCCCAGCGCAACTGGGCCTATCTGCTACTAAGCAACATCAGCTATTACGAACAGGCACTCACCCAGGAATTGCGTAGTGAATTCCAACCCTCAGCCGGTTTCCTGCATTTTCGCGCTGGCGAAACCATTATCAAGCAAGGCGATACAGCCGACCGGGTTTATACCCTGCTGGAGGGTGCCGCCGATGCTGTCTGTGATGGGGTAAAAGTTGGCGATATTCACGCTAATGAGATCTTCGGCGCGCTCGCTGTATTTACCCGTCAACCGCGCATAGCTTCGGTAATCGCCAGCAGCGATTGCACCGTTCTCGCGGTGCGCAAAGAAGAGTTCATCACCTTGATCGAACATCAACCGCAAATTTGCTTGGGTTTGATTGAAGAGATGGCAGCAAAAATCAACCAACTCAACAATCAACTGCTGCAATTAAAATCGCCACCCACACACTAAATAAGAATATTTCTCAAAAAAAGTTGACCTCACAAATGAGAAGGATTATTGTTAACTCACTGCTGCACAGCTTCTCCAGTTCGGCAGTTGAGTGGATTCAATAGTCGCCCTGCAAGTCGATTGCTGATTCTTCTCACCCCTAGGGTCTTTCCCTTGCGAAAGTCTCTCGGCTAACACGGTTGCTTGGGCCGCCCTTGTGGCGGCCATTTTTCTTTTCTTAACATCCCGGCAATTGAAATTCTTTCACAGTGCACTCATATCCTCCCTCGACGCTACGTATAAAGCAGCGCATCAATCAACTTTTCGGGAGATATTATCGTGTTACGCATTGGCTTGTTTTTGTTAACTAACATCGCAGTGATGGTGGTTGCAGGTGTTGTACTGAGCTTGCTCGGTGTTGGCAACTATCGCACCGCTAGCGGTTTGGATTTATCAAGCATGCTGGTGTTCTGCGCGGTGTTCGGTTTTGTCGGTTCGTTTATTTCCCTGTTTTTATCCAAGTGGATGGCCAAACGCAGCATGGGGGTTCAGCTCATTGAACAACCACGAAATGCTGACGAGCAATGGCTGGTAGATACCGTGGTAGAGCTTTCCCAAAAGGCCGGGATTAAAACGCCCGAAATCGGTGTGTTTGCCGCACAGGAATCCAATGCGTTTGCGACCGGCTGGAACCGGAACGATGCGTTGGTTGCTGTGAGCCTTGGTTTATTGCAACGCTTTGAGCGTGATGAAGTGAAAGCCGTGCTTGCCCATGAAATCGGCCATGTGGCCAACGGGGATATGATTACGCTGAGTTTGATTCAAGGCGTAGTGAACACCTTTGTAATGTTCTTTGCCCGCATTATCGGCGACTTTGTTGATCGCGTTTTACTCAAAAATGAAAGTGGTCGCGGCTTTGGTTTTATGATCGCGACTATGGTTGCCGAAGTTGTACTGGGCTTTTTGGCTTCCATGATTGTCGCCGCTTTCTCGCGCTACCGCGAATACCGCGCTGACCATGCCGGTGCGACGCTGGCTGATCGCGGTGCAATGATCCGCGCCCTGCAACGCCTGCAAGCCGAGTCAAGCGCCGGTGTTGAAAGCCCGCTGCCCACCAGCATGCGCGCCTTCGGTATCAGCGGCGGTGTACGCAATATGTTTGCCAGCCATCCACCGCTGGAAGCTCGTATCCAAGCGCTGCGTGACAACGCTTAATCGCTACGGAGACTTGGTATGAGACTTTGGCGCTGGGCTATCCTGACTTTTTTAGGCAGCCTGAATTTTTTAGCGGGATTGACCTTTTTTACTGGCGCCAGCGCCCTGAGCGCGAGTGTTCAGGCATTTTCAACCGATGACGAGCGCAACAGCATGGAAGTATTTGAGGCCGCGCGCCCAAGCGTTGTGTTCGTCACCAATCAACAACTCGCCCGCGATCCCTACTCCTTTGATCTGGTAACTGTGCCACGCGGCTCAGGCACCGGATTTGTTTGGAACGACAAGGGTTATATCGTCACCAACTACCACGTAGTAGAAGGCGCGCGGCAGATCACCATTACCTTACAAGATCAGTCCAATTGGCCCGCTGAAGTTGTAGGCTTAGCACCAGAGCGGGACCTCGCCGTACTCAAAATCGACGGCAAAAAAGCCAAACTAAGTGCGCTGCCGTTAGGCGACTCTGGTGATTTACGTGTTGGCCGCAAGGTTCTGGCGATCGGCAACCCTTTTGGCTTGGACGCCACCCTTACTACAGGTGTGGTGAGTGCACTTGGGCGTGAAATCATCTCCCCAAACCAGCGCAAAATTACCAATGTTATCCAGACTGACGCCGCCATCAACCCCGGTAACTCGGGTGGCCCACTGCTTAACTCCGAAGGTAAATTGATCGGCGTTAACACCATGATTTACAGCCCGAGCGGCGCCAGTGCGGGAATCGGTTTTGCGATTCCGGTGAATACAGTGAAAGAAGTTGTACCCGAGCTGATCGAACACGGTCGTTTGGTTCGCCCAGTACTGGGTATTGCTGTGGCGCCGGATCAATGGGCGCAGCAGATAGGTATCGAAGGTGTACCTATTTTACGTGTCGAGCCCAACTCACCGGCTGCTGAAGCGGGCCTTGAAGGCGCCAAACGCAACAGCTGGGGGCAGATCACCTTGGGTGATGTAATTGTCGCCATAAACGACTACCCCACTGCCAATGATGACCAGTTACTCAGCGCACTGGAAAACTACAAACCGGGCGAAAAAGTCACGGTCAGTGTGGCGCGTGATGGCAAGTTACTCACCCGCACGATTCGCCTTGCAGCCCCCAAGTAAGTGACTACTAGCTTACCGGATAAGCTTCGTCTCTGCGCCCTTGCTGACATCCCTGAGGCTGGAAGCAAGGGTTTTAATCTGGCGGGACGGAAGCTATTCGCTATTAAGCAACAAGGCAAAATTTATCTCTACCAAAATAGCTGCCCGCATATCGGCATTCCACTCGAATGGGTTGAAAATCAATTTCTCGATAGCAGCGGCAGCATGATCCAGTGCACCAACCACGGCGCACTATTTGTGATTAAAACGGGAAAGTGTGTCGCCGGCCCCTGCAGCGGGCGCTCACTTATCCCGGTTGATTACTGTATCGACGCAGGCGACATTTTCATCTCCCAGTCGTAAATATGCGTAAACCTGATCGAGTTCACTGACGCAGACCAGTAGAGTCGGCGCCCACTAGCACACAAGCTCATCCACGGAGAATAGCCCATGCAAAATTTCACCTTTTCAAACCCCACCAAGATTGTGTTTGGTGAAGGCCAAATAAAAGAGATTGCCAATTTAGTACCCGCCAATGCACGTATTCTAGTGACTTACGGCGGCGGCTCGATCAAAAAAAACGGCGTTTACGAACAAGTCGTTAAAGCGCTGGAAGGTAAAACCTGGTTTGAGTTCAGCGGGATTGAACCTAACCCTCACTATGAAACACTGATGAAAGCGGTGGAGCTGGTTAAAAAAGAGAAGATCGATTTCCTNNGGCTGTGTACTGACATTGCCAGCCACAGGTACCGAGAGCAACGGCAACTCGGTGATCACCAAAGCCGCAACTCAGGAAAAACTCGCGTTTGGTAGCCCACTGGTCTATCCACAGTTTGCAATCCTTGACCCTACCACCACTTACAGCCTACCCCCACGCCAGATCGCCAACGGTGCCGTCGATGCTTTTGTCCATATCATGGAGCAGTACCTGACCTACCCCGTCGATGCCAAAGTGCAGGATCGTTTTGCCGAAGGCCTGTTGATGACGCTGATCGAAGAAGGTCCCCGCTCACTGAAAGAGCCCACCAACTATGCCGTGCGCGCGAATGTAATGTGGGCAGCAACTATGGCGTTGAACGGCTTGATCGGCGTCGGTGTGCCGCAGGATTGGGCGACCCATATGATCGGCCACGAGCTTACCGCCATGCATGGTTTGGATCACGCCCAAACCCTGGCCATAGTTCTACCGGCAGTAATGCAACACCAACGCGAGAAAAAACGCGCAAAGTTGCTGCAATACGGCCGCCGCGTATGGAATCTTAATCACACTGATGAAGATGCATTGATCGACGCAGCCATCGCTGCCACCCGCGGATTCTTTGAGCAGATGGGCACACCAACGACCTTAAGTGGTTACGGTGTCGGCCGTGAATCAATTCCAAAGCTAGTGGATATGCTGGTCAAACATGAACTGCTGGCCCTGGGTGAGCACGGTGTTATTACGCCGGAAGCATCGCGTGAAATTCTGGAGTTGGCAGCTTAAACAGGCCCTCTCGCCACCAAAAAGCGAGCATTAAAAAGCCCCGCCAGCTGACATGTTGGCGGGGCTTTTTTGTATCCATTCATTCGGGCTATTGGCGCAGAATTTTGTTCACAATCGACGTGGTTGAACAGTTATCGTAAAAGCTTAAGACTTTAACTGAACCGTTATAGGCTTTAACAATTTGATTGCCGATTACTTGATCCTCACTGTAATCACCACCTTTTACCAGCACATCCGGTTTGACCCGGCGCAGAAGGCGTTCGGGGGTGTCCTCATCGAAAGGCACCACCCAATCTACAGATTCCAGCCCGGCAAGTACCGCCATGCGGCGATCAAGCGGGTTGATCGGGCGACCAGAACCTTTCAAGCGGCGAATAGATGCATCTGAATTAACGGCTAGCACCAGCCGATCACCCTGCTTGCGCGCCTCTTCAAGATAGCCTACATGCCCGGCATGGATGATGTCGAAACAGCCGTTGGTAAAAACGATACGCTCACCGCTGGCACGCGCATCTTCCAACGCCATGAGTAATTGCTCTTCAGTGACCACACCGCGCTCGGCACCTTGCTCCGCAATAATGGCGCGACGCAATTCTGGTGCGCTCACTGTTGCTGTACCCATCTTGCCCACAACAATTCCCGCTGCCAAATTAGCCAGGGCGGTGGCCTCCGGTAATGATTGACCAGACGCAATTACTGCTGCCAAAGTCGCGATAACGGTATCACCCGCACCCGTCACATCAAATACTTCGCGCGCGCGCGCGGGCAAATGCAGCTCGGTCTGGTGATGGCGCAACAGCGTCATGCCCTGCTCACCGCGAGTCACTAATAATGCCTGGAGATCCAACTTCTGCATCAGCGCTTCACCCCTGATCACCATGTCCTGTTCGCTGGTGCACTTACCCACCACCGCCTCAAATTCATGGAAGTTTGGAGTCAACATAGTGGCGCCGCGATACCGGCTAAAGTCGCTGCCCTTGGGATCAACCAATACCGGAACACCAGCATCGCGGGCCATACGGATCAGGGATTGGCAATCAAGCAAACTGCCTTTGGCATAATCAGATAACACCAGCGCGTCTGTACGGTTAATCAGGCTTTTTACTTTACTCACAAACTCGGAGCTGTCCGTAGCATCAAACTTTTCTTCAAAGTCCATGCGCAACAATTGCTGATGGCGACTGACAACACGCAGCTTGGTGATGGTGGGTTTAGAGCTGGATATCTGAAAGTTGGTGTGGATCTTGGCCGCTCGCAACCGGCTGTAAAGAATCTGACCCGCCTCATCATCACCAACAACCCCGATCAGCGAGACTCCGCAACCCAGAGCGGCCATGTTCAGGGCCACGTTGCCAGCACCGCCGGGACGATCTTCGGTTTGATTAACCTTGACTACAGGTACTGGTGCTTCTGGTGATATACGCGAGCTAGTGCCATGCCAGTAGCGATCCAACATAAGATCTCCGACAACTAAAATATGGGCGCGCTCAAAATAAGGCATTGTCAGATGCATAAGTAACTCCGATAGTTGTAGTCCATTAAAGCCGCTTACCCCTTGTAAACCATTATTGCCGTTAGTCGCATATTAAACCTCTGCAGCCAACTGCTCGGGTGGCGTGTCGTCGTCGTTGAACTGCTTGGCGTGCAAACGCGCATAGTGCCCAGCTTTTGCTAATAACTCCACATGGCTACCTTGCTCAACTATTTCACCATGATCCATCACAATAATCCGGTCAGCCTGCTCAATTGTGGATAACCTATGAGCCACTACAAAAGTGGTGCGGCCTTTCATTACCGTACTGAGCGCCGCCTGAATGTAATGCTCAGACTCATTATCCAACGCTGAAGTTGCCTCATCGAGAATCAAAATTGGCGCGTCCTTCAGTAACGCACGGGCAATTGCCAAACGCTGGCGCTGACCACCCGACAAGCGCGCTCCAGATTCACCAATCAGTGTGTTAAAACCATCTGGCAACTGCTCGATAAACTCGGTCGCATAAGCTGCATCGGCGGCAAGACGAATAGCTGGCATGTCCCGCGCCTGCAAACTGCCGTAAGCAATATTGCCCGCAACCGTATCGTTAAACAAGGTCACCTGCTGATTCACTAGCGCTATCTGCTCACGCAAACTTGCCAGGGTGTAATCGCTCACCGGAATGCCGTCAATTAAAATGGCGCCTGAGGTTGTATCGTGAAAACGGTTAAGCAGCCCCACCAACGTGGATTTACCGCTGCCAGAGCGCCCCACCAACGCAATTACCTCACCCGCTTTCACCGTTAAATTGACTTGATTTAACGCGGGCACCGGTTGATTGGCATAACAAAACGTTACATTTTTTAGCTCAACGTCGCCCTTAACACGCGCCACTTCAAGCGTACCGCGATCCTCTTCTACCGGTGTATCCAACAGTGTAAATACGCTGTCGGCAGCTGCAACACCCTTTAATATCGCTGGCGCCACTTCACCCAAGCGACGCATGGACGGCAGCATCATTCCCCGNNCGCAGTCATGTAAGCGACAAATTTCGCCGGATCCGTTATCTCCATAAAACTCAGTGCGATAAAAATGAGTGCAGCCATGGCCGCTGCGACGATAAGCTGGATAAGCGGGGTATTTGCAGCAGAGGTCACCACAATTTTCATATTTTGCTGATAATTTTTTTTGCTCGCCGCTGCAAAGCGCTGTTTTTCATATTCTTCGCCACCAAAGCTGCGCATCACACGCACACCATTGATCATCTCACCGGTGACCTGGGTGATATCGCCCACCGAATTCTGCACTTTATTGCTCAGGCGGCGCAGGCGCTTGCCCACCATAGAAACAAGAAAGCCAATTACCGGAGCGATCAAAATAAAAATCATCGTCAACTTCCAATCCATTTGGATTAGCGTTGCGAATAAAAAAATCACCGTCAGCCCTTCACGCAGGGAAATTTTTAGCGCATCTGTCGCTGCGGAAGTCACCCCATTAATATTGTACGTTATGACCGAAATAAGATGACCGGAACTGCTTTTATCAAAATGCGCATTGGGCAATTGCGTCATATGATTGAACACCTGGGTGCGCAAATTATGAATCACGCTAAATGCAATTTTGGATAAATAATACGCCCCGAGAAATGCGCCGATACTGCGCAACACCGTAATGCCCATCACTTGTAAAGGAACCAAATATCGGTCAGCCGGATTATTGTTAGAAATCACGTGAATTAAATTTTCCAGGGCGTGTACAAATAATTTGTTCGAATAACCATATAGGGCAAAACCGATAATGCCCACCACAAACAATAGCCAATAGGGTCTTACATAGGTGAGCAGGCGCTTATAAACTACCCAGGCCGATGTATCGCCCACGGCAGGATGTTCTTTCTCTACAGGATTCATAATTTATCCAGAATCAGATTAATTTTTTACGCGCGGATTCTTCTCGCGCAAATTGTTCTCACGCACCAGACTTGCAGCCAATAACGCGGCGGGCACCCAATAGAGCAACCATTTGGCATCTATTTCCCAAAACAAACTACGCGAATCAACCAAGAGGCAGCCGCAGCCGTACACTAACCAGAGTGTCACTGGCGCCAAGTGCCGATGACGGCGAGCCGACCACAATAGCAACGCGAGATGAGTCACAGCCAAACCCAAACCAACAATGCCAGTACGATATAAAATATCCAACCAGGCATTATGGGCATGATGGTATGGCCCAATACTGGTCATGATATCCGTAGATTCCCCCATGCCCACACCCAATAAAAACAGGCTCGGCTGTGCGCGCATTTGGGCGATCACATCCCACCAGATTTGATCGCGGAATGAGGCGCCGCGCCCGAGCAATGCTTGATCCAATGGAAAAAAATAGAGCGCCGCACCAAGCGCAACCAATGTAACGCACAATTGCGTTAGTAAAATTTTTCGCCCCGGGCGCAACCAAACAAGCCCTACCACCAGCACCAGCACCAGCGATAACAAAGGCCCGCGACTCTGCGACAAACCTAACGCCGCCAAAGCAGGAATGGTTGCAAGCGATAAACCGAGCGCACACTTAAAACAAGATGTGCGCCAGGACAGCAAAATACCAACCAACACCACTACACCATAAACCTGCCCCACCAAAGTAGGTGCGCGCGCAATAGTGATGCCTTCCAGACGCGCTGCAAGTGGATGGCTCCAATAAAATACCGCAATACAAATCGTCGCCGTTGCCGCACCGATTAGCAAAAACCAGGTTAACAACCTATCCCAATCCAATGATTTCTTTTGTAACACCCAGGCTGCACCCAATAACCATGCCGCAAGAATCAACCACTGCAAGATAAAAAATTCTGTGCCGCCGCCCCACATACTGGTTATACAAGACCAGCTGGCATAGGCCAATGCGGAAACACTAAACCAACCACCGTATTGATGAAATCCCGGCTTGCGCCACGGCAACAGCATCAACATCGGGATAAAAAATGCGAGCGCGTAAATCGCCTCAACACCATCGCGCGAGGGCGCCCATAAAAACGCAGTGACAAATACCCAGAGACCACCAAACGCCCAAGCCAATAATTTTTCTTCGCGCCACTCGCGCTTTAATAACTTCATAAACTGATTAATTCCTTTGACCCGGTAACAGCGGATCATGTCCAAAGTCGCGACGGTAAGTTGCACGTGCACGCTCAGTTATTTTTTCCAACAGGACTTTTTGTTCCGCCAACACAGCACGCAACTCTAGCGCAAAATACACTCGCGCAAAGCGCAAATAATCGCGCTTGGTTAAATGCAAATTTAACGACGAAAATAGCAGACCACCCAAATCTTTAACCAGCCAGCGCTCAGGTACTTGCGGACGCAACTGGGCGCGGTGTAAATCAACCAGATAAAGATCCGGCTCCAGATTCTGATCGGCAATTAGTTCCATCTTCAGCATAAAATGACACAGGTAAAAATCGCGATGATTAATCCCTGCCGCATGGAGTTCACGCGCCATTTCAGCAACCTGCGCCAAAATGCGCCACTTGGCCTTAACATTTACTGAATGTTGTTCGAAAAAATGATCCAACTGGGTTACATCAGCCAATTCACGTGTGACGATAAACGACTGCTGACGGGCTGGATTTTTACCGCGCACACCGTAGGCAATCGGAATCAAACTCGGAATATTTAATGCGCGCAACTTATTCAACGCATTCCACTCATTGCTTGCACCTAACACCGGCCAGCGCAACTGCAGACAATTTTTGATAATTTCCTGCCAACCTACACCGCGATGCCATTTGCGGTAGTAGCCCTGTCCATTGATTTCAAAACGCAAGGTTTGGCGATCTTTCATTTCGCGTGCAATTTTTCCCTGCATATTTTCAATCAGGAGAAATACATCTTGATCCTTCCATTTATCAATTAATTCATCGCGCAAGATTACACACTGACCGGAAGCCGATTGAATCTGCAAAGAACCTTTAACGGGATTTTTTTTCGCGCTGGCAACTTTCTCCAATGCCGCAACCGCAACTGCAGGTCGGGAAAATACATCGCTGGCCTGTGAAAATAATTCAGCGCGCTTACGCCATACACTTGTATTAACCGCGAGCGTTGCTGCAACTAACTCAGCGATCACAGTGGGCGATGCCTTGGTAGGAATCAATTCACCCATTTGCTGTTCAGCAACATAGTGCGCATAGCCGCAGTGCCCGGACGCCACTACCGGAACGCCGCACAACATGGCCTCNNATGCCACCACTGGAACGCCGCACAATATGGCTTCCAGAATCACATTGCCAGCAAGCTCTTTGCGCGCGGGATGTAAAAGCAAATCTGCTGCATGCAATAAATCGCCGACAGGACTGCGCGGTCCGAGAAAAAATACTTGTTGTTCAATTCCCGCTTGTGCCGCCTGCTGGCGATACGCATAGGGATCATCCTTACCTACAATCACCAAGGCGATTTTATCAGCAGTGATTTTGGTTAATTCAGCAAAGGCGCTGATACTAATATCCACACCTTTGGTTTTATAACCTGAGCCAAGACATAAAATGATTTTTGTATCAAGCGACAAGCCTAACTCATGGCATAGATCCATAAGTGCTGCGCGCGGGTTTTGGCAAGCGAGATGCGCCGCTGAAATTCCCGGCGGCAGCGCATGAAAACGCTCTCGTTGGGTTGCGTAGTAGCGCACAAATTGTTTTTGTTCACTGGTAACCAATGAAAGAATCTGTGTTTCGCTTGTTTCTGCAAATACGGCGCATTCATAGGTGAGATACAAACGTGAGCGCGGTGCTAAACGATACAGCCAGTTGCGCTCGCCATAAGCTTTGTGTGCGAAGCAACTATCACCCGCGAAGTACACATCAAGCCCAGGCATTTTGTTAAAGCCGACCAACAAATCAAATTGGTTTCGCTGAAACTGTTTTTGAAATGCACTAACAAAAGTTTTCACGCCGGCGACATTAAAAAAACTTGAGCCTTTAATTTCGATAACGTCGATACCGGGAATTTTTTCGCCCTGCCAATCACTGCAAAATATACTAACGTGATGGCTGCTTGCTTGTGCAGCCTGCGCAATGGACAGCATATCGCGCTGCAATCCACCAAATGGGAAATAACGAAAAATAGCAAAGGCCAACTTCATCCAGGATTTTCCATGGTGACAATTGCCGGTTGTGCGAGAAGCGCATTGAGCGCGGTCAATACTTGTTGCGGCATTAATTCACGCAAACATTTGTGATGCACTTTCGGGCATTCGCGCTCAAAACAAGGTGAGCACTCAATTTTGTTACTGATAATGCTTACCTGCTTGGTTAACGGCGGCGTATGTTCCGGTGACGTTGATCCGTAAATAACTGCGAGCGGTTTTTGCAGTGCCGCAGCGATATGCATTAAACCCGAATCATTGCTTAATACCGCATCAGCACAGGCCATTAATTCAATCGCTTCACCGAGACTGGTGCCACCGGCAAGGTTGTAGCAATGCGCTCGCTCGTCATCCAATAACAAATTGCGGATAGCATCAGCGACCGGATGATCTTTTGTGGAGCCCATTAACCAGACCTGCCAACCGCCGCGGATTTTTTCATCCACCACTTCTGCAAAATAGTGTTCCGGCCAACGTTTAGCTGGGCCGTACTCGGCACCGGGGCAAAGTATCAACAGTGGGCGATTAAGCTGCAATGCAAACTTTGTTAATAATTGTGGTTGCTGTGATTTATCAACACGCAATTCAGGAAAAGGAAATTCTTGTAATGGCGCTGCATTTTTTGGTAGCGCTAATGCCGCGTAACGCTGCACCATTAATGGATAACGTTTTTTATCCAATACGCGCACGTCATTTAATAATCCGTAACGTAATTCACCACGCCAACCCGTGCGCAGGGGAATGTTTGCAAAGAAGGGGACAAAAGCCGATTTAAAAGAGTTGGGTAAAATAATAGCTTGCTCATAACCGTGATCAGCGAGGGATTTACCCAATGTACGCCGCTCACGCAAACCAAACGTGCCGTGACCGAGTGGCATATCAATCACTTCATGAATTTCCGGCATCCGCGCCAGCAATTGACGCGTCCACCCAGAGGCGAGTACATCAATATGTACTTTAGGGTTGCGCAGTTTGAGTAATTTGAACAGCGTTTGCGCCATCATCATATCGCCGATCCACGCGGGGCCAATCACCAAAATTTTTTGGATTTTTTGCAGCTCGGGAGGAAAGACAATGTCAGTCATAGGCGTTTGTATTACGGAGAGGGAAAACAATAACGGAGCCTTTCGGCTCCGTTAGTTTGGCGATTATTTTGCAACCGGCGCCAACCAGTTGGTGTGCGCGGGCAATTCGCCACGCACGGATTTGAAATACAAATCTTGCAAACGGGTAGTGATTGGGCCACGACGACCTTCACCAATAATACGGCCATCCAATTCGCGGATTGGCAATACTTCTGCCGCAGTACCGGTAAAGAATGCTTCGTCGGCGATATACACTTCATCGCGCGTGATGCGTTTTTCTTTGATGGTGTAACCGCAATCGGCCGCCAATTGGAAAATGGTGTTGCGGGTGATGCCATCTAAACAAGAAGTCAGTTCCGGCGTGTAGATAATGCCATCGCGCACCAAAAAGAAATTCTCGCCGCTGCCTTCTGCCACATAACCTTCAGCATCGAGCAACAGTGCTTCTTCACAACCGCTGTCCAACGCTTCTTGCAGTGCTAACAGTGAGTTGATGTAGTGACCGTTGGCCTTCGCTTTACACATGGAAATATTCACGTGGTGGCGAGTGTAGCTGGAGGTGCGGATGCGAATGCCTTGATCGCGCGCTTCCGGTGACATATACGAAGGCCAGTGCCAGGCAGCAACCATGATATGCACTTTCAAATTGTCGGCACGCAAACCCATGCCTTCAGAACCGTAAAACGCCATAGGGCGCAAATAGGCTTCTGCCAAACCGTTTTCACGCACGACCATTTTGTGCGCTTCATTTACCACATCTTTGGTGAAGGGCATTTTCATACGCATGATGTGCGCCGAGCGGAACAGGCGATCAGTGTGTTCTTGCAGACGGAAAATACTGGTGCCCATATTCTGGCTGTTGTAAGCGCGCACGCCTTCAAACACGCCCATACCGTAATGCAAAGTGTGGGTTAACACGTGAACCTTGGCGTCGCGCCAGGGAA
>DQHS01000202.1 GCA_003524365.1 Cellvibrio sp. | reverse complement strand
CACGGGTACGCTGTTGGAAAAAGTGGAAGGCACTGCGTTGATGGCCAATGGCGATGTATACATGGTGACTGACAACGATGGGGTGAATGATCACAGTGGCGAGACTCAACTGATTAATCTGGGCAAACTATTTTAAGTAGATGGTTTCTCGGTGTGACTTAAGGGAGCTTCGGCTCCCTTTTTTNNACCCATGGCCAGATCCAAAAGCAGCAACCGTTGGTTGGAAGAGCACGTCAACGATCCCTATGTTAAAAAAGCGCAGGTGGATGGCTATCGCGCGCGCGCGGCTTATAAGCTGCTTGAATTAAATGAAAAAGATAAATTAATTCGCCCCGGTATGATGGTGGTGGATTTGGGTTCGGCGCCGGGCAGTTGGTCGCAAATTGCGGGGCGTTTGGTGGGTGTGAAGGGCAGGGTAATTGCCTCGGATATTTTGCCAATGGATTCGCTGGAGCACGTGGATTTTATTCAGGGTGATTTCACCGAAGAGTTGGTATTTAATCAAATCATGGAAAAACTCGGTGGCAATCGCGCCGATGTGGTTATTTCCGATATGGCACCTAACATCAGCGGTGTGGATGCAGTGGATCAAGCATCTTCCATGTACCTTGTGGAGCTTGCGCTGGATATGGCGCGCAGCGTGTTAAAACCCAAAGGGGATTTTGTCGCAAAAGTTTTTCACGGCGAAGGTTATGACGATTACGTGAAAGAAGTGCGCACCTCATTTGAAAAAGTGGTGATTCGCAAACCCGATGCTTCGCGCCCACGCTCGCGTGAAGTCTATGTAGTGGGCAAGGGATTCAAAGGCTGAGATGTTGGTTGCCATTATCGCCAGATCCTTTGGCGATAATGAATGTGCAGTACATGAGTGTGTACGGCAACTGTAATAATCTGGATTTATTTTTTAGCCTGCTGTTCTTTCACGTATTTCATAATATTGACGAAGGTGTCAGTCCAATAAACCTCTTTGTTGTCAGCCAAATACTTCAGTAGCTCTTCGTGCGCTTCATTGGAAATACTCAGATGATCGCCGCCAATACCGTGAAAGGTAAAGTTAGCCATAGTGCCTTTCGCGGCAGCTTCTTTAACAACTGCGATCAGCTCTTTCCCGGTGATATTGGTGGGGAAATCTACGCCCACTGCATAGGGGTCGAGGGTGTCCATATCCGGTGTCACGCCGCCGGGTTTGGCTTTGATCGCGACAAATTCACTTTTTAATCCATCGACATAATTAGCGCCACCTGCATTTAAATCGATACAGGGCGGAGTGTAGGTGCGCTCGGTTTTTCCATCTATCGCATGCAAAAACGCGTTGGCTACTTTTACCTGATCTTGCATTTGAATAACGCTGACTTTATCCAGATCGCGGTCGGCGGTCACCCAGTCGCGGCCAGGGCTACTTTTTGAACATTGATGAAAAATGCTGTGGTTGCCAAGTTCGTGGCCTTTTTGCGCGGCGGCGCGCCAAGCATCAAGGCGATTGACTAGCGTGGGGCTGACGACATTTAAATAAAATGTTCCTTTAATGCTGTATTTATTGAGCGCAGGAATAGCGTTATCCAGCTGACTGGCCAGTGCATCATCGTATGCAAGATTTACTGCAGCCTTGGTACCATTTGGCCAAGTGAAAGGTTTGTCAGCGGCAAAAGACATGTTAGCGACCAGCGTTAACCCTAGGCCGATTAGTAGGGAGGGATTTTTTATTGTCATTGTTGCGATCTCTTGTTGATTGAATTATTAGGCTAGCAAAGATAGCTAGTTCTTACCTGTTTACCTATGGCTTTTACATTTCTGCACATGAACAGCTGCACCCATCAATCGCCTTTGTTTTTTATTCCGAATATAAATCTGTTTAATCATTAGAAAAAAATATGACTAATTGTTAATCAGTTCTCAGAAAACGATGTCTATAAAAATGAGAATGACAGCGCTGTCTAAATTGATACTACAAATAACAATAATAACATTAATGACTTTTTAAGCGACAAACGCTCTCCACTATAGATGTCATCTGCGCCTCGATTTGCTGTGCGAATTCGAGTGTCAACTTATTCAATGCGTCATTGTTTTTACATCGAATGTGAATGGATTACAGGTTCAGCAATGGGCTTTGCGGCGCGTAGCTGTTCTTTGTTTGCTTCAGGGCAGGCGACAGGAGTGTGCGGTATTGAATCGCCCTTTTTTTGAAGGGTAAATCAACAATAACGAGGGGCATTCAGCCCTTTTTCCGAATAATCAAGGAGACAATACATGATTACTCCGCCCAAAAAGAACCTGAGCCTGCTGGCCGTGCTGAGCCTTTGCACAATTGCGATGGGTTACAGCACTGCGGCTTCTGCTGCTTGTAGTTACAACATCGATAACGAGTGGAATACCGGTGCAACCGGCAATATTAAAATCACTAACTCAACTGCCACTGCGATTAACGGCTGGTCGGTAAATTGGCAATATGCAACTAACCGCCTGACCGGTTCGTGGAATGCAAATCTATCGGGCAGCAATCCATACACCGCAACTAATATGGGGTGGAACGGCACAATCCCGCCGGGCCAAACAGTGAGTTTTGGCTTTCAGTTGAATAAAAATGGTGGCGCACTTGAGCGTCCCACCGTGAATGGCGCTGTGTGTTCTGGCGGCCCGGCTTCGTCTGCGGCGCCGTCTTCACGTTCTTCCACACCGTCATCAATTAGCTCTTCGTCTACAAGTGCCAGCTGTGTACAACAATGTAATTGGTACGGCACCGTTTACCCGCTCTGCGTGACTACTACCAGTGGTTGGGGCTACGAGAACAACAGAAGTTGTATTTCCAGAACGACTTGCGCTAGCCAGCCTTCACCTTTTGGTGTGACTGCTGCCTGCGGTAATTCGTCAAGTGTGGTGAGTTCCAGCCGTTCAAGTTCCTCTTCATTGATTCCATCCAGTCGCTCAAGCTCTTCTTCGTTAATTCCTTCAAGTAGTTCGCGTTCCAGTGCTAGCGTGATCAGTAGCTCGGTTAGCTCCTCTCGCTCAAGCACTCCACCAAGCTCGAGGAGTTCTTCCAGTGTTGCTCCTGGTGGTGTATTCCGTGTGGATGCAACCGGCAACATCACCAAGAACGGCACTGTATTCCCGGTGAGATGTGGTAACTGGTTTGGTCTTGAAGGTCAGCATGAACCTAAAGATGCTGAAAACAATGCTGATGGTGCACCGATGGAGTTGTACGCCGGTAACATGTGGTGGGCAAATACCGGTCGCACTATCCAGCAGACCATGACCGAAATTAAAGCCCAGGGCATCAACTTGATTCGTTTGCCGATTGCACCCCAAACGCTCGATGCGACTAACCCGCAAGGGATTGGTGATATCCGTACTGGCGGCGTGCTAAAAAATCATCCGTCTGTGCGCCAAACCAATGCGCGCCAAGCGATGGAAGATTTCATCAAGTTGGCGGATCAGAACAATATCGAGGTCTTGGTCGATATCCACTCTTGTTCCAACTATGTTGGCTGGAGAGCAGGACGTCTGGATGCACGCCCTCCGTATGTTGATGCTACTCGCGAGAACTATGAGTTCACACGTGAAGGCTATTCTTGTGCACCAGTAGGTACGCCAGGGGTAACTACTCATGCGTATAACGAATCTATCTGGTTAGATAACCTGAAAGACATCGCTGGCCTTTCTACCAAGTTGGGCGTTGATAACATTATCGGTATCGATATTTTCAATGAGCCATGGGATTACACCTGGGCTGATTGGAAACGTTTGTCTGAAAGTGCCTACACCGCTATCAATTCGGTTAACCCGGATATGTTGATTTTCGTGGAAGGTATTTCAGCTACAGCTGATAATCAGGATGGTTCGCCATCTACCATCACTGAAGTTCCACACGGATCGGAGGACTACAATCCCAACTGGGGCGAAAACCTGTTTGAAGCTGGCACTAGCCCACTCAACATTCCGAAAAGCCGTTTGGTTTATTCTCCACACACCTATGGTCCATCGGTATTCGTACAGAAGCACTTTATGGATCCCGCGCAACCAGCCTGTGAGGGGCTTGAAGGTGACGCTGCTGGTGAAGCTGACTGTAATATCGTGATCAACGAAACCAAACTCAGAGCCGGTTGGGATGAGCACTTCGGTTACCTGCGCACCCAAGGTTTCGCGATGGTTGTTGGTGAATTTGGCGGCAATATGGATTGGCCACAAAAAGGCAGTATTTCTGACCGTACCAAGTGGAACCACATCACCACCAATGTCGATCAGCAATGGCAGCAAGCGTTTGTTCGCTATATGAAAGAGAAAAATATTCAGGGGTGTTACTGGTCTATTAACCCTGAATCAGGCGATACCCATGGTTGGTACGGTCATTCTTATGACGCCGTTAGCAACGAATCCGGCTGGGGAACCTGGCTGCCTTTCGATGCGCGCAAAACCACGTTGTTGAAGGATCTTTGGGGTAATTAAATAACCATCGATTCTGATTCTGAAACCCGGAGCTGACGCAAGTTGGCTCCGGGTTTTTTATTGCGACATGCCTAAGGTAAAACCTCTGTGGTAAGGTACGCACCACAAATTTTCCCTGTTGGAGTCGCACATGACCTGGTTGTTGTTAGTTGTTGGATTGGTTTTGTTAGTAGTGGGTGCAGACTTGTTGGTAAAAGGTGCCGCACGCCTTGCATCCAACTTTGGAGTACCCGCATTGGTGGTTGGTCTCACGGTGGTTGCCTTCGGTACTAGTGCCCCTGAATTGGCCGTAAGCGTGAAAGCGGCTTACGCCGGGCAGGCTGAGTTGGCAATTGCCAACGTGGTCGGCAGCAACATCATGAATATTCTTTTTATCCTTGGCCTCGCTGCAGTCATATCGCCGCTGATTATTTCACGTCAGCTAATTCGTCAGGATGTTCCCATCATGGTGGCCTTGTCGGCAGTGGCCGTGTTTATGGCATACAACGGCAGCATCAGCCGACTTGAAGCGGGATTTCTGGCGGCAGGACTTTTCGGTTATACCTTCTTTTTGTTTTACCAAGGCAAGAAAAAAGGTGTTGATGTTGTCGATGAAGAAGTCGAAGAAATGCTTAAAGCCAATGTCCCACTGTGGCAAAACGTGTTGCTGGTGATAGTCGGTCTGGTTCTGTTGGTTATGGGCGCGCGCTGGTTGGTGCAAAGTGCGGTAGAACTTGCCACTGCTTGGGGTATAAACGAAGCCGTGATTGGTTTGACAATTGTTGCAGCAGGCACTTCCTTGCCAGAGCTGGTTACCTCGGTGGTAGCCACTATCAAAGGTCAGCGCGACATTGCGGTCGGTAATGTAGTTGGCAGCAATATTTTTAATATCCTGTGTGTGTTGGGTATTTCTGGTTTGGTGTCGCCAACCCCTTTACTTGCGGGCGATCAATTAGCAAATTTTGATATTCCCGTCATGCTGGGTGTAGCGGTGCTGTGTATGCCGTTATTTTTTATTGGCGCTGTACTTAATCGTATTGAGGGATTGTTATTTCTCGCGCTCTATACCGCTTACGTGTGGATATTGATTGCAATGACTTTGTCACTGGGATATTTGGCGCAGTTGCAAACTGCTGTTGTGTACGGATTAATTCCCATCGTGGTGGTGTATGTGGTGGTTGCACTGGTTTTGGATCTGCGCAAACGTCGGGCGTAATATTTGAATGGTGTTGGCCCTTTAAAAAGTTATTAACAATCGGGCCAACACCGCACTTATCTTTTAAAAAATATGTAATCCATTTCCATCCGTGTAAAAAGTTGTAACTGTCCGTTGACTCATCAAATTGCCAGTGACAGACTAGCAACTGTTTAATTCAGTTTATCTTCTCAATCCGTACAGGAGCCTCAAATATGACCGTCTTTGATATTGCTCTCCTGTCGGCTGCCTGATTACCCGCCTGCATTCTCGTTCCCCGGGTTTCCTAATGGCCGCGTAATCGCGCGCCGACTTTCACTTCGTTTTTTATTATCGCGTTTTTGTTGTCACTAACAATCGCGATACACTTGCTCGTGCCTGCGAGCTTAACGAAATTGGAAGTTTTCCATCATGATCGAAATCGATTTTGAATCTCTGCGTGTTATTGGTCTTACACCTTATATCGCACAACGACTATTAATGCTGGAAAGCAATACGGCAGCCGAATTTCCTGCGCGTGTTATTGAAATTCAGCGCGAATGGATGCGTGTGCACAATGGGCAAGCTGAACTCCGCGTCCGTGCATTACCAGGTATCAGTAGTAGTCTCGCCGTGGGTGATTGGGTCTTGGTAGAGCCACGCTCCAATGATGAGTATTGGATTAGCCAGCGCATGGAGCCCGTGACACAAATTGCACGGCGTACGCATGAGGGTAATCGTCAGGTATTGGTAACGAATGTCGATACCGCACTGTTAGTAATGGGTTTGGATAATGATTTTAATATGCGCCGCATGGAGCGCTACCTTGCGATAGTGCAAGCAGCGCAGGTGATGCCGGTAATCGTATTAACCAAGCAGGATATTGCCAGTGATGCGGATGAAAAATTGGAGCAAATACAACAGCGCCTTCCAACTCAAATACCTATTATTGCAGTGAATGCGCTGAGTGAAAGTACGGTAACGGTGTTGGCCCCATGGTTGAGTCCGGGGCAAACGGTCGTAATGTTGGGTTCATCGGGAGCAGGAAAATCCACATTAACCAATACACTCACATCCAGCGCACAGCCAACCGGTGATGTACGCAAAGATGATAGTAAAGGGCGACATACAACGACAACTCGATCTTTGCACCAATGCACAAAGGGTGCATGTATTATCGACACGCCAGGTTTGCGCAGCTGGAGCCCGGATGCGGATGAAGAATCGCTTGGGCGTGCGTTTGATGATATAGCAACGCTGGCGATGACTTGTCGTTTTCGCGACTGCGAACACAAAGATGAGCCCGGTTGTGCTGTGCGCGATGTAGTTGATGCTGATCGCTTACATAATTATCAAAAATTATTGCGCGAAGTCAGGCGTAGCCAGCAGACGGCGCTTGAGCGTATTGATGAACGAGCGAAATGGAAAGTGTTGCATAAAGCGGCTACAGCACGCGCGCGCGAAAAACGCGGGGATTATTAATAGTAACAGGAAGTAAAATTTGGAACGCACCAAAGGGAATATTGGTGCGTTTCTGATGACGATTTTTTGTTGTGGTTGTGGTTGTGGTTGCAGTACGAAAAATCGTTACACGCTTTTTTGCCAGTGAGTTACATAATCCGGCGTTGCAATCGCACCATTTTCCATATGAATCGGTTCGCCATGTTTTACACTCATGGGCAACACCCCCGCCCACACTGGCAAATCCAAATCTTCTTCTTTATCGACGGGATTAGTATTACTGATTTTCGTCGCCGCTTCGGCGAGTGAAATGCGCAGCACACTGGTCGCTGCCAATTCTTTATCATTGCCGGGTCGCGCTTCGGTTTTTCTCCCCTCGGCAATTTTGTCCATAAACGTATCCATCGCCGCCATTTTATTTATATTTCCTTCCACTGCTTCAAATACTCCATAAATAACTGCCGAGCGATAATTCATCGTGTGGCTAAATGCAGAGCGTGCGAGCACCAAGCCATCGATATGAGTGATCGCAATCGACACCTGCGCTCCAGCCAAAAGCGTTTTTGTTAATCGCCCGCCATTGGAGCCGTGAATATAAAGATAATCGTCTTGTCGCCAACAAGCGGTAGGCATGCAGTGCGTGCTCTCGCCGTCGTTGAATGCGATATGACATACATAGGATTGATCGATAATCTCGTAAAGCGCATGCCGCTCATAATTGGCCAGCTCAGGCAGGCGACGAATACGTGTACGTGTGGATGGAGCGCTAGTGGATGGATTGTTCATTCTGTTCCTTTTTTTGATTGTGATTTTTGTTAATAGCGATGGATTAAGCATTTAGATTAACCCGTCGCTGGCCCTATAATAAGATCCACTTTTATTAAAAGTTTTAGGGCCACATGGATTACCAGTTTCTCTTCGATCAGCACAACGCAAAACAATCCGGCCCGAAGCAATCGCAGCAACGCCGGCTTTACCATTGCCTGCGCGATGCGATTTTGCACGGGCATCTTAAAGCGGGCATGCAATTACCCGGCAGCCGTTCGCTGGCCACAGAAATTAAGGTATCGCGCAACACAGTGCTCTATGCCTATGAGCAGTTAGTGACGGAAGGTTTGTTGATATCGTCCGGGCGCAGCACCTGTGTTGCATCAAATCTTTCAACAGTTATAAGTTCTTCGGCAGATGTGAATTTCAGTGAGCCACGGCAGCTTTCTGCGCGCGCACAGTTAACACCCTGGCCGTCTGATCCTCACGGTGCTTTTACTGCGTTTATGTCGGGTGTGCCTGCATTGGCCCATTTTCCTATTGCGATTTGGCGCCGCTGTTTAGAGCGTGTTTGGCGAGACATCAGTTACCAGCAACTCGATTACGCTAATGCTGCCGGTGAGCCGGCATTGCGTGCTGCCATCGCAGAGCATCTCACCAGCACGCGTGGAGTTGTGTGTAGCGCGGAGCAAATTTTTATTACAGATGGCACCCAGCAAAGCCTGGGTATTTGCGCGCATGCATTGGCAAGTGCTGGCGATACCGTCTGGATTGAAAATCCCGGTTACGGTGGTGCATTTCAATCATTAAAAGCTGCAGAACTGAATGTGCGCGGCATCGCGGTAGATGTAGACGGCATTTCGCCGACTAAAAAAGAGTGGGAAAAATTCACGCCCAAATTAATTTATACAACACCATCGCATCAGTTTCCGCTCGGCAGTGTGATGAGTATTGAACGTCGGATTGCACTAATTGAAGCAGCAAAAAAACACGGCGCATTAATTATTGAAGATGATTATGACAGCGAGTTCCGTCGCGATGGTCCTCCGCTACCGGCCATGCAGGGGCTGGTAGTTGATGCACCGGTGATTTACCTCGGTACCTTTAGCAAAACATTATTTCCGGCATTGCGCATTGGCTACATGGTGGTACCGAAAGGATTGGTTGAGCCTTTTGTTGGAATGTTAACGCTGGGATATTTACGTGGTCGCAGTGTGGATCAACTTGCCCTCGCCGAATTTCTGCGCGCGGGTCATTTTGCCAATCATCTTAAAAAGATGCGCCGTTTATATGCAGCGCGACGCGATGCATTAGTGGCCGCGATACATAAACATCTCGGTGATATCGCCACCATTTACGGTGGATCATCCGGTATTCAATTGAGCATAGCACTGCCTGAGTCACTCAATGATGTGAGCGTGAGTGATGCTGCGTTAGCGCAGGGTGTTTATACCCAGCCGCTCAGCCGTTTGGCGACGGGAAGTATTTTGTGCAACGGGTTGATGCTGGGTTATGCACAAGTGCAAGCAGATGAGATGGAAAAATACATTCATCGGCTGGCGAATGTTATTAATGCCCGTGAGTGAGTGCAGCAATATTGGTAACACTGCATGCTTACAGCATCGCCGCTGCTAGCAGCCATGACGCTAGCATTAGCGATACCATTAGCGACGGCACAACAACCGATGCCACAACACAGGTTGATACGGTGGGTGATGACAGAAGAGTCAACACATAATCGATTAACGCATTTAACTCTTTCATAACAGCGCTCCTTTGTTAATCACTTTCCTTCATCAATGCATCGGGTAATACCCTTCATTTCCAGATTACGCCTGCGCGCCATTTTCGGGTGTGCACAATGAGTGTGAAAAGCTGTGAAATATTCACCAAACAATGCACCGTGTGGTTGCATCCCTGATCTACACTCAGTAGCGGGATATTAAAAAAAACAAGCGTAAAAAAAGCTTGGTTACCCCCACACTTAGGACGAAGGAGTTGCTGTTATGTCGTTAAAAGAACTTGTTGCGCAATGGGAGGCTCACGCTCACGGTAAGCTGACCAAAGAAACTTATGCAGTGCATTTGTTAGTTGAGGACGCTGCGCGATTGGATGCCTTGGCAGAGATGTACCCCAAACGCACCAAAGAGCAATTGATCTGTGAATTGCTGTCGGCGGCGTTAGGGCAATTGGAGGCGAGTTTTCCCTATATACAAGGAACCAAAGTGGTCGCCACGGATGAAATGGGCGATGCCATCTATGAAGACATTGGCCCGACTCCACGCTTCATGGCACTCACCAAAAAGTACTTGCACCAGCATTAACCGCCGCCCTCATAACTACTCCGGGACAGTTTCTTCGGCTTCAGCGGATTAGCGCGCTAACACTTTTTCCCCATACCCTGGCTTGTGTTTGGGTGAATAAACAAAAAACCGCAGCTCGCACTGTGGGGTTTTTTGATAGGAGTGTTAAATATTATCGCCGTGGTGCACCCAAGCTGGCGTTCTCTTCGTACAAGGGTTTGAAGGTTGCAACCAAAAATCACACTCACCACGGAGCGAATATGCCGCACAAGCCCGATGCTAAAGAGAATAACCCCCCAGTACGTTTACCCTGTCGTGGTTGCCAGCCAGGTTGTTCGAGTTACTCAACCTGCGATGGTAAACCCTGGCGTTTGGACGCTCAGCCAAAACCTGTCCAGCATTAAAAAAGAACCCGGCTAGTTGCCGGGTTCAGTCACAAATCCTAATTTTAAAATTCCCGCTCGCTGCACCGCCGCCATGGTTTTTATCACGTGTTCGTAATCCACCGTTTTATCGCCGCGAATATGGATCTCTGGCTGGGGTTGTTTACTCGCTTCAGTGGCAAGACGCAGTTCCAGTTCTTCCATAGTGACTTGGGCTTCATTCCAATAGATGTGGCCCTCGGCATTTACCGCCAGATTGACTGTTTCTGGTTTTAATTCATTGGGGGTGTTATCTGCGCGCGGCAAATCCACTTTCACTGAGTGGGTTAATACCGGCACAGTAATAATAAAAATAATCAGTAATACCAACATAACATCCACCAGCGGCGTCATGTTGATCTCATTCATTACATCCGGTTCGTCGTCGAGTCCACCGCCGAAGGCCATGGTTTACACCTCCTTGCGTGGAGTGAGTTTGGTAATAACGCCTTTGTTTTGCATGGGGCTGCCGGTAATGAAGTAGGCGTGCAATTGATGCGCAAAACGGTTGAGTTTGTTGAGCATACCTTTGTTAGCGCGTGAGAGGGCGTTGTAGCCCAGTACTGCAGGAATCGCCACGGCCAAACCAAATGCGGTCATGATCAAGGCTTCACCTACTGGGCCTGCAACTTTATCGATGCTCGCTTGACCAGAAATACCGATACCAACAAGTGCGTGATAAATTCCCCACACGGTACCGAACAATCCTACAAAGGGCGCTGTTGATCCCACTGATGCAAGAATTGCCAAACCGCGTTGTAAACGCTCGGCACTTTCATCGATGGAGCCGCGCAGACACGCAGTAAGCCATTCAGCAAGTGGCAAGTGTCCGTGCAAATCCGTTTTGTGATTGGTGTGATGGTCGAGCGCTGCCTGGCCTTCTTCCGCCAAGTGGCGGAACGGCGAAGCACGATCTTCACCAAGGGTGCGCAAGCCCTCAGCAAAACTCTGCGCATGCCAGAAATCATTTAAACCTTGCGCTGGATGGCGCAAACGCCACAAGCCCCATGCACGCACGACGATTACCCACCAACTGGCGATGGACATAATTAACAAAATAACCGCGACGCCTTTCATGATCGCGTCGCCCTGCGCCCAAATGGACGCTATGCCGTAAGGTGAATCCATATAAGCCTCGACTACTAAACAAAAGAAAGTACAAAAATGAAAAGCACAAAAAACAAAAAGTGAAGAAATTAACGCAAATTAAATTCAACGGGTTGTTCGTACCAAAAATCGATTTTTTTATCGCCTTGGGTTGCCGGGTGATAACGCCATTGCTTCACCGCTTTTACCGCCGTCTCATCCAACCGTTTAAAACCGCTGGAATTCTTTATTTTGATCTCGCCTACGCTACCGTCGGCTTTGATCAGTATCTCCAATACAACTATGCCTTCTTCGCGCAACCTGCGCGACAAACTGGGGTAGATCGGCGCCGGATTACTCAGTTGGTCTGCTTCTGCGCGCGGCGGTAGTATCGGAGCGGGCGCGGGTACAGCTGGTGTTGACTCTGCTGGTTTTTCTGCCGGTGGCGGAGCTGGTTCAGGTTCCGGTGCTTTTACCGCACGTTCCGACGGCGGTGCTTTAGGTGGTGGTTTGGGTACCGGTTTGGGCTCGGGCTTTTTCTCTGGGGGTGGTGGCGGTGGTTCTGGTGGCGGTGGTAGGGCCTGTTTGGGTTCTGCCATAACCAGCACACCCTGAATGGTTGGCATAAGAATTTCGACGGGTTTGGTGGTTGATGGCCATAGAATTACCGCTGCCATCACTCCGGCATGCACACCGATAACGAGTAGAAAGGATATTAGTGGAGCGTGTTTGGATTGCATCGGCTACTGCTGTGAGAGATCGTAATGAATGTTAATAATAAAGTGCTGGTAATGATAATTCTTCTCATTAATAAAGGCAATCTAATCATTAAAACAGCGCCATAAATGGTTTATCACATATAACAATACTGGCGGGGCTGGCCATGCCGTCGTGTACCGATGTTATACTCGGCCTCCCGCGTTACGGCGCTTTAGCAGTAGGACCCCATGGAAATCTTTGTATTGCTCGGCCTGATTATATTGAACGGTGTCTTTGCGATGTCGGAAATCGCCATCGTCACCGCAAAAAAATCCCGTCTGATGACCCTTGCAACAAAGGGGAATAGCTCTGCGGAGGTCGCGTTAAAACTAGCAGAAGATCCCACGCAGTTTTTATCTACCGTGCAAATCGGCATTACCTCAATTGGCATTATGAACGGTATTTTTGGTGAATCGATTCTTGCTGAACCCTTCGCTCTCTGGCTACAAACTTTTGGTGTGCCGGTGAATTTTAGCGATAACTTTGCCACCATTTTAGTCGTTGTTGTTGTGACCTATTTGTCGATAGTTATCGGTGAGCTGGTTCCCAAGCGCATAGGTCAACTCAGCGCCGAGCGTATTGCCTGCTATGTTGCCAAGCCCATGCAAATTCTGGCGATATTGACTAAACCGTTCGTTTATTTTTTATCAGGTTCGACCCGCGCGCTAATGCGCGTATTTGGTTTTCATCAAACCCAAAATTCGCAAGTTACCCAAGAAGATATTCACGCGATTCTCGATGAAGGCTCCAGCTCCGGTATTTTGGAGCAGCAAGAGCACGCGATGGTAAAAAATGTGCTGCGTCTGGAAGCGCGCAGTATTGTTTCATTGATGGTGCCGCGCTCGGATATTGTTTATTTGGATACTGCTTTATCACTGGAAGAAAATTACCAGCGCGTAATGAAATCCCCGCATTCGCGTTTTCCGGTGTGCACTAAACAAATTGATAACCTGATCGGAGTTATCAATGCAAAAGAATTACTGGCCGAAGCGATTCGCGGCAGTACAGTTGATTTGGAGACCATGGCACAAGCCTGCCATGTGGTGCCTGAATCCCTGACGGGTATGGAGCTGCTTGAATTTTTCCGTTCATCGCACAGCCAAATGGTATTTGTGGTAGATGAATACGGCGATCTCAAAGGCATAGTGACGTTGCAAGATTTACTTGAGGCTCTCACCGGTGAATTTATTATGGGCGAAGGTGAGGATGCTTATGTCATCCGCCGCGATGATGGCTCGCTGCTGTTGGATGGGATGTTGCCCATTGTGGATTTTAAAGACTGTTTGGAAATTAGTGATCTACCAGAAGAGGGTGATTATCAAACGCTCAACGGACTAATCATGTTGATGATGGGGCGCATGCCTGCTACTGGCGATAAAGTGGTGGTACAGGAATGGTTGCTGGAAATTGTCGACATGGATGGCCGCCGCATCGATAAAGTGCTTGCTTACAAACAGAGCGACTAGTCAAACGAACTGGTCGTTCAACCGCATACGTATTCATCCTCCTCTGATTGCAGTTCCACTTGGCACAAGCGTAACCAATGGGCTTTACTACTAAAGCCCATTTTATAACGCTAATGCCATTGGAGCCTCGCATGAACTTCATCCTGCGCCCGCCTGCTTTTTTTACCTCGCTGATTCTGTCTACGTTATTGTTGGGGTGTGCCGATTCCGGTACATCCTCTGCTCCAGCTCCTACCGCCAACTCAGTATCCCAAGCTGTTTCCAGTTCAATCGCTAGTGCTCCGGCAGCGGATAATTATTTATCCCTCCCAGTTAATGAACCGGCGAGTGAGTGGTGGCACAGTGCTATTTTTTATGAAATCTGGCCTCGTTCGTTTCACGATGCCGATGGCGACGGCAGCGGTGATTTCAAGGGGATGACCAACAAACTCGATTACCTGAAAGAGCTGGGGGTGAATGGCATTTGGCTTACCCCGGTATTCGAGGCGCCTTCTTATCACGGTTACGATTTTCAGGATTTTTATAACGTAGAAGCCGATTACGGCACTATGGCTGACTTTGAAAATTTTATTGCGCAAGCCCATAAACGCAATATCAAAGTGATTTTGGATTTAGTGCTCAACCACATCTCTGACAAACATCAATGGTTTATCAAATCTGCCAATAAAGAAGCGGGCTATGATGATTATTTTATCTGGCGCGATGAGCGCCCCGCGAGCGGATGGGGGCAGCCTTGGTCAGCAGAATCCAACCCTGCAGCTGTCTGGCATTGGAATGACACACGCAAAGCCTATTACTACGGTGCATTTGGTAGCAGCCAACCGGATTTAAACCTCGCAAAACAAGTCGTTATCGATGAACTCAATAAACTTGCCACCTTTTGGTTGGGCAAGGGTGTCGATGGATTTCGGTTGGATGCGGTGCGTTACGCTGTGGAAGAGGGTGGTTATCCATTGCAAGCTGATACTCAGGGTACTATCGATTACTGGACGATTTTTTCGCAACACGTGAAGTCGGTAAAACCTGATGCCATGCTCGTGGCGGAGGCATGGGCGGATTTAAAAACGATTGGTAAATATCGCAATAATGGCAAAGGGCTAGATTCATCCTTCGATTTTGATTTTGGCACTGTGGTGATTGATTTGTTAAATCCTGTGGTAAAACAAACCGCAGACTTCGGCACTATGAGCACAAATAATCTCAAGCAAAACCGTGAGGGTTTATGGGCGAATTTGACAGCACGCAAAGCTGCAGCGCCAATCAGTTATTTTTCGCCTTTTCTCACTAATCACGACCAAACCCGTATTATGTACGCGTTGGAAAATAATCTAGCCAAAGCAAAAATTGCTGCGAGTTTATTAATGACATCGCCGGGGACTTTGTATATCTATTACGGCGAAGAAATTGGTTTGTCGCAATATAAAACCGGTGATGATCAATATCGTCGCGCGATCATGCAGTGGGATGACAAAACAACGACAGGATTTAATAACACTGGCGAATTCTGGCTTGATCAAGCTAAATGGTTTCCCTGGATGCAGAATCACCAAGGCTGGTTTGCCAACTATTGGAAAACATTACAGGGCACCGGTAAATCTGTTGCCGCTCAGGAGCAGGATGCGCAATCCTTGCTCAATCACTACAAACGCTTGATCAAGGTACGCAATGAACACTCCGCGCTGCAATTACCGCAAGAGGTTCGCTATTATCCGGTGGATAATCAGGATGTCTGGCTGGTTGAAAATAAAGCTGCGCAGGGCAGTGTGTGGGTTGCGATCAATTTGAACCCAACCACTGCGGCAGAATTTACTGTGCCAAATCATTTACAGGGGGAGCGGGTGAATAAAGTATTTAATACTCTCGTTACTATCGGTAAACGTTTGGCACTGGAGCCGGCGGGCATTGCAATTTTTTAATAAAAAAACTCCGCAAAAATATTTTTGCGGAGTTTTTATGCAATCCATCTTTAATGCAGTTCCAGTTCTTTGACCAAACGCTTTGCTTTATACACATGCTTTAAGGCTTCGGTCATCGCTGCCGGGTGAACCGATACTGCCCGATTCACTGATTCATCAAAAAAGTATGAGCCGCCCAGTGAATTGATGTTGCCATCAAATATGAGGCCGACTAATTCTCCCTTCGCATTAATTAACGGGCTGCCCGAATTGCCGCCGACTATATCGTTAGTGGACACCTGATTAAAGTGTGCTTTTTGGTTCAGTTTTTTCTGCGCTGCAACCCAGCTATCTGCCAGTTTAAAAGGATCATAATCGGTAGCGCGCTCAAACAGACCGCCGATATCGGTGAAGGGCGTAATCGTTTTGCCTTTTTCTTCCCAGCCGCGAATCACACCGTGCGATAAACGCAGCGAAAAAGTCGCATCGGGATAAACCCGCGTGCCTTGATGCGCAAAGCGCGCTTTCGCTAATTGATTGGCTGCCGCTTTTTGTACCGGTTCGATATTCTGATCGTACTCGGTGCGAAATTTACGTGCGTGCTCATCAATTAAATAGGCGAGTTTGATTGCAGGGTCATCGCTGCGTTTTACCGCGTCAATACCGCCTTGCCACAGTTGTTTACGCACTGCTGCATCGCCCAGTTTACTGTTGGATACAATCTCATTGGCCAATGCTTCGGGCGATTGTTTACCCAAAATACCTTTGACCACCGGATTATCAACGCCGAGTTTTTCACGCAGTTTACTCAGTGACCAAGCTAGTTTTGTGCGTTCAAAATCCGGATACAAAGGTACTTCGGCAAACAATCCGGCCTGCACTGCGGGCAAACTTGCATCGGAAAATTCGCGCAAACGGTCGCTATCGGGTTTTGCTGTTTCTGCAGTTCCGCGCACCAGAGTGCGTGCCCAGTTTACATGTTGCGACATAGCACCGAAGCCAACTTCCACCATCACATAATCGACATAGAGATTGCGCCAGGCGATTTGTGTGTCGCTCAGGGTTTGCCATGGATCGCCATAGGTCTTTGACCGCTCAGGATCATTTTTAACCCAGCTGCGAAATACATTTTCCTGCTCGCGTTTTTGTTGCATTACATTCGGCAATAAGAGCGCTTGAAACATACCGGTGCGCGCTTTGATCCCGTTTTCAACCATGGTCAATTCAGTTTGGGCGATGCGTGCTTTTTCTTCGCTCTGCGTTGAATATTGCAACAATACTCCACGATATTCGGAGGTGAGCATTAATCTAAAGGGCAATACCAAATCGCGCTGGGTTTCCAGTTCCACCATAGTCAATTGGCGTTGTGTAGAACCAGGGTGGCCGAGTGTCATGACCAGCTCGCCTGCTTTTGCCCCCTTGGGGTTGATGGGAAACCAATCTGCATTGGCGAGGGGTTTACCCGCGCGATCATAAACACGCAATAAACTCATATCGAGGTTGTAGCGTGGAAAATTAAAATTATCGGGATCGCCACCAAAAAATCCTGATGCGTATTCCGGTGAAAATACCAGGCGCACATCCTGATAGCGCGCATATTGATACACATGATATTCACCACCGCCATAGAGCTCGACAATATCGCAGCGGCGCTCATCGCCTGCATCGCCCACACAGGCTTTTTCAATCAGCGATTGCTCGGCCTTTTTGGCCTCGCTAAAGGCTTTGCCCGATAAACCTGCAAGTGCTTTTTGCATACGTGCAGTAACATCTTCCGTTTTTTCCAAACGATTCACTTCCATGCCTGGGCACTGTTTTTCTTCGCTGTTGGACTTGGCAAGAAAGCCCTTATTGATCAGATCCTGCTTTTCGCTGGATAAATCTTCTACGCAGCCGATCACGCAGTGATGATTGGTGAGCACCAAACCCTGCGCTGATACAAACGAACCAGAGCAACCACCCGCCAGCCTGACGGAGCTGCGCATGGATTTATTTAACCACGCGGGTGTCGGTTTAAAACCGTAGGTTTTTTCCAATATCGCGAGGGGCAAGTTGTCCATAGTCCACATGCCCTCTGCGGCAAGGGTTGGTAGTGAAACGCACAGGGTGCTCGCTAATAAGACCCCCCTTGTTGTACTCCTGATTGCATTTTTCATTGCCTTTCTCATCGCGCCCTCTATCGCACTTCTCATTGCACTGTGCATCAGTTATCTCCTGTAAATGGATTAGCGTGGGTAGCTGAAGTGTAAACCAAGTTGACCAACGCTCGGACATAATCAGGCAATTTTTAGACGCAAAATAATGACAAGGAATAAAGCAGCAGGGCAGATGGTGATATGCAGCGGTTGGAAATTAGCAGGATGTAAAGAGACAACTATAAAAAAGCGGGTTTCCGGGAAGAAACCCGCATCAAAGGGGGGCGAATTTACAGGTACAGTGGAAACAGGTTTATAGTTTGGTAATCCTCAGCCAGTTAATATTCCAACCACCGGTTATTGCAAATACACCAACACTGTAAGTGCCGGCATTGACATTCACTGTGTGCGAGCGTGTGTCCCAATTCTGCCAGCCGCCTGTTGCAGGAATAGTCAGCGTCCCTAGTTGAATACTGCCGTGATTTAAATCCAGCGACAGTTGTGCACCACTCACACTTGCAACGCGATATTCCACACGGTAGTTGCCGCTAGTGGGGAAGTTGATATTGGTGTAGGCCATCCAATCACGCGCATCGATCCAGCCAACATTTTGGTTGCCACCCTGTGGGTCTTGTGTGTTTTCCAGCTGTACTCCGCTCATAGAACTGTAGGATTCTGCCTGAATCAGACGAGTAAACGCGGGCGCAGAAGCCGTCAGTTGAAACCAATTGATGTTGAACCCTGCACCGCTTGCATAAAGACGGATCTTTTGTTGACCAGCCGATAGGCTGACATTAGCAGTCACGTTTTCCCAGATCTGCCAACCACCAGTGTTGGGAATTGTTGTGCTTGCGAGTGTGCCGCCGGTGCCTAAAAATTGGATCTGTCCGGTGTTTGACTCACTGGCAATTCTATAGCTCACAGTGTACGTACCCGCAGCAGGTACATTGATGTTGAAATCAATCCAATCACCAGCATCAACCCAGCCGACATTTAATCCTGCTCCGGTATCGTTAGTGTTTTCGGTTTGGATGCCTTGCATATTGCAGTAACGCTCAGCTTCAATCCGGCTGGAAATAGACTGGTAAAGTGCTTGGTTACAGCCTGTGGCAATAAAAGGAGGTTTAACTGCATCATAAAACCCTTGGTCCCATTGCAAACCGGCAGCACCATTACCAATGTTGTTCTGCGCAAAATTGATCATCCCGCTGTAGGCATTGGCTGGTGGCGTACCACCGTTTTTAATAAAACTTTTCACACTGTTATAGAGTGCATTGGGTTGAATAGTCCACAGGGTTCTATCGTGGGACATTTTCTTGAATGACCAGGGAAAGTAACCCACATTGTTGGCTATCGACCAATCGGTCATTGCGCGCAAAATGGCGTTGGTGTTTTCACCGTATTCACCCAAAATGAGCGGAATCTTTAACCGGTTAGTTAACGCAACACGCGGATTTAAATCATTGATCGCGGCGGGGTCACTGCCGATGTAATGGTGTGTTTGGTAAACCAGATTGGAATCCCATTTTGATGTTACGCCTGTTTCTGAGCGGGTTTGTGCATTGGTCCAATCAAGTACGTTTAAATCAGAACCCCACCAGGAACCTTCCGCAACGATCACATGGTTATTGTCCACTTCGCGGATGGCGTTGCGCATCTGGATGAGTGAACCTAATAATTCATATTCGCGACCCGCTTGTGGCACCGGTTCATTGATCAGGTCATAACCCCAAATAGCAGGTTCGTTTGCGTAGCGTGCAGCAATGTGGCGCCACACCTGGCTGGCGATAGCGATATTGTTGCCGTCCCAAAATTTGACGGAGTCACGTGGTTGGCTGGCATTGGAATCCATATTGTCGGCATGGTCTCCCGGGTTTTGGTATCCGGGGGCGGCGTGCATATCCAGCAAGATGTAAATGCCGCGCGGCTTACAAAATGCAATCAGGCGATCAAAATACTGAAAACCTTCGTTGCTCAGTTGCCCGTTTTTCCAAAACATATTGTAATGAAATGGAACGCGCACTGAGTTAAACCCTAATCCTTTCAAATCGATAATGGCCTGCTCGTTCACATAATTCAGTCGCCATTGGTGCTCAAACTCCTTGGCTTGGGTCATATTGTTACCAAAGGCTGCACTCAAACTATTTAAAAATTGGGTATGGGTGCGATACTCAAAATCCCCCATCATTAAATAACCTTCCCAGAGCAACCAGTTGCCCAAGTTAATACCCTGTAATTTCAATTCATTACCATTACCATCAACCAGCTTGGTACCTTGGGTATGAACAAATTGTGCTAATGCAGATTGAGAAATGGTGAAAACAAATGCGATACAACAGGCTGCTGTTTTTAATAGCTTAAGATAGGCATGGCCTGACATAGAAACCTCGACGAAGTAGAGTTGTGAGAAAATCATCACCGTGTGCGATAGATTATTGCTGCCGTGGTGGTGATGCTGTTATTCATCCCGTTATGATTATTGGGCAGTATGAATAACGTCCAGCAAGCCTGTCTTTATTTGATGTGCTTGCTAAGACCCAGATTAGGGCGAACACAATATGTTGTCGTTCGAGTGCTGAACTTGCCTTATATTTTTTTATTAAGAACGTGTTTGGATTTTTTAGAACCCGGTGCGCGTCTTATCTGGCGTTGATTAAATATCAAGGGATGGAAAAAGGTACGAATCGAGCGGGTTCGAATTTAATAGAACCTTCGGTCATCGATAAATAAACTACTATCAGTATATCGATGCTAAAAATTGCGGTAGCATTCGTGCTGCCCTCGCGAGGCGCATACCCACTGATTAATCTGACAATACCATAATAACGAATAAGATCATTTCATGGATACCATACTGTTTAATTTCCACGATGTACTGATGATTGTCACCGCATTCGAATGTCTGTTGTTCGCTCTCCTGCTATTTGTGACTAACAAAGAAAAGTCTATCAGCACCTATTTGTTTATCGCATTTCTGTTGTGCCACCTATTAATCACCCTGCATGAACTCACATTTTGGGGAAAACAATTCCGTATTTGGATGTTACATATATCCCCTAATCTCTTTTTTGCAGGTAGTTATGCTTATTTTTTAGATGGCCCTATCCTGTATTTTTTTGTCCGGGCGCTTATTTATAAAGATTTTTCATTTAAGAAAATACATGTTATCCATCTGTTACCTGCAGCACTCTATTTTTTACAGATGCTGTTTGTTTTTTATTTGCAAGATCCTGCGCGGCAAACACAACTGATTGAAAGCCAGCATATTGCCTACTCTGCGCCCTATCTTTACTTTGAGGCTGCAGGCCGTTATCTCCGTTTTGCCTATGCCGTCGCCTGTTTGGCATTGGTGTATAACTATCGCACCCAGCTCAAATGGGAATATGCCCATTTAAATCATGGCGACATCAACTGGTTAAAGGTGATGTTGGTGGGTTTTATCAGTTTATTTTTTTGGGATCCCNNTCAGTTTATTTTTTTGGGATACGGTACTGCTCACCATCAAGCTGTACAGTTTGTTGGTAGGGCACTTCAATCTGGATCTGCTCAATGTCGTGGGTTTGGGTAGTTATTATTTGAATTTTACCGTGTTGAATGTGCTTATATTTCTGAAATTTACCTCTCTGACGACGTTTGCCAAAGTTAACGAGGAGTTGGTCAATGACACGAAGAAGAACAGTCTTGATGGTGAGGATAAAGCCACAGCGAAATTGCTGATCCAATTAATGGAGGAGAAAAAGCTCTACACAGACCCCAATATCACAGTGGATAAGTTGGCCGAGGCAGCCAATCTAACACCTAAAATGTTATCCCAAACGATCAAATACACATTTCATTCAAATTTCTATGAATTTGTTAATCGCTATCGTATCAGCGAATCAAAGCGTTTGTTGAGCGAACAAGGGAGTGCCGATAAATCGATTTCCGAGATTTATCATCTGGTCGGTTTTAACAGTAAATCGGTATTCAATACCTGTTTCAAGCGAGCGGAAGGTGTGACACCAAGCCAATATCGCGACAAGTTTGCGATAACCAGTGAAGCGTGAATTCAGCCTGTGAATCCAATCTGATTGCTTACTATGATAAGTTTGCGTTTATCATCCGGTTTGTATTAAGTTTCAGATCAAAATAGCCCCTTGTTGTGGTGTTGACATGAAAAAAATCTTTTTATACCTAAGTGCTACGTGTATTTCCCTAATTTGCCGTGCTGAGCCTTTGGGAAATAGTTATGCGCAAATAAGCCCAGAGGGCGAAGTTGCTGTTGCCAGTGTTAGCCCAGAAGCAACCCGCATTGCAATGGATGTCGTGGCGCGTGGCGGCAATGCCATTGATGCGGCGATTGCCGCTGCGTTTACACTCGGTGTGGTTGATGGCCACAATTCGGGTATTGGCGGTGGTTGTTTTATTTTGGTTCGCATGGCTGATGGGCGGATATTCGCCATCGATGGGCGCGAAATGGCGCCAGCGGCAGCAACGCGCGATATGTTTGTGGTTAATGGCATAGCTAATCCGGAATTGAGCCGTACCGGTGCGTTGGCGTCTGGCATTCCCGGTTCTGTCGCCGCATTTGATAAATTGCAAAAGCTGGGCGGTAAATTGAAATTCCGCGATGTCATTTTGCCAGCGGCAGAGTTGGCCGAGCAGGGTTTTTCTATTTCGCCTGCACTGGCAGAGCGCATCGCGGCAACAGCAGGTAATTTGGCAAAATTTCCGGCGAGCGCGGCAATTTATTTGGATAAGAATAATAAACCACTCCCTGCGTTTTCACTGCTGCAGCAAAAAGATTTGGCGGGGACTTATCGCGCAATTGCCAAACAGGGACCGGATTATTTTTATCGCGGCGATTTTGCTAAAAAGACCAGTCGCTGGATGGCTGCCAATAACGGCCTTATTACGAGTAAGGATTTTGCCAACTATCAAGTGAAGATGCGCAAGCCCATTGTGTCGGAATTTGCAGGTTATACGCTTTATGGTTTTCCACCACCGAGTTCTGGCGGTATGCACGTGGCGCAAATTTTAAATATCCTGGAACAATTTGAGTTAGATAAATTGGCGCCTGCTGAGCGTTACCATCTTATTGCAGAAGCGATGAAGTTTGCGTTTGCCGACCGCGCCCACTGGTTGGGGGATGGCGATTTTACCAAGGTGCCACTGAGCCTTACAGATAAACGCTATGCACAGATTATCGCGCAAAAAATCAGTTTGGAAAAAGCCACCGCCGATATCGCGCACGGTAATCCCGATGTGGATATCCAACACTTAATGAACAAACACACTACCCATATTGCAGCTGCGGATCTTGAGGGAAATTGGGTGGCAATTACGTCTACGGTCAATACCAGCTTTGGTAGCAAGGTGGTTATTCCGGGTACCGGTGTGGTGTTGAATAATCAGATGGATGATTTTTCTGCTCAAGTGGGCGCTGCCAATGCGTTTGTTTTGGTCGGGTCAGATGCAAATGCAATTGCTGCGCGTAAACGACCACTGTCCAGTATGAGCCCAACGCTGGTATTTAAAAATGGTGAACCGGTGATGACACTCGGCGCAGCCGGTGGGCCGACTATTATTTCGCAAGTCGTACAAACACTGTTGTATTCACTTAATGATTCAATGCCAGTAGAAAAGGCGATGGCACAAGCGCGTATTCACCAACAGTGGAATCCGAACCTGTTATTTGTGGAGGCGGCAATGCCAATTGAGATCCAACAGGCACTGCAGAAAAAAGGTCACAATTTAAAAGTGTGGCCGACCATGGGCGCGTCGCAAGCAATTCAATTGCGCGATGGGAAATTGGTGCCGGTTGCTGAGCCGAGGGTGATTTTGCAAAATCAGCGGGCTAACTAATTTTCAGGTATCGGACATTATTTTTTTCGTATACGTAGGGGCGCCGCTTGCTGCGCCCTGAAAATGTTAGGGCGCGGCAAGTAGCGCCCCTACGCGATTCACTCATCCGGGCGCGGCAAGCAGCGCCCCTACCCAATGCAATATTTAACTAAACAATTCCTTTTCTATCATCGCTAATAATTTGCGATAGCCAATGCTCATTTTTTTGCGCAGTTGGCGGATATCCACATAATAAGCGGCGCGTTTGCCGTGGTATTCCACAGGAGCACCAATTTGGGTGAAGTGAATGCCGACAAAATTCAGGCTGCGCGCGAGCCTGGGTTCCATCATCACAAACACATGGTAAATCCTGCTTTTATGGCACAGGGCAATTGCGGATAAATACAAGCTAACGGCGATGTAAGGAAAAAAGCGCAATTCCTGAGTGGAAAATATTTGCTCGTTGATGACCCCTGTGGCGCCGCCTGCAAATTGGTCTGCTTGCCGTTTTCTAAAACTGAGTGGTACTGCAAGCCGCGATATTTCACAGATGTGGTGCGGCAAAAAATTTCTTGGGCGCAGGTGTTCATCGGTAATTGCCTGCGGGCAAAATTTTTCCATTGGCAAGAGTTCGCTGTTATTGCGTGTAGCGATCATGCGCAGTGTTCCGGCAAGTGCTCCTGAACTGATGTGGCGAATAAAGCAGTGAATCGAACGCGCATCAAATTCATCCTGCTCAATATGCGCTGGATTAGTATCTTCAAAGTGTAATTCCTCGCAGTAAACTTGATAGCGAAGTTTATAGACCTCCTGTTTTAAGGGGTCGGATTTGGCAATCTGTGGTTTTAAATAATTGGAAAAGTGTGTGGCGATGATTTCGGCTTCATCGCTGGCCAGTGAGGCCGCACTTTTTGCTGGTGTTGTACTGCTCAGGTTTTCAGCGCTGGTGAGGTTGATCGATTTCATAGATTTTCCTTTTCAATCGTATCCCCCGTAATTGTAGTTCCCCTTATCGCTTAAACACTCAATCAAATCATTCTATCGATAGTCCAGTATATTCAGAATCTTGCCTGCCTCATCGCATCAAGATTTTTTTTGAAAGTCAGTGCTATTGGATTTTTTTGTTATGCGTTTATGTGCTAGGTAATGGGATTTACCTGAGCATGGAAAGTTACGTATAACTGACAGGTTTTGATGCATTAACAATCCGTTAGTTAATCCTGCGATAGTTAAGGAGCAGCCTATGCGTATCGATGAAATGATTGCCGCCGTACAACAGGAGTTGGGAATTGGTGTAGACGGTAAAGCGGGCCCTGAAACCTGGGGTGCGATCTACCAAAAAATCTGTAAAGTAAAAAAATCTGAAATGGCAACTGTTGTGGGAGCACTGGAACCCGTCGATGCGCGCAGTGAAAAAATCATCGCAACCCTCCTGCCAGAAGTGCAACCCTTTGCGCGCGCGCTGGTGCATAAAGCCAATGCGAATGGCGTGACAATCAAAATCCTCAGCGGTTTGCGCACCTATGAAGAACAGGATGCCTTGTATGCTCAGGGGCGAACGGCACCCGGCAATAAAGTCACCAATGCCAAGGGAGGCTTTTCCAATCACAATTTTGGGATCGCATTTGATATAGGTATTTTTGAAGGGACTAAATATCTTGGTGAATCCCCCAAATACAAAGCGATAGGTGTACTGGGAATGGAGCTGGGATTGGAGTGGGGCGGCAATTGGAAGACTATCGTTGATCAACCACACTTCCAATTGCGCCCCCTCTGGGCGACCAATATGGCTGAACGCGATATGCTGGCTGAATTACGTGCGCGCAAAGAATCGGGTCAGGGAGTCTATAGCTAATGCCCTGTTTTGGTGAATACACAAATTAGCTTGCTATACTCCCAAGACATAAAATTCATAAGTCAGAGGTTCTTCATGTCGAGGCGGATTGTCCGGTGTGTTCAGCGGGCCGCACTATTATTGCTGTTTTGCTGCGCTGGAGTTGCATGGGCGACGGTATCTACAGCCAGTACGGTTGTTATTCGCCAGTCTAATACGGCTGATATTAATACCGAGGACTATTACTTTTATCGCGTGTTGGAATTGGTGCTGCATAAAACAGAGGCACAGTGGGGAGCGGCACAGATAAAACAATTACCCTATCGCCCTGAAGACAAACGTTTGCGCAGCGCGTTGATGCTGGGAAAAGTAGATGTACTCTGGTCACCAACCAGTGCGAATTTTGAGCGGCAGATGCTGCCGGTGCGGATATCGCTGTTAAAAGAATTAAATAATTATCGTCTGTTGTTAATCCGTAAAAATGAACAGCCTACTTTTTCTGCCGTGCAATCTATCGATGATTTACGCAAACTCAAAGGCGGCATGAGTTCGCAATGGACCGATGCAAAAATAATGGAGTACAACAAGTTACCGTTGGTACAAGCGGTGGGTTATGGAAAGCTGTTTAAAATGCTAGCTGCGAAACGGTTTGATTATTTTTCACGTGGCGTGTATCAAATTCATTCGGAAGTGAATTTTTACCCTGAGTTGGAATTGCAGATCGAACAAGAACTTATGTTGAGTTATCCCAACAACGTGTATTTTTTTGTGAATAAAAATAATACTGATTTGGCAAAGCGAATTGAGATGGGTTTAAAAATCGCGCAGCGCGATGGTAGTTTTGACAAGTTGTTTAACAGTATTCCACGCTTCCAATGGGGTTTGGCGTTGCTGAAAAAACATCAGCGGCGGGTGATCACACTCCAGCCGCTGCCGTCTAAAACGCCTGCAATTATTGAATAATTATGGGCGTAAATCAGTGTGCGTGTTCGCCGCTTGCTGGCTCTGCAATACCTAACCAGGTGATTTTATTCGGCACAAAATCCAATTGAATCGTATCGGTGACTTCCGCTTCATCCAGATCAATTTGTTTAACCTGATTAGCAATAGGATCGCTCATATAAGCGAGATGACCAGGGGTTAATGCCAGTTCAAATTTACTGCCAGTAGGTAAGGCGGCAAGATTGCTGGTGATGGCCTGCACGCGGTCTATTACGCTCCAATCGGCGGTGTCTAAAATAGTCAGCTTGCCTTGATTATCCAGAATCACAAAAAACTCGCCATCGTCCGCAAAATCATAGGCAAGAGCTGTAGCGGCTGGAGTAACGCTGGTATCGACCCAGTTAATCGCGGTAATCACATTGGTGCTGGTATTAACCGCAAAAAACTGCCCGGCCGCAATGCCAACAAACTCTTCTATAGCGTGATCGCCAACAAGCGTGCCAATACGGGTAGTGCCGGTGAAACTGGCGGGATTGGGGATTTTACTTGCTGCGAATGTTTCACCGGTTTGGGTGATTACCAACACACCATCGGTACAGCCAAAGGTGATTTGGGTTTCATTTTGCGCACTGCCGTGCAGACCTGGGCAGGTTTCGCTAAAAATACTTTCATCTGCAAAGTAACCATTGTGCGCGCGATAAACCGCAACGCGGTCGGGCAGGGTGCTGGTGGTGGCTGGATCGCGCACTGTGGAAATTAAATAATCGCCGCGACCTTGAGCTGCGCCGTGCATATGTGTCGTGTATTCCAGGAGCGTTCCCGCTGCATTGTTGGCAATGTCTGCTTCGGTAAATACAGCAACACTCGCCGGTGAAGCAGTTGCACTATTGCCATCAAAAAATATCACTGATTGATCCGAGGTGCCGTTCAAATGGGTAGGGCGCACTCTGTTGGTACTGAACAGCATTTGTTTGGGGGCTGCTTCAAAGTCATCGGCGTGGTCACCGTGATCTTCTTGCCATAAACCGCCATCAATAACATCCACACGATCAGCGGTGCGTTGCACAACAAAACCATAGCGATTATTCGGGCTGGCATAGAGCGCACTTGGTGTTTCACTGACTGTCACTTCGTGCACCACGGTTTTTTCTTTGATATCGACAACACTGACTTTTGCTTGATCTTTGGTGGAGATTAATAAACGTCCCAAGCTCACTTCTTCGTCGTGATCATGCTCATCATCGTGGTCATGGTCGTCTTCGATAGGAATGGGTTCACGTTCAACAATTTTTGTATCGCTGCCGCCGCAACCGCTGAGAAGCGCGGCAATAAATAGCAATGTCAGACTGGATAATGAGTTGTTTTTCATTTTCTTGATTACCTTTTGACTAATTTTAAACAATAGTTATGGATACCCGCGTTCGCGGGTATGGCTGCTGGTGAGCGTTAGGACAGATGGTGTTTAAAAGTTGCCGCTAATACCCAGCGCAAATGAGCGTGCGGGGAGCGGTGCTTTATCCTTGAGGAATGACGCATGTACGCGTGCGTATTCATCGGTGAGATTGTGGCCTTTGAGATAAATTTTCAGATCATCACTCAACTTGTAGCTCACTTGCGCATCAACCAGCGTGTAGCCATCGGTGCTGGTTTCGAAAGCAGCGGTTTGATCCTGTTCGAAATAATGTTGAGCGCTTAATTCCGCGCGCCAGTTACCCATTTCATATTCACCTCGCGCACCAACGCGCAGTGGCGGAATGCGCGGCAAATCGCCGCCGTCCACTAATTGCGCGCGAATATAATCACTGGTGAGGCTGAGCTTGAAGGGTGCCGCTAATTGCCAAACAATTTCGCCCTCAAAACCGTAGAGTTCGGCATCGCGTGCTTGATAAACAAATACCGGCAATTCACTGTCGTGGTCATCATGTCCGCTTTCTTCCTCATTTTCGCTCTCATGATCATGTGCACTTTCACGAGTCAAACCGGTTTCAGCGAGGTAATAATAATTGTCGATGCTGTTGTAAAACGCATTGAAAATAAAACCAAAATCGCCTTCAAATTTGCGCAGGGAAAGATCGATGTTGTTAGATGTTTCCAGCTCGACATCGGCGCGCGCCAAATCAAAATGGAATTCACCGTCTTCATCTTCAACAACCTGCAAGAGCGCGCCCACTTCATACAAACCGGAACCAATATGAGGGCCGAATGAAAATAATTCGGCGGCTGAGGCTGCGCGTTCAGAGTGGGTGTATGAGAGGCCTATGTTGTAGCCGGGCGTGAAATCCCACACTAATCCGGCGGAGGCACTGAACGGAGTGGATTCGTTATCGATTGAAAATACGCTTANNGCTTCTTCGCCCACGGCAGAAAAGTCGGAGTGTTTGTAATGCAAACTCAACGCACCGCGCCACTCGGCAATCGGGTGATGAAATAAATCAATGCGCGCTTCCTGGCTTTCGTTGTTGAAGGTTGTGCCCACTACGCCATTTTCAATTTCGCTGTGTTCGTAATCAGTAAAACCAAAACGGGTATTGATTGCACTAAACCATTCGTCGTCGAGCGAAAGCTCACTTAACAATTGCATGCGGTCTTGTTTTACGTCGGCGTAAACATCGACATCTTCCTCACCATGGCCATGGCCGGGAATACCGTACTGACGTTCGAGGTGCCCGTAGGAAATGCCGACAAAACCTTCGTCCAGAATATAACTGGTGCCGAGGTTAAATCCCTTTGCTTCGGTTGAGGAGTTGGCAAGGCGATCACTGTGTTCATCGTGGCCGTCTTCCTCATGTTCTTCATGGGTTTCCACTTCGGCGGCGCCGGGGATTTTGTAATCGTCCGCTTCGCGCCAGAANNTTACCACTGGCAGATACGAGTTTGTCATTGGCAACCGAATCGCGTTCCAAGCGCCATTCACCGTAGGTATCGGTGCCCTGCGGTACGCGGTCATCAACAATATTTACCACACCGCCAATTGCACCACTGCCGTAAAACAAGGTGGCGGGCCCGCGCAGGATTTCGATTTGGCGTGCGGTAGAGGCCTCTGTAGATACTGCATGGTCGGGGCCAACGCGCGAGGCATCGCCCGCGTCCAGGCCATTCTGGGTAATCAGTACCCGCGGGCCTTCAAGGCCGCGAATAATCGGGCTGCTGGCTACCGGACCGTAATAACTGGAGTGCACACCCACTTCATTTTTTAAGGTTTCACCCAGAGTAGATGCCTGGCGGTCGCGCAGGGTATCGCCGCTGAGCACATTCACTGGCTGGGCTGATTCCATATTAGAGGCGTGCCACGGCAGCCCGACCACATTCACGATTTCCAGCGTCGTGCTGGTGAGAACCAGCTCCACCGGGCCATCGCCCTCATGTACATGCAGGGTTTTGTGGGTGTAATCAGGAGCACGCACATGCAGTTCAACGTGTTTTTCTTTTACCTGCGGCAGCTGAAATTCGCCGCGTTCATTGGCGATGGTGCGAATTTTTGTGCCCACCACCTCAATCGTTGCGCCCGCAATCGACATACCTGCCGGGTCGCGCACTACACCCTGCACTTGCGCAAGCGCCGAATGGCTTGCGGCGATTATCGCCAGGCACAACAAAGACTTCTTCATTTCTCTCTCCATAAATCTGATCAAAAAAACGGGGTTTACCGACCAGAACCAGGTCAGTGTTCAAGAATATATGGGATGTTATACTATAACAGTTGCGGTCGGCAACAAATCGATTGCAAGCCCTATGCTGCGTTGGCTATTGCGTTGAGGATTGTTNNGCCCCATCTTGTGAATGGGGCTTTTCTCGTGCGGTAAAGCTAAATTACTAATTATGCAGCAATTTTAGCTTTACGGCGTCTCATGCCAAGACCAAGACTGGCAAGAGCCAAACCGAGTAGGCCGAGAGAGGTAGGCTCAGAAACTGCAGTGCAAGGAACGCCTGGAGTTGGTACGCATTGTTGGTTGCCGCCATCAACAGTCAGCGTTGCTTTGCCGAGAGTAACTGCCCAGCCTTGTGTAAGCACGTCAATGTCCATTTTAACTTGCAAACCAGCATTTACTTGAGCTTGAGCCCAGCTGTATGAAGTCAGGTCAAAAGTACTAAAGGCCCATATATCAGTTGCACCAGCCAAAGCGCCAAGGCTCAGCCAATCACTACCGTCGAAAACATAAATCATGTCAATTTCACCGGAACTAGGGGTGAAATAGTCAACATCGAAAGCAGAAATATCAAGTTGGATAGAATTGAAAGTACCGGCGATAGCGTTGTGAGTCCATCCCCAGTCTTCATCTTGCCATCTGTAGTAAGGTGAGTTGTATTTGTTTGCGTCGATATCAACGAAATATTCACCAGCAGTATTATTTGAATATTCTTGAACATCAGTGATTGGTACAGCAAAAGCAACTGAAGACAAAAGTGCAGAGCATGCAGTTAACGCAAGCAGTGATTTGGTGAGAAAGTTTGACATTATAAAGTTCTCCTAAACTTTAGATTTGAAATGTACGTCCCAGTGGGTTTTGGTTGTCTCCCGATTTTGCTGGGAAATAACCTGGACCAGGGAAGAACGCAAAAGCAGCCTTTTTGGTTTATGGTGCATGAAAAAGATTGCTGAGAACACTGTTAGCAAAAAAAAGGCCAACTTGTGCTATGGCTTGGTGCGCTGGGGCTTTGGGGGAAGATAGGCAAGCGATATCTTTGTGTACTGTAAAGCATTTCGACGTTAATCCTTGTGCCATTTATCCTGAAAAATGCTTCCATTATTAATCCGCCCGAGTTGGAATAGAGAGGGCCTGATAAAGCTTATTGGAGCTTGACTCACCTTAAGTAACCCCGTAAGTTGCGCGCCCGAGGTGTCTGATGGGTGCGTAAGCGCCAGGATCAGATTCAATGGGAAGTCGGTGCGCAACGCCTGTATCTGATCAGCGCGATGCAATCCCGACACTGCCCCCGCAACGGTGAATCGCTATTGTTGTTAACAATGCCGATGAGTCCGATACCAGCCTCAAGCCCGGAGCATTTGCTCCTTTTGTTCACGATGTCGCGGAGGGCAGCATCGGTGGAAATCTATGTGTGTTTTGGGCTAGGCTCATACCTCTTTTCCGCTTTCCCTCCCTCATCCCATTAGGATTGAGGAATCTCATGTCTAGAAAATCAACTGTCCACGCAGCCATCCAGGCAACCCCCTTTTTATTAAGCGGCCTCAGTGCTGCAATACTTGCTGTTTTTGTTCCTGCTGCATTCGCGGCAGAGAAAAAATTCGAAACTGTTTATGTAAGCGCAACACGTAGTGAGACCGCGCAGATGCCGGTTGCCACGCAAATTAAAGTCATCAGCGCCGAAGATATTCGTGTAGGTGGTGCGAAATTATTATCCGAAGTGTTGCGCACCCAGGCGGGTATCCAATTAACTGATTCCGATGGCAGTGGTGCACGCAATGTCACTGCATCAATGCGCGGATTGTCTGGCGCTAATAATGTGTTGGTATTGGTCGATGGACGCAAATTAAATAACCCATCCCTCGCTGCACCCGCGTTAAATACGGTTTCATTGAAAGATGTAGAGCGCATTGAAATTGTGCAGGGTAGTGCAGGTGTGCTTTACGGTGATCAAGCTGTCGGTGGTGTAATTAATATCATCACGCATTGTGCAGTTGCTGGCGAAGTTGATGGTTCAATCAGTGCAACAAGCGGTACCGATAATCTTGAGGATTACACGGCAAGCGTGCGTCAAGGTTTCGAAAATGGCTTGAGCTACAGCTTGTCCGCGCAAAAGCGCAATGCCGATAACTATCGCGATAACAACCAGTCGGCCTATGAAAATGTGTTGGGTAATCTGCGTTACGATTTCGCAAAAGGGTTTGTGTTTGTTGAAGGACAAACGATTGATGATGAGTTAAATCTCGCAGGAGAATTGTTGGAAGACGATTATCTATTCGACCCACGCGCGGCCTCATCACCTAATAATTATGCTAATCAATATACAGATTTGGCGCGCATTGGCGGTGGTATTGATCTGGGTGAACATTGGCAATTGCTAGCAGAATTTGCTAGCCGCGATGAAGATACCGAATTCTATTATGGTGCTGGTTCGCCGACTTTGGGCAATATGCAGGTGGATAATCTCACTCCGCGAATTGTGGGTACCATACCCACGCGCAAAGGTGATGCGATAGTCACATTTGGTTACGATCAGACAGATGCGGAATATACAGTGCGCGATTGGGGCACCGATATTGAACAAGCTATTGATGCATTCTATGCACAAATTGTTTATCCGCTGACACAAGCGTTGAGCGTTACTACCGGTGTGCGCACTTCTTCGGTTGAAGATACCAACCATGCCACCAACACTTATCACGAGGATGACCTAAGTCTTGGTGAGCTCGGATTAAATTACCAGTTAGATAATAATTGGCGGTTATTTGGTCGCTACGCGGATGGTTTTCGTTTTGCCAATGCCAATGAAAACGGTTTGGTATTGCCTGGCGTAGATTTCCTGGAAGTACAAACTAGTGAATCTTATGAGGTGGGTGCAGCTTGGGCGACTGACCGTGCCTATTCGTCATACAGTTTTTATCACATGGTACTGAACGATGAAATTACATTTGATGCTATTGCTTATGCCAACATCAATTTGCCCGATACCGAGCGTCAAGGCTTTCAATTTGATGGCGGCTTAACACTCAGCAACGAAATTTCCTTAACCGCTAATTACACCTATACCGATGCAGAAGTCACCTCGGGTGCTTTCAAGGGGAAAGATGTTCCTTATGTAAGTGAGCATACGGTGAATCTTGGTATGGTATTTAGGCCGCTGGACGTGTTGACTGTTGTTTTGGATACGACTTATATGGGGTCGCGCTATCTCTCGGGTGATGAAAACAACATTTATGCCAAAGTGGAGCCGACGCAGTTGTTTAATGTGAATGTGATCTGGCAGATTAAACAATTGGAAATTTCCGGGCGCATAAAAAATATCACCAATGAACGCTATTCCGGTCTTCAGGGTTATTCATCCTGGCAAGCGGCAAAATATTATTATCCACAACCCGAACGCAACTACGAAGCCAGCATCACCTATCGTTTTTAAGTAAACCTCTAGGGTGGGTGGAGCCTAAGCGATACCCACCATTTCTTAATTGATCAAAGAGAATTGCCATGACCGACGACAATAGCCAGATCGATGAAAAAGCCAAACGCCATCAGGAGCGCATGCAACAGCGCAAAGAAATTGTGGATGCAGCGATTGCACGCGCCGATGAAGAGCGCGGTGTGGTGATTGTATTAACGGGTGACGGCAAAGGGAAAAGCTCGTCGGGTTTTGGNNGAATATTTTGTGATGGGTACGGGGTTCACTTGGGAAACCCAAAGTGCCGAGCAGGATAAAGAAGCCGCTGAAAAAGTCTGGGCCGAATGTGAACATGTATTCAGCGATCCGGATATTCATCTGGTGTTGCTCGACGAATTAACCTACATGCTCAATTACAAATATCTCGATAAAGATAAAGTAGTGGCAGCCATTCAAAATCGCCCGCGCAATCAAAATGTCATTATCACCGGCCGCGGTGCAAAAAAATATCTGGAAGATTTAGCCGATACCTTCAGCGAGGTTAAATCTATTAAACATGCGTTTAATGCAGGTGTAAAAGCGCAAAAGGGGATTGAGTGGTAGGTAAAACCTTTATGGTGCAGGGCGCTAAAACCTTAATGATTCAGGGCACCACCTCCGATGCTGGTAAAACCACGTTGGTTGCTGCGCTCTGCAGAATTTTAAAAAATCGCGGTATATCTGTTGTACCTTTTAAACCGCAAAATATGGCTCTCAATTCCGCTGTCACCGTCGATGGTGGTGAGATTGGCCGCGCGCAAGCTTTACAAGCNNACGCGATCACTGATATGGATGCTGCGGTGTATCACGATTACAAAACCGAGGCGATGGCCTATGTGCTGGATTCCTACGCACGCCTACAACAGCAATACGATGTTATTTTGGTAGAAGGCGCAGGCAGCCCCGCTGAAATTAATTTGCGCGACCGCGATATTGCTAATATGGGTTTTGCCGAGGCGGTGGATTGCCCAGTGATTTTAATTGCCGATATTGATCGCGGTGGTGTGTTTGCGCATTTGGTCGGTACATTGGAATTATTGAGTGAATCCGAGCGCGAACGGGTCATCGGTTTTGTGATCAATCGTTTCCGTGGCGATATGAGTTTGCTGCAGTCGGGGTTGGATTGGCTGGAGCAAAAAACCGGTAAGCCAGTGCTAGGGGTGATCCCCTACCTGCAGGGTTTGTATCTGGATGCGGAAGATGCACTCACCCAAGACGCGCAAAAGATGAACGCATCCTTGCGCGTAGCAGTGCTTGCGCTAGCGCGCATTTCCAATCATACGGATTTTGATCCGCTGCGTTTGCATCCACAAATTAATTTTCAGTGGGTCGGCCCTAATCAGGCCATTCCGCCATGCGATGTATTAATTATTCCTGGCAGTAAAAATACCCGCGCGGACCTACAGTTTTTGCGCGAGCAGGGCTGGGACAAACAGATTCAACAACATCTGCGCTACGGCGGAAAATTAATCGGTATCTGCGGTGGTTTTCAAATGCTCGGCACAGTGATTCATGACCCGCAAGGTTTGGAGTCTGCGCCGGGCAGCTCGATGGGGCTCGGTTTGTTTTCGTTGCAGACGATATTGGAGTCACGCAAAGTCCTGCAGCAGCGCACCGGTTTTTTGTGGAATAAAAGTAGTGCAGTTGCCGGCTATGAAATTCATTGCGGTATTAGCAGCGGTGATGCACTGAATTTCCCTGCGTGTTATTTGCAGGGTGATCAGGGTTTGGAGCCAGAAGGGGCAATGAGTAGTGATGGACTCATTTTAGGAACCTATATTCATGGCGTGTTTGATCAGCCTGAGTCATTGGCGCAGCTGTTAAGCTGGGGTGGGTTGGAAAATGCACAGGCCTTGGATATTAATCGGCAGCGTGAACTATCCATCGAGCGGTTGGCTGAGGCTACTGAAGTGGCGCTATCGCCTGAGTTTCTGCAACGGTTATCGGGTTGTGGCTTTCGTTAGTATTGCCTAACCCTTTGTTAATCCTCTAACTGCAGGCAGAAGTATTTTTTAGGCCTATACTTTCCTATTTCCGGTACGACTGTTTATCCCTCACGTCAATGGCAAGTTAAGGAGCGTCTGTATGCGTTGGATTTTGCTGACTCTGGTATTTATCGGTTGCAATACATTGTCTCAAGCCTTGGGTGAGGTAGGTAGGGGTTCCGCAGTAGAGAATCATACTGTCAATCTGGCAACCAATATTTCATCGGCCTTCACTTCTGACTTACCTTCTGGCAACCCACAAAATTTATTGCCGCATCTGCAATGTATTTTTAAGCAAATGGGGCGTGATTTTAATGTGCAGATAATGCCGTGGCGACGTGCCTACCAAGATGTAAAAAGCAATCGTATCGATGGTTTTTTTACTGCGGTTCCGATGCGCCAGATAGATCCTTACGCGGTGTTATCATCCCCTTTGGTATTGGAAAATTGGTACTGGTTTTGGCGGCCGGATACTGTTGCCCCTGAATCCTGGCGTGAGGGTTATAAGCTAGGTTCAATTTTGGGGAGCCAGCAGGAAACCTGGTTGGGCGAGGCAGGTTACAGGGTGGAGATGAGCGCAAATAATCTGCCGCAATTAATCAAGCTATTAAAAAGTAAACGCATTGACGTGGTATTGGCTGATCGCGAGCATTTTGTGCAAGCTGCTCATGAGTTAAAAATGGATGCCAACCATTTTCAAGCGCGTTTTTTTCGTTACGTACCTTTGGGTGTGTATTTTAATGAGCAGTTCCTGACCCAGAATCCGGATTTTCTATTGAGTTTCAATCAGCAGATTATTGGGTGTTCAACAGCGCGTTTCGTTGTGTCTGAATACGAACAGCAACAAATTAAAGAACTGCTTATGCGCAAAATTGAGCGTTGGAAGCAATTGCCGAAATTGGAAGCGCTATTGAAGGAGCGTAATATCAAGTCGCGCAGTTTCACTGAACAAGAAATTGCCGAGCGCGATAAAAAATGGATACAGGCATTTTTACATAATGATTTTTCTTATCCAATCGATTTGGTTGATCAGGAAATGTCAGCACGGCTGCGTGAAATAAAAAAACAATCGCAGGATGTAATTACAGAAATTATTGTTACTGATGCGCGCGGATTAAACGTGGCGATTAGCGATATGACATCAGATTATTGGCAAGGCGACGAAGAGAAATTTACTGAAGTGTTTTCCAGGCCCGCTAACACCATACATTTTGGTGAAATTAATTACGATGAATCGACCAAGCGCTTTCAGTTGCATCTAAGTGTTCCACTCTACACTGAAAAAAAGTTTGAGCCGCTGGGGGTAATGGTGTTTGGAGTAGATGTAGAGAAGGTGCTGTCGCAAGCACAGTGATTAGTTTGAAAGGCGCGTTCGCCCAACTCAGGTCATAGATAAGCTTTATTTTTATGTGAAAATAATTTTGCCAATAAAAATAAATGGCTGTCAATACCAGTCAGCATGTCAATTCCGGGATCAGTGAGCCCTGCCTGTTAATAGCGTCTCATTTCACATTTTGGGTATTAATGTAAGTAAGTGTAAGTTACTCCATTGCCAATAGATCTGATTGTATGACATTATGTAAGCGCAATCATTAATAAGGCTTTCTTCACCAATCAAAGAACTCATAATAATTAGTCGATATCAGTTGGTGTAGTACGGAATTCCCCATTGAGTAGTAGGTGTTTGTCTGGACCACTAAGGTTTAGGGCTTCTGGTATCTGCTCGGCATAAAAATCGGTTTTGTATTGGTGTGTTATCTCCCCCTATGACAGTTCTACTCCATACCTGCTAATGATGTGCTGTGACCCGCGAGGTCATTAAATGGTTGCGTTAGCAAATGGTAAAGTTGCATAACTCTAAATAGGTGTAAGTCTTTCATACTGATGGGTTATTCGTTTAAACCTGAATGGTTATTTCAATAATGCTGACGTTTTACCGGAACGCCCTTGCTGCATTTCTCGCGATCCTGGTGCTCTCTGCACTAGTGGTCTACGTAGGGGTTATGAAGTCCAAATTAAACGCCTCCCTGTTTCCTGGGCGCGATGCAGATCTGTTGTGGGCTGCCGCAACTGAGCCGCCATCACCTATAGGGAAAACACAGCTCTCGGTAAAAAATGATGTGGGCACTGTTGAGTACGATTTTTTTCTCGATTCTGAGCAGCTATTTCCCTATGCGCACTACACGCTGGCGTTTATCGATGCGGTCCAGCCGCACAGACAAGTTGATCTCACCAAGTACAGCAGCATTTCTTTCAAGGTGCAGTGTGATCCTAAAAACGTATTGCTGTTGGTGCTGTTTAGTTTTGACGACAAGGTCACCGATTTGGCCAACGCGAGTAGTCGTCGTGTTTCCTCAACGGCTTTTACTTGCGATGCCAATTGGGCCACAGTCACCATAGATCTGGATGAATTGGATACGCCCCACTGGTGGTTGGGTCGCTACGGTTATGATTTCAGCGATACTGGTTATCGCCTCGATAAAACGATGGGCTTCGCCTGGGTAAATTCATTGCAGAGCCCGCTTAATACTCCATCCCATGTGAAATTAACGGATGTGAAATTGCTGGGGAATGAGCCGCGTTACATTTATGTTTCAGCAGGGCTGAGTTTTGGTTTATGGATTGTTTTTTGTGTGTGGTTATTTCGTCGCTACGTAAGTGTATTAACGATCGACATTAGAGAAAAGGTGAAACAAGATCAGCCCTTAATGGCCTATAAAAAATTATCGATTGAACCACAAAAAGATAAAGAGAAAAGTGCGGTCTTGCGCTTTATGGCAACTGAATATGCCAATCCCGAGTTGAGTTTGGAGATGGCTGCTGCAGCACTTGGGGTTAATCGAACGAAAATTAACGACATACTAAAAGAGGAATTGGGCCTCACTTTTAGTACCTATTTGAATAAGTTGCGCCTAACGGAAGCGGCGCGATTGCTCTCGGAAAATGAAGAGGCAAACGTATCTGAAATTGCTTACTCTGTTGGTTATAACAATGTGTCTTACTTTAATAAATTATTTAAAACTGAATACGGGTGCGTGCCAAAAACCTTTAAGGTTTTGTATCCGGTAAAAGATTCCGAATGATACAAAAATAATTTCAAATAAAATGAGGCGATGATAATTCGTCACCTTATTTTCCCTATCTAATCAGTCCTCTCAAAGATCCTTTTTGTGCAGCCTTGCCGCGCACCAATAATTGTTTTCGATGGGACGAATTAGTTCTCATTTTGCAAGTTATTAATTAAATTTGCATCGAAATAATTACATCAACTCTTCAACTTTCTACAGTTTTATAAAAAACCTTTCAAAACTGCAAATTTTTACCCCTCGATTTCTTTAGTCTCACCACCAACGCAGTTCGCTTCAAACCAGCGCCCTACAACCGGATGTAGATTTTTTAATGTTTCGCTGTACCCCGATAGAGAGTTTATTTGCCGGGAATTATTTCCAAATCAAAGAAAACTTACTGTCATTCCATCACTACTTGTTAACGGAGATTAAAAATGCAAAAAATAAAATACTCTGCCAACCCCCTCGCTCAGGTATTTAAACGTACTTGCAGCTTGGTTGGTGTCGGCGCCACTCTGGCAGTGTTGTCGCACTCAGCGTTCGCTGCGTGTACCTACACAATCGACAATGAATGGCCGGATGGATTTGTTGCCAAGATCACTATCAAAAATGATACAGGAGCTCCTATCAATGGATGGAATGTGAATTGGCAATATTCCACCAATCGCCTCAATGGCACATGGAATGCGAATTTTTCCGGTTCAAATCCCTACTCTGCCTCTAACATATCCTGGAACGGCAGCATTGCCGTAGGGCAATCAGTGTCATTCGGTTTTCAAGGTACAAAAAATGGCGGGGCCGCTGAGCGCCCTGCTGTGAATGGAGCTGCTTGCGGTGGTACTACAACGCCAGTGAGTTCTGCGCCACGTTCTAGTGCTGCCCCGAGTTCTGTGCCGCGCTCAAGCGTGGCACCCAGCTCAGTTCCTCGCTCCAGTTCGCAGCCAATTGTGGTTAGCAGCCGCTCATCTTCATCAAGCGGCTACAATGTTCCGGCAAATAATTTTGCGCAAAATGGTGGAGTAGAAAATGGTTTGACTAATTGGTCGACCACGGCTGGTACTGTTGCTCGTTCAACTCAGGACAGACGCAGCGGTTCTGCCAGCGCATTAATTACCGGGCGCACAGGAAGCTGGAACGGTTTGACATTCAGCACTGGTTCGCTCGTTAACGGTAGCCAATACGACGTTGCTGTATGGGTAAAACTTGCACCCGGCACACCGGATAGTGTTGTCCAGCTCACAGCTAAACGCCAGGAAGATAGCGATACATCTACCTACAACGAATACACACAAGTTGCGACTGCGACTGCATCTTCTACTGAATGGCGTTTACTGCAAGGTTATTACACCCAGTCAGGTTCAACTGCATTCCAACATTTCATCATCGAAGCGACTGACGCAACGATAAGTTACTACGCCGATGATTTTTCTATCGGTGGCCAAGCACCTGCTTCCAGTAGTTCATCATCACAAGCTTCAAGTAGTGCCCCAGCTGCCAAAAAATTCATTGGTAACATTACTACTAGCGGCGCAGTGAGATCAGATTTCAATCGTTACTGGAATCAAATTACCGGAGAAAATGAAGGTAAATGGGGTTCAGTTGAAGGCACTCGCGACGTTTATAACTGGGCACCCGTTGATCGCATCTATGCATATGCCCGTGCGAATAATATTCCGGTAAAAGCGCATACATTTGTGTGGGGTGCGCAATCACCTTCGTGGATCAATAACCTGAGCGCTACAGAGACCGCTGCAGAAATTGAAGAGTGGATTCGCGATTACTGCGCACGCTACCCGGATACTGCAATGATCGACGTAGTTAACGAAGCGGTAGTCGGTCACCAACCAGCAGCTTATGCGCAGAAGGCGTTCGGCAACAACTGGATTCAACGTGTATTCCAATTGGCGCGCCAGTATTGCCCTAATTCAATCTTGATTCTGAACGACTACAACAATATTCGTTGGCAGCACAATGAGTTTATTGCGCTCGCAAAAGCACAAGGGAATTATATTGATGCAGTAGGCCTGCAAGCTCACGAGTTGAAGGGTTTGACCGCAGCACAAGTTAAAACTGCTATCGATAATATTTGGAATCAAGTGGGCAAGCCCATTTACATTTCTGAATACGATATCGGCGATACCAATGATCAAGTTCAACTGCAGAATTTCCAGGCGCATTTCCCTGTGTTCTGGGACCATCCTCATGTTAAAGGCATCACCATCTGGGGCTATGTAAATGGCAGAACCTGGATTGAAGGTTCTGGATTAATGTCGGACAACGGCACGCCGCGTCCTGCAATGACCTGGTTGCTTAACAACTATATCAACAAGTAACACATCACCAAGTAAGTCGGTTTTATTGTGATTCATAAAAAAGGATTTTTATGAATCACACAGTTGGTCAAACACAACCCATTTTTTTCGTGAGCGCTCTAAATTTATTTAGTGAGCTGCCACGATTCAAAAAAATAAATATGAATCACTTTATAACGGAGATTATCAAAATGTTTAATTATAAAAATTCTCCCAACATTCTCGCTCAGGTGCTTAAACGTACTTGTGGCCTGGTTGGTGCTGGTGCCGCCTTGGCGGTTTTGTCACACTCGGCATTTGCTGCGTGTACTTACTCGATTGATAATGAATGGTCAGATGGCTTTGTTGCCACCATCACCATCAAAAATGATACCGCTGCTCCCATCAATGGTTGGAATGTGAATTGGCAATATTCTACCAATCGGATCAATGGTACCTGGAACGCGAATTTTTCCGGTTCCAATCCTTATGCCGCAACCAATATATCCTGGAACGGCAATATTGCCGTAGGCCAGTCAGTATCATTTGGTTTTCAAGGTACAAAAAATGGCGGTGCTGCTGAGCGGCCAACCGTGAACGGAGCTGCCTGCGGTGGTACTTCACCCGTGAGTTCTGCACCGCGCTCCAGTGCTGCGCCATCAAGCGTGGCCCCCAGTTCAGTCCCTCGTTCGAGTGTGGCGCCAAGCTCGCAACCTGTTATTGCTAGTAGTCGTTCATCATCGTCTGCTGGCTACACTGTTCCGGCAAATAATTTTGCGCAAAATGGTGGTGTAGAAAATGCGTTGACTAACTGGTCGACAACAGCAGGTACTGTTGCTCGTTCAACTGTCGATAAGCGCAGTGGTTCTGCCAGCGCATTAATTACCGGGCGTACCGGCAGCTGGAATGGTTTGACATTCAACGTTGGTTCGCTCGTTAACGGTAGCCAATACGATGTTGCTCTATGGGTAAAACTTGCACCCGGCACGCCGGACAGTGTTGTCCAATTGACTGCTAAACGACAAGAGGATGCGGATACCTCCACCTATAACGAATACACACATGTTGCGACGGTTACTGCATCGTCTACCGAGTGGCGTTTGCTGCAGGGTTATTACACCCAGTCAGGTTCAACAGCATTCCAGCATTTTATTATCGAAGCTACTGATGCAACGATGAGCTATTACGCCGATGATTTTTCAATCGGTGGTCAAAGACCTGCTGCCAGTTCGTCCAGCAGTTCTTCTTCAAGCGCACCGTCACAAACCTGTGAGTTGAAAGCGCCATTACAATGGACTTCTACCGGTCCGTTGATTAGCCCTAAAAATTCCAATTGGAAATCCATTAAAGATCCATCGGTTGTGAAATATAACGGCACTTACCATGTGTACGCGACCTACTACGATACTTCCTACAAATCGATGTACACCAGCTTCACCGATTGGAATAACGCTCAGGCAGCGCCACATATTTCCATGAACGGTACCACCGTAGGTAATAGTGTTGCACCACAAGTGTTTTTCTTCCGTCCGCATAACAAGTGGTATTTGATCACTCAGTGGGGTGGTGCTTACTCGACTACTGATGATATTAGTAGACCTAACTGGTCCGCTAAAAAGAAATTGTTACAAGGCGAACCTGCAAATTCGTTGGATTTCTGGGTGATTTGTAACGCTACTCATTGTTACTTGTATTTCTCACGTGACGATGGCGTTTTGTACATGTCTAAAACCACCATTGGCAATTTCCCCAACTTCTCCGGTTATTCGATTGTGATGGAAGATCATCGCGGCAATGGCAACCAATATTTATTTGAAGCACCTAATGTGTACAAACTCGATGGTCAAAATAAATATTTATTGATGGTTGAAGCATGGCCAAGTGGTCCACGCATGTTCCGCTCATGGACATCAACGAGTTTGGATGGCCCATGGACAGCGCTTGCTGATACCGATGCGAACCCATTTGCAGGCAATCGCAACGTGGAATGGCCAACCGGTAAATGGGCTAACGGTATTAGCCATGGTGAGTTGGTTCGTTCAGGTTATGACGAGCGCCTAACTGTTGATCCTTGTAATTTAGAGTTCCTTTATCAAGGTGAAGCAGGTCCTAGCCCTGACGGGCAGTACAACACCATTCCTTATAAATTGGGCCTGTTGCGACTGAAAAAATAGTTAGAACTGAAAAAATAGTTACGATTGAAAAAGTAGTTGTAATAAAAAATTTCCGCTGGGTTACTCAGCGAAAAAACGCAGTAGTGGCTTAACTGTGCCACTACTGTTTGCGTAAGTCCCCTACAGTCATAGTTACCCTTGTTTCAGCCCGGTGTAACGCCGGGCTTTTTTGTCGCAACAATACTTAAGCATTCCCTTAATGTTCGATAAGGAAACCATAATGAAAAATAGAAGATCGCCAAACACAAACCCATTTAATTTGAAATGCCTGAGTGCCACCTTGGGAATAGGCGCGCTCATCACCCTTTTTTCACCCGCCACAATGGCAGCCTGTACTTATAGTATCGACAGTGAATGGTCGAACGGATT
>DQHS01000261.1 GCA_003524365.1 Cellvibrio sp. | reverse complement strand
CTGGATTTTGATACTTCCGGCGTAATGGTCATCCCGCGCAACAAACCGGCGCTCTCCCATATCAGCAAACAATTTCAAGCGCGTACGGTCAGCAAGCACTACACGGCAGTCGTTGCAGGATTGATGGCACAGGATGAAGGTGTTATCGATTTACCTATCGCATCGGATGACGGACCCAGATACAAGATCTGCCAGGAAAGCGGCAAGCCTTCGTTTACGGAATACAGGGTAATCGGGCGTGATGAACAGGCGCGCACCACGCGGGTTTTCCTGCATCCCATCACCGGCCGCTCCCATCAACTGCGCTTGCACTTGCAGGCAATAGGGCATCCGATTTTGGGTTGCGAGTTTTACGGCGGAAAATTTGCCAAGGCGACTGTTCGCTTGTTACTCCATGCGACGGATTTACGGTTTGCTCATCCTGTATCGGGTGAGGATGTCTTTGTTGAGTCGTCGCCAGATTTTTAAAGGGGAGCTGGAAGTTGGGTAAAAAAGGTATCTGTCCGATTTCGATATGACTACAATGTAATACAACGTAATCGATAATATTGCAGGGGGGGTAGATATGAGCATCACATCGGTAAGATTACAACCCGAGGTAGAGCAGGGGCTGGAAGCCATGGCTGCCAGTCAGGAACGCAGTAAAAGTTGGCTAATCAATCAAGCGCTCAAAGAATATATCGAGCGACAAGCGCAGGAAAAAACACGCTGGCAAGAAACCCTGACGGCAATGGACTCGGTGGCTAAGGGGCAGGTCGTTTCGGGCGAGGCAGTACATGCCTGGCTGGAAAGCTGGGGCAGGGAGGATGAACAATCACCTCCACAAGTTGGTCAATAAACAATTTAATCAATAACAAAAGTGGAACAATAGCAAATAATCAAGGATAAGTAGATGACGTTGATCTATTCCGCCGAAGCACTGGAAGATTTGGTGCGTTTGCGCGATTTTATCGCGGAGCATAACCCACAAGCCGCCACTCGCATTGCGCAGCAATTACTGCAACGTATTGAGCATTTACGAAACTTCCCTATGATCGGCATCAATGTAACCCAAGCTCCGGTTGCTGGCTCCGTTAAAGATTTTGTATTCGGCAATTACCTTGTGCGCTACGCTGTGCAACCCGATTCCTTGTGCATTTTGCGAATTTGGCATCACCTCGAAAATAAAGAATAAAATATTTCTTGCATGCTTTCTGTTAGCTTAAAGTGCAATTGACATTTTCAGTTTAAATCAACTTATGTAAAACCTCGTTAAGTTACCTGTTATCAATCGCAATTCGTTTGACAACGTTGTCTGTGGTGCGAGAGATTGGCAATGTTAATCAACTACAAAGGATAACAACATGGGCCATCAACGACTTTTTCTCGCCAGTATTCTCTCTGCCTCAATTGCATTTATCGGTTGCGGTTCCAAAACGGATTCGTCAGTGCAACAAACTTCTTCGGCAGCGCAAGCGTCATTAATAGCGCAATCATCGTCATCAGCTGCTCCTGAAACGGCAGCCGTATTTTTTGATGATTTTAATTATTCCGATATGGCTGCATTTAATAACAATGGCTGGAAGGTCAGAACGGAAACCGGTCACCCGGGGATCAAGGGCGCCATCTGGTCGGGGGAAGGCCTGTCTTTCCATTCTGATATTCCCGAAACAGAAGCGGGCGCTGTACGCATGAGTTCTGTTACCAATGGCACTGGCGAAAAAACCCGGCACACGCAATTTTGCCATGCACGTAAATATCGTGAAGGTACTTATGCTGCACGCGTTTTTTTCCGCGATGAGCCGAGTTACGGGCCTGATGGCGACGAAGTAATCCAAACCATGTATGCCATCAGCCCGCTTAAAGCGCCTATGGATAAAAATTACAGCGAAACCGATTTTGAATACTTGCCCAATGGTGGCTGGGGCGAAAATGCCAAGCCAGCGATGTGGACAACCAGTTGGGATACTTTCCAGTTGGAACCCTGGACGAAAGTGAATGAGTTCACTCGACAAGAGGGCAGTTACGCCGGTTGGCGTACCTTGGTGCTAACGGTTGCCGATAACAAAGTGACTTATTACGTCGATGGAAAATTATTCTCTGAGCACACCAGTGCTGTGTATCCGGAAGATTTTATGTCGATCAACTTTAATTTGTGGTTTATGCCCAAAGGCGCAGATGGTTCCTTGGGGCCAGTTGATTCACCGGAAATGCGTGAGTATCAGGAAGATATTGATTGGGTGTTTTTCCAGGAAGGTGTTGCTATAACGCCCGCCGATGTGGAAGCGCAGATTGCAGAGTTACGTGGGAAGAAAGTGACTTATGTTGATAACGTGCAAGAGCAAAATCCTGCACTGCCATCGCCTTGCGGACTTTAATCATATTGGTAGTCTTCCGCTGAAGAAATTGAATATCGAATCGGACAGGGAACTGTCTGATTATTCTTGCATCATCACTTGTCATTTTACCTTTAGGCTTTAAGATGCTCAGTTTCAGATTACGAGTGCCGAGCGCTACGCAATGGGCATACTTCCCGGGCGATGGTTTAACAGGTAAAGAATGCAGAACCAATCTATTGATGAGCGTGCTTTTTATCGCGGAGTGCTAGCATTGCTTGCGCTCACTGCATTCATTGGCATCGCAGCTAGTGTTTTGCATTATCTGGAACCAGAACCAGAGTTGATGGATTTGGTGATTCCACCCTCAGTGGCCTTGGCGAATCTCGCTCTTGCGATTTGGCTCAGGCGTCGACCAAAAAATATTTTGCGCGTAGTCTATTGTGCTTTTGGCGTAGCCATTGCCGCGCTTTCATTGCCGGCTTGGTATTACAGCCTGCACGCCGCTCAAGCTCCCGATATATTACTTATTGATATTTTCCCGCCGATTTCATCTTTCCTCATTATTTTGATTGTGTTGGTAATGGTCATGCTGCCGCCGCGGCGCGCATTTCCGATCATGATCGCAGCCTGGGTTTTAAATGCAGTGCCAATCTTGAGTTATTTGTTGACTCACAAAGAAGAGTTATGGGCACCGCGCGGCCAGGAAATGTTTATGAGTTATGGTTTGGCGATTTTACTCTTGTTGGTGTTGTTGCCATTTCAGCATAGGGCACGCTTACAGCTTGAGCGCTTACAAAATGACAATTCCCATATGCATAATTTGGCAGAGCGCGATGCGTTAACAGGGCAATACAATCGATGGGGTGGACAGCAATTGCTCGATGATTTTATGCGCAGCGAAACCCATGGCAGCATCATCATGTTAGACATAGATTATTTCAAACTGATCAACGATACCCACGGTCATTTGATCGGCGATAGCGTGTTACATGAATTCGCAGCGCGTGTAAGCGGTGCGCTACGCAGCGATGGCCATTTAATTCGCTGGGGTGGTGAAGAGTTTTTAGTGTTGGTTATCGGCATTGCAGAGCGTGATGCATTTAGGGTAGCGAATCGATTGCGCCATGCTATTAACGGTGGTTTTTTTCATCCGGTAGGAAAGTTGACGGCATCGGGTGGTGCAACCTCACGCAGGGATGATGATACCTTGGAAAGTTTAATCGCGCGTGCAGATAAAGCGCTTTACGAAGCCAAGTTAAAGGGTAGAGATCAGATTGTGTGTGATTGATGCACATGTTAAAGCAGAGTTGTGAGTGCTTCACGCAGGAAGCACCCACAATGATGTCTTAATGTTTCGAAGCTTCAGATGCTCCAATCCCCGTTTGTGAACGTACAAATTGCGTATCAAACGCGGCTTGTTCTTTTGCGGCAGACGCCGATTCATCGGTAATTGAAAAAAACCAAATGCCGATAAACGCAGCGCTCACCGAGAAAATGGCGGGGTACTTGTAAGGGAAAATCGCCTGTTCAAAACCAAAGGCATCGACCCAAACTGTCGGGCCAATTACCACCAATATCACCGCCGTAAATAACCCCAAACCACCGCCGATAACTGCACCGCGCGTAGTGAGTTTGCGCCAGTACATACTTAATAATAGAATCGGGAAGTTAGCGCTGGCAGCAACGCAAAACGCGAGGCCGACCATAAACGCCACGTTTTGTTTTTCAAAGACAATGCCGAGCAACACAGCGATTACCCCTAAACACACAGTGGCAATGCGCGATGCACGAATTTCTTTTTTCTCGTCGCGCTCACCTTTTAAAACCAGTGTTGCGTAAAGGTCATGCGAAATTGCGCTCGACCCTGCCAGGGTTAAACCCGACACCACCGCGAGAATAGTGGCGAAGGCTACAGCGGAAATGAACCCTAATAAAATATCGCCACCCAATGCTTGCGATAAATGGATAGCGGCCATATTGGCACCACCAATCAAGGCACCGTCAGTGAAATAAGCGGGATTTTTCAGCAACAGAATGATTGCGCCGAAGCCAATGATGAACGTGAGGATGTAGAAGTAGCCGATAAAGCCGGTCGCATAAAAAACGGAACGGCGCGCTTGCACTGCATCTTTTACGGTGAAGAAACGCATCAAAATATGCGGCAAACCTGCGGTACCAAACATCAGCGCTATACCGAGAGAAATCGCAGAAATAGGATCGCTTACCAATGTGCCAGGCGCCATGATTGCATTAGCTTTTGAATGCACTTTAACGGCTTCCGCGAATAAGTTCTCAAAGCTGAAACCAAATTGCATCATCACTAAAAATGCCATTAACGAGGCGCCTGAGAGTAATAAAATCGCTTTGATTAATTGCACCCAAGTGGTGGCAATCATACCGCCGAAGGTTACGTAGAGCGTCATCAATGGGCCGACAATGATCACGGCAAACTCGTAAGGTAATCCGAACAGCAATTCAATTAATTTTCCGGCGCCAACCATTTGGGCGATTAAATAAAATATAACGGTAACTAAAGAGCCGCTGGCAGCAAGTATGCGAATGGGTTTTTGTTGTAAACGAAAGGAAGCTACATCGGCAAAGGTGTATTTACCCAGATTTCGTAGCGGCTCAGCGATCAATACCAATACGATGGGCCAGCCGACTAAAAATCCAATCGCATAAATCAAACCATCGAACCCGGATGTGTAAACCAATCCAGCAATCCCTAGAAAAGAAGCGGCTGACATATAGTCGCCCGCGATCGCTAAACCATTTTGAAAGCCGGTAATACCACCGCCTGCAGCGTAAAAATCGCTCGCGGTTTTGGTGCGACCTGCAGCCCAGTAAGTAATACCGAGTGTGACCAGTACAAAGGCTAAAAACATTGCGACTGCTGTAACATTTATTGCAGAGCTACTGGTGGCCTGCGCCCAGGCGCAAGTCGCCATAGCAGAAAGTAAGACGGCAAGCGGAGCATGAAATTTCATTATTGCGCTCCCGCTTTTTGCACAATAGCGCGCGTTAATGGCTCAAGTACGCGGTTGGCGTAATAAACGTAAATGCCAGTTATCACCATGCAAAAAATAATGACGCCCAATCCGAGCACCATACCGATTGAGGTGACCCCGTCGCCAATCGGATTACCGAGTGATTCGGGATCGAATGCGATAGTAAGAATCAGAGCGAAGTAGGCGATGATAGTGGCGAGCGATAAGGGCCACATAATTTTTTTGCGTGCGCGGGTCAGGGCCGCGTACTCCGGCAATTGCCGGATAGTTTCAATATGCATGCTAGGTTTCCCTGTTTTTTTGTAGATTATGGCGTGGTCTTGAAGCAATGGGTGGTGCGCTGGTCTATGACGGTTGCCAGATTTTCCACCCAGGTTACTGATTGTGTTATTGCTATTGTGGTTTGATTGATATTGGTGTTTTGAGTTGCTGCCAGAGTTGGTAGCGCAGGGGGATTCTAACAGCCATTTTGGCGCTACAGGAATACCAGGTGGGATTAAATTCACAAAGTTACATGTTAGGCGTAGATTTATCAGATCCAGCCTTTTTGGCGGGCGATGCGTGCGGCATCCACACGGTTAGCAGCATGCAGTTTGGCAATCGCCTCTGAGAGATAATTCCGCACAGTGCCTTCTGATAAGCACAATACTGTTGCAATTTCAGCCGTAGTTTTACCTTCAGCCGCCAAACGCAGGGCGCGACGTTCTTTATCATTGAGTGGGTCGCTTTCGCCCAGCGCCATCATCGCCAGTTCGCCATCGATGACGCGCTTGCCATCCATGACTTTATAAATAGCCTGAATAAGCTGTTCTGAGGGCGCGTCCTTTAATAAAAAACCAGAGACACCCATATCGATTGCGCGGCGGATATAGCCCGAGCGGCCAAAGGTGGTGATGATAATGGTTTTGATGGGTAATTTTTGTTGCAATACCCACTGCGCCAATTCAAGACCGGAGCGGCCAGGCATTTCAATATCGGTGAGTAAAATATCGTAGCTATTTTGTTTCATTAGCAACCAAGCGCGGTCGCCATCTTCTGCTTGGGTGATTTCAAAACCGCTTTCCATGCTCAGTAATGCGGCCAATGCACCGCGCACCATGGACTGATCTTCTGCCAACAAAATTTTCATAGTCAGATCTACTCTTGTTTGATAGCTAGCCTTGCTGATGCAGTTCGCGGCGCGGTAAGGAAATCACAAATTCACAGCCTTTGTGGATTGATGATTGTAAATCACCGGTGAGGGCATTGAGTCGCTCCTGAATACCTTGTAATCCATTGCCTGGAATCAGCGCTTTGACTTCACCGTTATCATGCATTCGCACTACAATTTTGTCGCAACTTTGTTGAAATTCGATCTCGCAATGATTGCCATTGCTGTGGCGCAACACATTAGTGGTCAATTCTGTCAACGCTAGAATAATGGCTGTTTCTGCGCGTGGTGAGAGCTGGGGAATATCACCATTGAGATCCACGATAAAACCGCTTTGCCGAAGTTTTTCGCAGAGTTCCATCACTTCACCAGATAATCCTCGATGTTTATAACCGGATACCGTTTGGCGCACCAGACTTAAACTGTTGCGCGCAATTTGATGCAGTTCGGAGAGATGTTGTTTGGCTTGTTCTGTTTTCTCTTGCGTTAATAATTTTTCTGCCAATTCTGCTTTGAGTGCGATACTCGACAAAGTATGGCCAAGAATATCGTGCAGATCGCGAGCAATACGTTCGCGCTCGGCAATAACGGCTAACTGTTCAATTTCCTGATGGCTTTTTTGTTGGCTAATGCGCGCTTCCATCCGTAGCTTTTCAACATAGCCAATAATACCAATAGTGGCTAAACCCGAGAGCGCAGGAAATGCAAAAAAGGGAAAGGGGTAATTAAATTGGTAGTGCATAGCAATGATAGTGGCCACCAGAATCCCGGTGATTAGCAGCCAGATTTTGGTGCGGTAAGTAAATCCAACCAAAAAACCTAAATAGGAAAAAAAAGTACTTGAGCCGGGTGTGTATGGCGTAATAGCAAATGCCAGCAGAACAATTGCTAGCACTGGTTTCCAGACATCTTGGGGTTTGAGGGTGATCCCCCATAAATACAGTGATACAAATACACAATAAACACCAACCAACAGCACTTGCGCGAGTGCGCTGAAGGGCATGTAGTACACAGGGACAAAATAATAGAGGCTAAATACCAGCCAAATCCAGGATTTGGCGGAGTAGATAGAGCCTGCGCATTGTTCGGGATGGTGATTCATAGCGATATGTCTGCGTGGTAGTTGGGATGCTGGCTTATTATGTACCTGTTATGACTGTAGGTGAATCCAGACGGGTTTTACTATCGACTAGTTTGGTTCTCCGGCGTATAGCGTACCAGCTGTGAAAGTCACCAGTGTCTTGTGACAAATGTCAGTGAGTCAGCTTGTTGTGGTTGCGCAGCAATTGAATTGCCAGAATGTGTGGCGTGGGGTTAAGAAACGCAAAAGCCCTTGTTGTTTAATGGGCCTAATTCATGCTGCGCAGATCTTTTTAATAGTAATAACAACAGGATCTATCATGAAAAAGCCCGTGTTCTTAGCGATGTTAATTATTGGTTGGCTGGCGGGATGCAGTCATCTTCCTGGGGAAAATAACTCATCCACAGAACAGCTTTTACGCTTGCCCTATGTCAGCAGCATTGATCAGCTTAAGCGCGACTATTTTGTGTATTTGCCTCGCGGTTATGAAACACAACCGGATAAGAAATGGCCAATTATTTTATTTTTACATGGTAATGGCGAGCGCGGTAATGGTCTGGACGAATTGGACTATGTCATTAGCCATGGCCCGTTATATGAAGCCTGGATTCAAAAGAAAGATTTGCCTTTCATCATTATTTCACCGCAGCTGCATATGTTTACGATGGGCAAGGTCCCTTATATCGCCAACCGCACGCGCGCAAAAATTCCGCTGCGTTTGGCGGAGGGTGTTCCTGCTTACGAGCCATTTTTTGCAACACCACAGTTAATGGAAGCCGGTGAAGACATAAAAGATATGTCGGCAGTAGCACCACTCTTGCCGATGGGGTGGGAGCAGGTGGAGCAAGACTTATTAAGCATCATTACCAATGTACAAAAAAAATACCGCACGGATAGTTCTCGTTTATACCTTACCGGTTTAAGTTACGGTGGTTTTGGCACCTGGTTTATGGCGAGCAAGCATCCTGAATTATTTGCAGCAGTTGTCCCCGTTGTTGGTTGGGGTCATCCGGATTTAATGGCACCTATTGCCAAGGCGAACTTGCCCGTATGGGTATTTGCGGGTGGGCGCGATACTGCAGTCCAGAAAAAATTCTTTTATGCAGGAATAAATAAATTGGAGGAGCTGGGTGATTCAGAAATCCTTTTCACTGTTCACGAGGATATGGGGCACGATGCCTGGAAGCGCATTTACGCCAGCAAAGATATTTACGATTGGTTATTAGCACACCAGAAAAAATAATCGTCGATTTTATAACGGGTAGTTGTGGTTATGTGTTTTTCTTCACAATCCCATTTTCTGCCCAAAATCTGCCTGTGCGTTTCACTTCATTGCGGATCGCGTAATTCTTTTTCCAGGTTTCCGGGTTGTCGTAAGCGCGAGGGTGATCCAAATGGAGGCAATTGACGCTGTAGCGGACTTGCTTTCCTTTTAATCCGTGATTGTACAAACGCTCGCCTAATTCGCGATCTAAGCCACCGTATTGCATATCTTCATTAAAGCCATTGCAGGCTTTGATGTCGCTTGTCCAGGTTGAGCTATTCATTCCGTTCCAGGTGGCTTTGGTGGGAGTGATCACATTCAGCAATGCTTTTATGGTTTTATTTTTAATTAATTTCCACAGTTTATGATTGGACGGCTGGCCGGTTTTTTTGAGCCAGTCGATATCAAATATAACGCCGTTGATGATATCTGCTTCAGTAATTGCTTCAGATACCGGTGTGGTCAGTTTCACATAGCCACCCGATAAAAAATAACCGGGTTCTGCCAACGCTTGATGAATGCTAATAAAATCGGGTTCGGGTACGCAGTCGCCATCGGTAAAAATTAAATAATCACAATCGGTTTGCGCGATGGCTTTATTGAGGATCTGGCACTTCTGAAAGCCCTTATCTTCATGCCACACATGTTGAATAGTTATTTTTCCGCGCGCCTGAAAAAATTCAATCACATCGCGTGTTGGTTGTCCCGAACCGTCGTCAGCAATAATTACTGTGAAATTATTGTGGCGTTGCGCTTCATAGCCAAACAACACGTTTTTGAGCCATTTGGGTTGGTTGTAAGTGGTAATGACTACGCCCATCTTTTGCGGGATCATAAAGAGTTCCTGAATTAATTTTGCGTTGAATCATTATGTGAGTGATTGCCAAATGTCTGCGCGGACAATTTTTGTTGCAGCGCCTGCCATACTGCTTCGGCTTTGATGCCGCCCATACAGGCTGGCGTGTCAGTGCTATTTTCCGGTAGCCATTTGCAGTGCCGTTTGTGGCAGGGCATGCACTCCAATGTGTCAACTAACTGCAAATTCTGCGTGTGCTCGCCAATCAGCCCAACCTTTACCGGCGATGTTGCTCCGTAGAGTGCGATGGTCGGTGTTTCAAGTGCGCCAGCGAGATGAGAGAAGCCTGTGTCCAACCCGATGACACCTGCAGCCTCTACCAATTTTTCAGCAATCGTAGTGATGGATAAGCGCTGCTCGGGGCGCGTTGCCTGCGGGCAGAATTCAATAATCTGATCGGCGATAGCTTGCTCTTCTGCGCTACCCCAAATAATTTCTACACTAAAACCAGCATTGAGGGCGATTGTAGTGAGTGCTTGCCATTCACGTGTTGCCCAAAGTTTGGTGACCCAACTGGTGCCAATAATAAAAATTAATTTACGCGGATTTTTTACCACCTGAACAAAATTTTGATTGATGCCAAAATTCAATTTTGGTGTAGGAATATAGCCCAACGTCTTTCCCACTAATTGACGTGTGCGTTCCACCGCATGCTGGTCTTTATCAACAATGTGGTGGTGTTTGTAAAACCAGTGAGTGATAGGTTCACGCGCAGAGGTTTTCGCATAGCCATCAACGCCGTTCCCCTTTGCACATTTGGCAACAATTGCGCTTTTTAATAGACCTTGTACATCGATGATGTAATCGTAAGAGGTGCTACGCAAGGCTTTGCGCCAATCTTTGAACTCTTGCCAATTTTTTTTATTACGTGCTTTAACCCAGCGGCGCAAATGAATGGGAATGACTTTGCGCACGCCGGGGTGCCAATCCACAATTTCACTAAAGCTGTCTTCCACCACCCAATCAATTTCCGCATCTGGATAGTGTTGCTTAATATCGCTGATCGCAGGAAATGTGTGGAAGATGTCGCCCATGGAGGACATTTTGACAAGCAGTATACGCATGGGCAAATTCTTCAATTGTGGCAGTGGTAACGCAGATTACTGATATTTCTTGTAGGACTTTTCTTCGATTAATTCTGAACCGAAGGCGATGTTAATATCCTTTTTCACGGCGGCGCGTTTGTCATTGGTGACATAAACGGCGCGTGCGAGTTGGATAAATTTATCACTAAAGTCTTTGGCTAATTCACAGTCGCGAATGTCGTCTTCAATAATCCAGAGTTCCTGATTAATATCTTTCAGCGCTTGTTTAAGTGGCGCTAATTTGGCTTGGCCATCGGCATCCAACAAGCTGCCGACTTTATCGTTGAGGATATTCAGTTCGTGGGTGACGTTTTTCAGTTTCGCGGCATCGCCGATATTGACGACTTTGATTTCCAGAATGGTGATTTTGTCGATTAGTTCGCCAAGGGAAATAGGGGCTTGGATCAGCATGGTCAGGTTCTCTGGAGGATTTTTTGTGGTGGGGATTCTAGCAAAAGAATGGCTGGCTGTGGGTAAGTGTTTGACGGGTATCAGGCTAAGGACCCGCATCCGCAGGTCCCGGTTTAAAAGTGGGTGCTTGGGTGGATAAGTGGTGCTGCGGTTACTTGTTGTTCAGCGCTAGCTCTTTCTCGGTTTTAAATTTGCACACTTTGCGGAAAAAGAGTGTGGCGGGGCAAAAACCGGTGAAGGATTGCTGAAATAAATTGGCCCCGATAAATACCGTTAGCCATATAAAACCGGGGTGAACCCAGGTAGTGAGCGCAACGCTCAACAGAACCATAAGCCCGGCAAATGCTGTGAGTACACGTTCAGATGACATAATGCATCCCTCTTGATGTGGGTGATTGATTAGTGATTGGGTGGTTTTTGAGACATTCACCGAGGTTGCCACCCAACCTCGGTGATCCGGCAAACTCAGGTTGTGCTCTGGCTCGATTTATAGTGGTACAAGTAATAAACCACCGGAATCACAATCAGGGTTAACACGGTTGATACCAGCAAGCCGAAGATCAGTGAAACCGCCAGCCCGCCAAAAATAGGATCATCCACAATAAAAAAGCCGCCCATCATTGCCGCCAGCGCGGTTAAGCCAATGGGCAGTGCGCGCACAGCCGCCGCACTAATAGTCGCGTCCTCCAGCGATTTACCGCTGCGTACTTCCTGCTGGATAAAGTCCACCAGCAATATGGAGTTGCGCACAATAATCCCAGCGAGCGCGATCATGCCGATCATGCTGGGTGCAGTGAATTGCTGGCCGAGCAACGCATGGCCGGGCATGATGCCGATAAGCGTGAGCGGGATCGGCGCCATAATAATCAGCGGCACCGAGTAACTTTTGAACATGCCCACCACCAGCAAATAAATCATCACCAAGCCGACTGAGTAAGCGATGCCCATATCGCGGAAGGTATCGAGCGTGACTTGCAGCTCACCGTCCCATTTCAAACTCCAGTTCACCGGGTTCTCTGGCTGTGAATTTAAAAATTGGTCGATGGCTTGCCCGTTATTTGTCTGCCCATCAATCGGTGTTTCGGCGAGGCGGTTATAGATGTTGGCTAAACCATAAAGCGGGCTGTCAGTTTCACCCGCAACCTCGCCCAGTACATAAACCACTGGCAGCAAATCCTTGTGATGAATGGTCTGCTGGCGCTGGCTTTCAATCACCTGGGTGACTTCCGTGAGTGCGATCAAATTGCCAGCGCGCGCGCGGATTTTTATCGCCAATACCCGTTCGAGGTTGTCTTTCTCGCCAGCGGGCAATTCAAGCCGCACGGGCAGGGCAACCTTGGCAGTAGTGGTGTGTAAATAGGAGGCGTCTTCACCGGCCAGTGCCGTGCGAATCGCATTGGCGATAGTGGTTTGATCCACACCCAAGCGCGCGGCGCGGGCGCGATCCACCACAATTAACCAGCGGGTTTGCGGCGCTTCGATGGTGTCATCAACATCCACTACATCGGGTGTTGCTTCAAACGCGGCGCGTACTTTTTTTGCGACGTCGAGTTGACGTTGATAATCCATACCATAAATTTCCGCAACCAATGGCGATAACACTGGCGGGCCGGGTGGAACTTCAACGACTTTGACATTCGCGTTCATCGTCTTGCCGACATCCGCAATTAATTCGCGCGCGGCGAGCGCAATTTCGTGGCTCTTGCGTGCGCGTAAATGTTTGTCCACTAAATTGATTTGAATCTCGCCCATGTGGGGCGCGCGACGCAAATAATTTTGCCGCACCAAGCCATTAAAATTAATCGGTGCCGAGGTTCCTGCATAGAGTTGGTAATCGGTGACTTCGGGAATGGTTTCTATTTTATCGGCGAGTGCTTGCAACACCTTTTGGGTATTTTCCAGCGGCGTGCCTTCGGGCATATCCACCACAATCTGGAATTCACTTTTGTTGTCAAAGGGCAGCATCTTTAACATCACCGCTTGCACTACCACTAAACCAATCGATGCCGCAATTAATGCGAGAATCCCACCAAGCAACCACAGGCGCGCTTTTTTTCCCGCTTCGCGTTTTAATAGCGGGCTCATAATACGCGTAAAAAATGGCAAAAATTTATTGCCGTGGGACTCGTGTTGATCCGCAGTGGAGTGATNNCAGGGCAAATAAACGGCGATATAGCCAAGGCGTAAACATAAACGCAACAGCGAGTGAAATTAGCATGCCGGTGGAGGCATTGATGGGAATGGGCAACATGTAAGGGCCCATTAATCCAGTCACAAATGCCATGGGCAAAAGTGCGGCGATAACAGTAAACGTCGCCAGAATAGTTGGGCCACCCACTTCATCTACCGCCAGCGGAATGGCGTCATTGAGCGATAGTTTTCCCTGGCTCATATGGCGATGAATATTTTCCACCACCACAATGGCGTCATCTACCAAAATGCCGATTGAAAAAATTAACGCAAAAAGTGATACGCGATTAAGCGTAAAGCCCCAAGCCCAGGATGCGAATAGTGTGATTGCAAGTGTGACAATCACCGCCGCACCCACCACCAAGGCTTCGCGTTTTCCCAAGGCGATTAGCACTAATATAATTACTGAAAGTGTGGCGAAAATTAATTTTTTTATCAGCGTTTGCGCTTTATCCTTNNTATCCTCGGCAGTCGCGCCGTAGTTGCGGGTAACGCTAACCTCAATTGCATCGGGTACACTTACGCCGCGTAATTGTTCAATGCGCTCAATAACTTGCTCAGCCACATCCACCGCATTTTCACCCGGTTTTTTAGCGATGGATAAGGTAATCGCAGGATAGCGGCCAGCGTTTTTTTCAAGTGCTGTTGCTGCAGCGGTACCAAAACCATGGGTGACATATTGAGTGGCTTGGTCTGCGCCCAAACTCACTTGCGCGACGTCGCGCAAAAAGACCGGCGCCCCTTGATAAACACCGACGACAAGGTCAGCAACTTCTTCCGGCGTTAATAAAAAATCACCGGCTTGGACTAGCATTTCGCGGTTGTCGCTCACCAATGAACCGGCGGCGTGAGAGGTATTTGCGGCACCGAGTGCATTGCGTAAATCATCTAATGCTAAACCAAAAGCTGCCATACGTTCCGGGTCAAATAACACGCGTACCACTTTATCGGGGCCGCCGAGAATATCGATATCGCGGGTGCCGGGTACGCGTTGCAATTGGGTTTGCAATTCGCGCGCAATATTTAATAAGTCACTGTTGGTAGTGGTTACATTTTTACTCCACAACGTGAGTGCCACTATAGGTACATCGTCAATCCCTTTGGGTTTAATCAGCGGTTGGCCTACGCCAAGATTGCGCGGCAGCCAATCGCTATTCGCATAAAAGGCATTGTATAAACGCACAATTGCATCGGTGCGCGGTTGGCCCACTTCAAAACGCACGGTGAGCGTGGACATACCGAGTGATGAAGTGGAATAAATATGTTCGACCCCTTCAATTTCCGAGACGATTTGCTCAGCGGGATTCGTTACCAGCGCTTCCACTTCTTCCGGTGTGGCGCCGGGGAAGGGGATAAACACATTGGCAAAAGTCACATTAATTTGTGGCTCCTCTTCGCGCGGTGTCACCATCACTGCAAAAATACCGAGCAATAAACCAGTGAGTGCTAGCAGCGGCGTAATTTCGGTAGTTAAAAACGCGCGTGCGATACGACCAGAAATGCCGAGTGACTGTGGTTGTTTGTTTTTTGGTTCCATGAGTTATTGCTCCGCACTGTGCAAATTTTTATAAGCAATGGCGGCGGCGATGGAGTCAGCAGCAATTTTTTCACCGGCGCTTGCACCTGCGAGGATTGGGTAATCCTTGTTCCTGGTGGGTGAGCCGAGGTTTAACTGGCGGAATTCCAGCGTATCTTCTTTTATTACATAAACACCGCTGACTTCGCCGCGCTTACTAATCGCGCTGGCCGGAATTAATAGTTGCTCGCGCTCGCCTGTGACAAATGCAATTTTCACAAAGGTACCGGGAAATAATTGATGATCGCCCTCGGGCAAATTCACCAACACTTTGAAGGAATGGGTTTGTGGGTCGGCGCCAGGTGGAATGCGCAGGTCGCTGCTCTCCAGAGTATTTCCATCCGCCAAGTAAATAAGCGCTTTTTTATATTTGCGCACCGGGCCTATGTGTTGTTGCGGAATATCCACCTGCGCGCGCAATTGTTCCAGCGATAAACCGGTCATTAACGCTTTGCCGGGGGAAACGGTTTCGCCCACATTCACCGCACGGCTTACCACTATGCCGGCATAGGGCGCGTAGATGGCGGTGTAGGCGAGATTCTGTTCTGCTTCGCGCAGATTGGCCTCGGCGGATTTAAACGCGGCCTCGCTTTTATCAAAATCTGCTTTGGCGATTAATTTTTTCGCAAGCATTTCTTGCATGCGCGTGTATTGCGCTTGGGCTTCGGTAAATTGCGCTTTGGCGCTAGCCGCTCGTGCTTTTTGTTCGGTGTCGGTAAAGCGAATAATTAGATCGCCTTTGGCAACCAAATCGCCAACATCCACCGGAATTTCTACAATGCGACCGGAAGTTTGCGCCGAGACAGTTGCTTGATTGATCGCTTCAATCATGCCGTCGTATTTCACTTCTTGCGCGGTGGTTTGTAGACTGAGTTGAATGCTTGCCAGTTCGGGTATTTTTTTCGGTGCTGCAGGTGTGGGCGAATCTTTGCTGCAAGCGGATAAAAAAATCACGGCACTCAGAGTGGCCATCAATTTAAAATTTATAAGTTTGATATTCGCGAGTTTAACTTTCATGGTAACTCCTTAAAAAATCCGTATTAGTTTTTACCGCAGGCGCGATTCGCGGGTACGGCCACGTCCATCATTTTTGGGTTGGGTAATTTCAGGTTATTCATTAATTCCACATAAGCAGCTACATCTTTTATTTGCAAGCGTGGGTTGTGCGCTTTTTCTTCACCGATGGTAGTGCGCATCCAACCTTTGTAATCGTGGCCGGGGTAGACCCAAGTGTTGTCGGGCATCACTAATAATGTGTGAAAGAGACTTTCGTATTGGTCCCGCGCATTACCGTTTTGAAAATCTGTACGGCCAGTGCCGCGAATTAAGAGCGTATCGCCGGTAAACAAATATTGCTCAGTACCATCAATTAGGTGATAGGTGTAAGAGTCGTCCGTATGGCCGGGCGTGTGCAGCGCGGTTAAGGTCAATTCACCCACAGGAATTTTTTCGCCATCGCGCAGGGCTTGGGACACGCAGGTAGAATTTGCTTCCTCACCCAGCAGTGTGGTGCAGCCGGTTAAATCACGCAGCTCACCTGCACCGGTAATATGGTCGGCGTGAGTGTGGGTGTCGAGTGCGTACACGAGCGTGAGCTGCAATTCGCGCAACAACTGGATATATTTTGGAATCTCGGATTTCACCGTATCAATCAATGCGGCTTTGCCTGTTTTTTCGCACGCAATAAGATAGGTGTAAGTGGAAGATTCTTGTTCAAATAGTTGACGGAAAATCATAATTGCCTCGCAAGTGTAATAGTTGCCACAATCAACAAACTCACCGCAAATATTTTTTGCAACAACACATTCGCAACTTTATGGCTGACTGCTTGACCGAAGATCATCCCAATAACACCGCCTGCGGCGGCGAGTATCAGCCATTGCCAATGTTGTGTTTCGCTCAGCAGTAAGTGGCTAATAAATCCGGAGCTGCTGATCAACGCAATAATTAACAGCGATGTGCTCACCGCTTGCGCCATAGTGACTGCGCTGAGTGCGAGTAGCAGCGGCACAATTAAAAATCCTCCGCCCACACCCAACAAGCCCGATAAAACACCAACCACCAAGCCGCCGATTAATAATCCGCTCACACAGCGCGGGCGTAATTCAAACTGGCCGGTGGGATTAAGATTGCACAAATGATCGGGGCTGGGCGTGTCGGCAAAATTACCGGCACGAACAACGATGGCCGATGCTGGATTTTTTTGCGCGCTCACCCACATGCGCAGTGCAATAATTGCGGCTAGCAAACAGAAGCTGCTAACTAACCATAGCTCACTTATGTGCATGCCCAACCATTGCCCCGCTGGAGCGGTTAGCGCGCCGCTAAATGCCAAAATCAAACCGGGCTTCCAAAGTACACTCGGTGTGTTGCGCGAAAATGTATTACGCAAACTGGCATAAATAGTCGTGACGGCAACTGCGCCCAAAGAAATACCAGTGGCATCGGCCATGGACATGCCGCCGAGTAACAACAGAAGTGGCACGGCAAACACCGAACCACCTGCACCGGTAAGACCAAGAATCAAGCCAATTAATAGCCCGATGATTAGCAGCATTTATTTGTTCCAGGGCGCTTTGGCGATCAACATACCCATTGGGCAAATATCGGTAATACCCGCAAAGGTCAGACCCGCGCCGATAATGCCGGACAACGCGTAGAATCCGGGATTAACCCAAGTGCCTAACACTACACCGGTTACTACCAACAAGCCCGCAGCGATACGGATTTGTCGCTCTAGCGGTATAACGTTTTTACCTTTTTCGGCGAGTTGTATATTCGATTGTTTAACCGCATTCATTCCGCCTTCGATAATCACCAGCTCTGCATTTACTTTACCTTGCAGTTGTTCCGCTGCCATTTCAGCGCGTCTTCCGGCCTGACAGAGTAAAAAAATCTGCGCACCATTTTTACCTTTTGCGGCGATTTCACTTTGCAGGCGTTCTGCCGTTAATTCGTGCAGTGGAATATGCAAACAATCGGGCAGACCGGCAGCGTTGACTTCAGCGGCGGTGCGCACATCCAAAATGCACATATCGACATTTTTTTTTGCCATCAAATCAACAGGGTGGATACGTTTATGGCTCATAGTTTTTTCTCGTTAAACATTAATCTTGTGGGCAGTAAATGGATTGCAATACGGAGATAACCTTTGCGGCTTCGTCGCCTTCCAGGCGATAAAAAACCGTTTGGGCTTCTTTGCGTGTGCTCACTAAACCCGCCTCANNCAGGCGGTTTTCATTCGCCAGCGCCTTTAAGAGTGCGGCGGCATCCTGTGCGTGTTGTTGCATGTCATCCAGACCGGCGTCTTTAGGGACGGTCATATTCATTTTGCGTCTACCTTTTGTGGGTTTGATTTCATTATATTAGATAAATATAAATTAGCAACTTCTAAATTAGTGGTCTATGATGTAATGCAAGGGGTCAGATTCCCGCAGTTGCCCCAAGGCCGTGAATATTGTCGCAATCCATTTTGCTAAAGAGGTGTGCTATGGCTCATGTCGTATTTGTTGGGGCAGGTTTGGGGGGAATGGCGGGTGCATATGAAATGCACGATGCCCTGGGTAAAAATCATCAGGTAACCATGATCAACGAGCGGGAGGATTTTCAGTTCGTCCCGTCAAACCCCTGGCTTGCGGTGGGATGGCGTGAAGCAGAGCAGATCAGTTTCCCGATTCGCCCGTATCTTGAAAAGAAAAACATCGCCTTTATCGCCCAGCGGGTGGATGAGATTAACCCGGTTGATAAATACCTCACCCTGAATGACGGCAAACGTGTGGATTATGACTATCTCGTCATCGCCACTGGCCCCAAGTTAGCCTTCGATGAAGTGCCTGGCGCTGGCCCTCATGGTGGTTTTACCCAATCGGTCTGCACCTTGCCCCACGCCGAGCATTCCTACGAAGACTATAAAAAGCTGGTTGAAAATCCCGGCTCCGTGGTTATCGGTGCTATGCCTGGCGCTAGTTGTTTTGGCCCCGCCTATGAATATGCGTTTATTTTGGATACCGCCCTCAGCCGCGCCGGTGTGCGCCACCGCGTGCCTATCACCTTTGTTACCAGCGAGCCCTACATCGGCCATTTGGGTTTGGGCGGTGTGGGCGACTCAAAAGGCATGATGGAGTCAGAGCTGCGCAAACGTTCAATCAATTGGATTACCAACGCGAAAACCACGCGCATCGAAGCAGGAAAAATGTTTGTCGATGAAGTCGATGCGCAAGGGCAGGTGATCAAACAACACGAATTACCCTTTGTGCATTCCATGATGTTGCCCGCGTTTAAAGGTGTTGAGGCGGTGGCAAAAGTGGAAGGTTTATGCAATCCGCGCGGGT
>DQHS01000232.1 GCA_003524365.1 Cellvibrio sp. | reverse complement strand
ACTTATGTGTTCCTCGGCGATGGTTGCATGATGGAAGGTGTTAGCCATGAGGCTTGTTCACTGGCTGGTACTTTGGGCTTGGGCAAACTGATTGCGTTCTACGATGACAACGGTATTTCTATCGATGGCCACGTTGAAGGCTGGTTTACCGATGACACGCCAAAACGTTTTGAAGCTTACGGCTGGCATGTAATCCGCGCCGTAGATGGCCACGATGCTGCAGCTATTAAAGCGGCTATCGAAGCAGCTAAAGCCGAAACTAAAAAGCCTACTTTAATCATTACCAAAACCACCATTGGTTTTGGTTCGCCGAACAAACAAGGTTCGCACGATTGCCACGGCTCACCACTCGGTTTGGAAGAAGTGGCATTGGTACGTAAAACCCTCGGTTGGGAATACGAGCCCTTTGTTGTACCGGCTGATGTTTACGAAGGTTGGGATGCAAAAGCCAAAGGCGCTGCGGCAGAGCAATCCTGGAACGATAAATTTATCGCCTACAAATCAGCGCACCCGGAATTGGCCGCTGAATTTGATCGCCGCGTAATTAAAGGTGATTTGCCAGCAGACTTCGCTGCAAAAGCAGAAGCATTTATTGCCGAAAGCCAAGCTAAAGGCGAGAAAATTGCCAGCCGTAAAGCATCGCAAAATTCTATCGCGGCATTTGTTCCTTTATTGCCAGAACTGTTGGGCGGCTCTGCCGATTTGGCTGGCTCTAACCTGACCTTAGTGAAAACCTCCAAAGGCATCACTGCGGAAGACGCGAGCGGCAACTACCTGTATTACGGTGTGCGCGAGTTTGGTATGAGCGCGATCATGAACGGTATCTCTGCGCACGGTGGTTTCATTCCTTACGGCGCGACCTTCCTGATGTTCCAACAATACGCGGCAAATGCGGTGCGTATGTCGGCGCTGATGAAATTGCGCAACATTTTCGTTTATACCCACGACTCAATCGGTCAAGGCGAAGACGGCCCAACTCACCAGCCAATCGAAGTGCTTGGCAGTTTGCGCATGACTCCGAACCTCGACACATGGCGCCCGGCTGATGCGGCTGAAGCAGCAGCATCCTGGAAAGCGGCGATCGAACGCAAAACCGGCCCAACTGCGCTGGTATTCAGCCGTCAAAATCTGGATCACATCGCACGTACCGGCGCACAAGTTGCCGATATTTCTCGCGGTGGTTACATCCTCGTTGATTCAGTTGGCGAACCAGAGGCTATCCTGATCGCAACCGGTTCAGAAGTTGGTGTGACTGTGAAAGCAGCAGAAGCATTGAAAGCAAAAGGCCGCAGCGTACGCGTTGTGTCTATGCCATCAACTTCGGTATTTGACCGTCAAGACGCTGCGTACAAAGAGTCCGTATTGCCGATCAGCGTTGGCGCGCGCGTAGCGGTTGAAACTGCACACGTAGATTACTGGTATAAATATGTTGGCTTCGACGGTCGCGTAGTGGGCATGACCACCTTCGGTGAATCAGCACCCGGCCCGGCACTGCTCGAACACTTCGGTTTTACTGTCGATAACATCGTCAGCACTGTTGAAGAATTGTTGGAAGATTAAGTAAGCAAAAAACACCCGGCGCGAGTCGGGTGTTTTGTTTCCAGAGTGTGTAGCTAAAAAAGCTACAATTGAAGCCAATCTGGCTTCATCTACTCAGTTTTGAACAGAAGAATATTTATTTAATTAACAGATGAAGTTTTAATTTTCGAGATTGAATAAAGCGAATTCGTTAAACTTGACCTCTTTTCTACAAAGCATTTCGGCTTTTATTCGGAGCAAACCATGACTGTAAAATTAATGAAAGACCAGGATCTCGCCGGTAAGCGTGTACTGATTCGTCAGGATCTGAACGTGCCGCTGGAAGATGGACGCATCACTTCTGCTGTGCGTATTGATGCTTCTATCCCCACCATTCAGGCTGCGTTGGCTGCCGGTGCAAAAGTGATGGTGATGTCGCATCTCGGTCGTCCGGATGAAGGTGTTTATGAAGAGGCTTCTTCATTGGCGCCAGTAGCAAAATACCTGAGCGAAAAATTGGGTCGTAATGTACCTCTGGTAAAAGATTGGGTTGACGGTTTTGCGATGGAAGGCGACTTGGTTTTGTTGGAGAACGTGCGCTTCAATGTGGGCGAAGGCAAAAATTCTGATGAGCTGAGCAAAAAAATGGCGGCCCTGTGCGATGTGTTTGTAATGGACGCTTTTGGCACCGCGCATCGCGCACAAGCATCAACGCACGGTGTTGCGAAATTTGCACCTATCGCCTGCGCTGGTCCATTGCTGTCGGGTGAATTGGAGGCCTTGGCAAAAGTATTGGATAACCCTGCGCGTCCATTGGTGGCGATTGTTGGTGGTTCAAAAGTATCGACGAAATTGAGCGTGTTGGATGCGCTGTCAAAAATCGCTGACATATTGGTTGTTGGTGGCGGTATTTCCAACACTTTCGTTGCGGCCGCAGGCAATCAAGTGGGTAACTCACTGTACGAAAAAGATTTGATCCCGGAAGCACAGCGTCTGTGCAAAACGACTGAGGTGGTTTTTGCGACTGATGTGCGTGTCACCAAAGAAGGCTTCAAATCCTGGAATCACAATTCAGTTGCCACCGTTAAAAAACCAAGCGAAATTCAGGCTGATGAAGAAATTATCGACTACGGTCCTGAAACTGCAGCGCGCGTTGCCGAGATCATCAAGAACGCTAAAACTGTGCTGTGGAATGGCCCTTGCGGCGTATTTGAATTCGATGCGTTTGCAAAAGGTACTGAAACTATTTCACGCGCAATTGCGGAAAGCGATGCTTTCTCTGTTGCCGGTGGTGGCGATACTCTTGCGGCAATCGACAAGTGGAACCTAGCCGACAAAATTTCTTATGTTTCTACCGGTGGTGGTGCTTTCCTTGAATTCGTTGAAGGTAAAGTATTGCCTGCTGTAGCGATTCTGGAAGAGCGTGCTAAAGACTAATTGGTCTTTGCTGTACTCCAAAAGGCGATCTTCGGATCGCCTTTTTTATTTCTCGCGGCTTGGTTTTACGTTGTCCCACTTTCATGGTTGTCTAAAGTGAAGGTAATCAGCGCGCAAATCGTTTAAAGGTGGGACGACAAGCGCTGTGCCCAAGGGTGATTCTGTTCTCCGGCTGCACTCATCATTGGGGTTGCAGATAACAATAAAATAGTCGGAGATGACGCGATGAAAAAATATCTGACAACAGCAATATCCGTACTCTTGATGACGAGTTGTTGTGTACTGGCCGATAGCGGCCAATATCAAAAAATTGCGGTTGCTGAATATCAGGATAAAGTGAAAGCCTCATGGTTGGGGCAGATTATTGGCAATACCTATGGACTCTCCTACGAATTTAAATTTATTGATCAACCCGGTCCCGACAAATTTCCCTATGGTTTTGGCGAGTACCTTGCCAAAGTAAAAGAGGTCAATGGCGCTTTTTCTGACGACGATACGGATATCGAATACATGTATTTGTTGCAGATGGAAAAGCACGGCAGTACGCCTTCTTATTCTGCGCTGGCAAATGCCTGGCAACATCATGTACGTGAAAAAGTCTGGGTTGCCAACCGGCAGGCTGTGGCATTGATGCATGCCGGATATTCACCGCCGCTCACTGGGCACAAAACACTAAATCCGCAGTGGTTTCAAATTGATCCACAATTAGTTAATGAAATATGGGCTGTGACTGCGCCGGGCATGATTGATTACGCAGCGGCAAAAACCCGTTGGGCGGGGCGCATTACCAGCGACGATTTTGGTATTGATCCCGCCGTTATGTACGGAGCTATGTTTTCCGCGGCATTTTTTGANNGCATTATTATCGCGCGTTCGATTACAACAAAAATGCCTGGCTGGTGGTTGATGCGAATTTAAATGGCGCCTGTGCAATTCTTGCGCTCTTATATGGTGAAGGTGATTTTCAAAAAACCTTGGATATGGCCAGTGCAATGGGTTTTGATGCGGACAATCAGGCCGCGAGTATGAGTGGTTTATTGGGAATTGTCGGTGGCACTGCAATTTTACCGAAGCATTTATTGTTCCCTATTCCAGAGTTAAATTGGAGTCAGCCATACAACGATCGCTATATCAATGTCAGCCGGGTTGATTTGCCGGATGCGCGTATTAGCGATTTGGTTGCGCGTATGGCTAATGAAGGTGAAAAAATTATTCTTGCGCAGGGCGGAAAAAAAATTGTGGAGAATGGAGTTGAATATTATGTAATTAACACCGGCGCAAAATTTTCTGCTCCTTTGGAATTGCCCGCTGCGCCAGTGTTATTTGCTGAACAAGATCAAGCTTTTTCGTTTGATACGGGCATTGATATTTCGGTCAGTGATGAAAAATTAACGTTGCTTGGCAGTGCACTGCCACCGGGGTTTCGCTTGCAAGCCGGCGTTATCTCGGGCGTACCGAAAACGTCCGGGCTTTATCGATTCAAACTGCGTTTGTCGAGTGGGCAAAAAACGGTTGAGCACGAATACGTCATCAGCGTGCATACGAACAATCTCGCATCTACGGCAACCGGGGTGCTGCACAATCTGACGAATGAAAAAAACATAAAGTCGCTTACACACTTGTTGAGTGATGGCGATATTGAAACAACCTATTACAGTGCGGAAAATTCTGCGGTGAGCAAGCAGGATTTTTATGGCTATCGCTGGGCGCAACCACAAACGATTTCTGTGCTGCGGTTTAATTCGGGTACACCGAAAGAATTTTCCGGTTGGTTCACCTCTCTGCAGGTGCAGTATCGCGATGACGCAGGCGATTGGCAAAACGTGCAGCAACTGCAGATAATGCCAGCAATGAATTTCGATAATTCCCAATGGTTAAAAGGGATTGGTATTAATCACACGCTTTCATTTGCACCAGTTACTACCAGTGCTATTCGTATCATTGGTGCTGCGGGTGGCGTGGAGCGGGATAGTTTTAATGGTGGTGGGCGCGAGTTTTATAGTACTATTAGTGAGTTGAGTGTGCACGAACGCTAACCATGTGGTGAGATTGAAAAGTCGAAAACAAAAAAATGCCGGTATCAAACAATACCGGCATTTTTTATGCGCAATTTTTTATTTATAAGAACGGTAGCGGAAATTAATCGCGTTTAGTAGCGGTTTGGAACAGGCGCTGTTTATCGCGTGCCCAGTCGCGTTCTTTTTCGGTCTCGCGTTTGTCGTGAAGTTGTTTACCCTTGGCGATGGCAATTTCCAATTTAATTAAATGTTCTTTCCAGTAGAGCGCCGTGGGCACTACGGTATAGCCTTTTTGCTCTACTGCTTCTTGCAGGCGATTAATTTCGCGGCGATTGAGCAGCAATTTGCGGTTGCGGAACGGGTCGGTAACAAAGTGCGTGGACGCGCTCAGCAGTGGCTGGATTTGGGCGGCTTGCAACCAGGCTTCGTTATTTTTAAACACCACGTAGCAATCGGTAATATTGCCTTTACCCGCACGCAGGCTTTTTATCTCCCAGCCAAGGAGTGCAATGCCCGCCTCAAAGCGGTCGTGCAGTTCGTAATCGAACTTGGCTTTTTTGTTAAGGGCGATGGTAGTCCCTTGGTTTTTTTGCGCTTTTTTGGCCATGAACTCAATGTTACTCAGGGTATGTCGTCGAACGGGCGGGCATTATATCGGCAAAGTCCGCGCTGTGTCTTGATATAGAGCGCGCTTGGGCTTATACCGCTGCGGCAATCTGGGTACAATTCGGCCCTGTGTGCGGTTCATGCGCGTGATTGATGCGCGCTATTTCTGGTGCGATCTGTGCTTAACCAACAATAACGATGTCCTTGTCAGGGCTTATAGAGGAGCAGCGCGTGAAGTCACTTAAGCAACATACAATTTGGGGGCTGCGCGGCAGTTTTATTCTGGCCGCGACCGGCTCTGCCGTGGGTTTGGGCAATATCTGGAAGTTTCCCTACATCACCGGTGAGAACGGCGGCGGCGCGTTTGTGCTCATGTATTTGCTGTGCATCGCGGTGATTGGTATTCCGATCATGATGGCGGAAATCTTGATGGGGCGCCGCGCGCGCGCCAATCCGATTATGGCGACGGCAGAGCTGTGCGAAACCTCTGGCGCGAGCAAGGCCTGGACAATTATCGGTTGGATGGGTGCATTCGCCGGTCTGGTGATATTGTCGTTTTACACGGTAATCGCTGGCTGGACGCTGGAGTATGTGCAGTCCGCTCTGAGCGGCAAATTTGCTGGTTTGACGGGTGAGACATCGCAGGCGCTGTTCGATAGTTTGTTGGCCGATAAAAGCCAGATGCTGCAATGGCATACGATTTTCACGGTGATGACGGTAGCGATTTTGGCGCTGGGTGTGACACGTGGGTTGGAGTCATCGGTGCGTTGGATGATGCCGCTACTGTTTGTCCTGCTATTAATACTGCTCGCTTACGCCATGGTCGAAGGCGAATTTGTCACCTCGCTGCGTTTTATGTTTAGTTTTAACCCCGAGGATGTTTCCTGGGAGTCGGCGCTGGTGGCCATGGGCCACTCGTTTTTTACCCTGAGTCTGGGTATGGGCGCGATTATGGCTTACGGCGCTTATATGCCGAGTAACCAATCGGTAGGGCAGACGGTGATGCTGGTTGCGCTTCTGGATACGCTGGTTGCGTTGATCGCGGGCGTGGCAATTTTTGCGCTGGTGTTTGCCACGCCGGGGTTATCCGTTGGCAGTGGGCCGGGTTTGATGTTTGTGACCCTGCCTGTCGCGTTCGGCAATATGAGCGCGGGCTTAGTGATTGGCTCGGTGTTTTTTGTGATGGTGATGCTCGCCGCCTGGACCTCTACTATCTCGCTGCTGGAGCCGGGAGTGGCTTACCTCAACGAGCGCTTTGGCTTGAGCCGCACAGGCGCGAGTGTGCTCTTGGGCGTCGTTGCCTGGTTGATGGGCTTGGGCTCAGTGTTTTCCTTTAACGATTGGGCAGAGAAAGATTTTCTGTGGGGTAAAACCTATTTTGACAGCATGGATTTTATCGCCACCAACATTATGTTGCCGCTCGGCGGGGTGTTGATCGCGCTCTTTGTGGGCTGGAAACTGCGCGACGAACATCTGCTGCATGAATTAAAATTTGAATCGTCGCTGTTGTTGAAACTCTGGCGTCCAATATTGCGCTACATCTCTCCCATCGCGGTGTTGGTAATTCTAATTAACGGGATTTTCCCGGTTATGCGCAAAGTGTTTGTGGAGTAAAAAGTGGCTCATCGGGTAGAGAGATCAGCGCTGGTAAATTATTCGGCCACGCAAATGTTTGATTTGATCAACGATATTGAAGCCTATCCACAGTTTATGGATGGCTGTGTCGGGGCGAAAATTCTGGCGCGTGGCGATGACTGGCTGGAGGCGCGGCTGGAGCTAAGCAAAGCGGGCGTGAGCCAGAGTTTTGTTACGCGCAATCAACTGCAGCCGCCGCACAGCATGAGCATGAATTTGGTTGATGGCCCGTTTAAATATTTGCGCGGTGTCTGGCGGTTTACGCCGCTGGGCGAGCAGGCTTGCAAAGTCACTTTTGAGTTGGAATTTGAATTGCAAAACCGTTTGCTCGGCATGGCGGTTGGCAAGTTATTTGAGGTGGTAAGCAACAGACAGGTGGATGCGCTTTGCGCTCGCGCCAAACAGATTTATCAATAACTTTTTTGTGTTTCTTTTATTTTTGATGGAAAAGTAGCATGGCCGATTTTGATCTTATCCGCGTGGAAGTTGCTTATGCGTTACCACACAAACAAAAAATTATCGCGCTTTTGGTAGAACCGGGTACCACTGCTTTGGCAGCGGTAAGACGCTCCAAAATTACCGATCATTTTCCCGAGTTGGACATCTCCGTCGCCAAGATGGGCATTTTTGGCCAGTCGCTCGGCACCAAAGGTTTGGATAGCGCCGACAAACATATCTTGCACGCGGGTGATCGCGTAGAGATTTATCGTCCGCTCGCCGCTGACCCGAAGGATGCACGCCGTAAACGCGCGGAAAAAACCGATAGCGCCAAATCTGATGCTACCAATACCGATGCTACTAATATCCAAGCCGATAGCACTGCTGCTAAATAACCTCTCGCTCTCTTCTCTGTTTGTCGTTAATCAACTTGCTGTCGCTGGATAGCCCAGCGGCCAAGTCTGCCCCTGTAAAAATTTGCACTACACTTGGGTAATACTGCGCCATTTGCATGCACTGGCCGATAACAACTACTCCGAGAGACTTCATGTCGCTGAATTACAAACGCCTTTACCGTTGGCTGCCCTGGGTATCTGCCTTGGGGCTGACAGCGGTCTTTGTGCTGTTTATGTTTGCCGACTTGCAAGTGCATCGCCAGGTCTGGAATGAGCGGCTGGCGTGGAATACCCAAACCCAACAGGACTATGTTAGCGCCACCGGGCGCGACTTGACCCAGCAGGCCATGTTATTGGCGCAGTTAATTGGCCGCGACCACAGCATTGCCGAAAAGCTGCGCTCAACGCACCAACTGTTTGTTCAGGCTGATGGGGGTGCCAGTAGTGTAGATAGCGCGGCACAGTTGCGTCGGGCGCGGCAGGAAGTGCAGTTGCTCCTGCAGGATTATTGGAGCGGGATGGAGGAGCTGGGGGTCAACCAACTGAGTGTGTATTTTGCACCTGGGGCAGTCAATTTCTTGCGGATGCATCGCCCGGATCGCTACGGCGATAGTCTCAGTGGCCTGCGCCCGCTGATTACCAATGCGTTTACCTCTGGTGTACCCACATGGGGTATTGATGTCGCCCGCCAAGGCAGCGGCCATCGTGCTGTACTGCCGGTCATGGCCAATGCTGATCAAACCGGCACGGTGATTGCGGTTCTGGAAGTGGGTATGTCATCCCTGCCGTTAGGCGATCCGAAAGAGGCGTCGATACAACTGGCGGTGTTCCTGCGCAAAGCGGCGGTTGAGCAAGTGCTGTGGGAGCAAACCCGGCAGCAGCTAAACCAGCAAAATCCCACTACGGTCGATGATTGGCGTCTAGAAGGTACTACCGATCCGCAGTTGCATAGCTGGTGGAGCGGTGGGCGAGTGCCGATCGACCAACAAGGGCAGTTGCTGCACAGTGATGACAAAACCTATGTGGCCTCTTGGTGGCTGCTCGAACAAGCGGGCTTGCCGCTGGCACAATCGGGTCTGGCGATGCTGGCCTGGAGCGATATCACCCAGGCTTACATCGATTACGCCAGTATTCGCCAGCGAGTGATCGCCAAGTGGCTGATAGCCCTGATCTGTGCACAGTTGCTGCTGGTGGGATTTGTCCGCCTCAACCGTCATTACTTGCAGAATCTGATGCAGCAGCACGGCGAACAAATGCGCGCCGAACAT
>DQHS01000306.1 GCA_003524365.1 Cellvibrio sp. | reverse complement strand
CGCCCGATTTGCCAGGACACCGGCATTGTCACTGTGTTTGTCACCGTGGGTATGGATGTGCAGTGGGATGCGCAAATGAGTCTCACCGATATGGTCAACGAAGGTGTGCGTCGTGCGTATATGAATCCCGACAATGTATTGCGTGCATCCATCCTTGCGGATCCCGACGGCGCGCGCAAAAACACTGGCGATAACACACCTGCGGTTATTCACTACAACATAGTCCCCGGCAATACCGTTGATGTACATGTAGCAGCTAAAGGTGGCGGATCTGAAGCAAAAACTAAATTTGCGATGTTGAATCCTTCTGATTCGGTAGTGGACTGGGTGCTTAAAGTTGTTCCTGAGATGGGCGCTGGCTGGTGTCCACCGGGCATGCTTGGTATTGGTATTGGTGGAACCGCTGAAAAAGCCATGCTGCTCGCTAAAGAAGCGCTACTTGATCCCGTTGATATTCAAGAGCTGCAAGCGCGCGGTGCAAAAGATCGCTATGAAGAATTGCGTATCGAGTTATACGACAAAGTGAATCGCCTGGGTATCGGCGCCCAAGGTTTGGGTGGTTTGACTACAGTGCTCGATGTGAAAATCAAAGATTATCCAACTCACGCCGCTAATAAAGCAGTGGCCATCATCCCTAACTGCGCCGCTACTCGCCACGCGCACTTCGTGCTGGATGGCTCTGGCCCGGCGCTGCAAACACCACCATCGCTGGATGACTATCCTGAAATCAGTTGGGATGTGGGCGACAGCGTGCGTCGCGTAAACCTGGACACAGTCACACCTGCCGATGTACTCGAATGGAAAACCGGCGAAACCGTTTTACTGTCCGGCAAGATGCTCACCGGTCGCGATGCCGCTCACAAAAAGATGACCGATATGCTGGCTCGGGGCGAAGAGCTGCCAGTGAGTATGAAAGGTCGCTTCATTTATTACGTGGGCCCGGTTGATCCAATCCGCGACGAGGTGGTCGGCCCCGCTGGCCCAACTACCGCGACCCGTATGGATAAATTCACCCGTACCATGCTGGAGCAAACCGGTCTGCTCGGTATGATCGGTAAATCCGAGCGCGGCCCGNNCCGTTGGTGGTGCAGCCTATTTGGTGGCGCAGGCAATTAAATCGGCCAAAGTGTTGGGGTTCCCTGAATTGGGAATGGAAGCCATTTATGAGTTTGACGTTAAAGACATGCCTGTAACTGTCGCGGTAGATTCCCGCGGCGAATCGGTGCACAACACCGGCCCGCAAATTTGGAAAGCAAAAATTGAAGAAGGGGTTGTGCAGGTTCAATAGAAGGCATTAGTGTAATCCCGCGTAATATTTTTCGTTCACGCAAATCACAAGAAAAAGCCGACAGTGAATATCTGTCGGCTTTTTTATTTCCAAAAATTAATATTTATAGGTAATTGCGATTAAAAAATTATGAGTAAGTGTTTTTATTTATCATTTTTATGATTTGCATTAAGCCTTTCACCGCTAATTTATAAAAAAGCCTGTAAATAGTTTTCAGGCAAAGCAAGCTGAAATAAACCTGCTACTTTTAAAGCATTGTGTTTCGATCGCACTGGTTATATCGGCGCGGTCAACGCGTATTATTTGCCATGGAAACAACGGAGCTGGATGTACTTATGCAGGTGAAACCACTTTGGCTAATTGCTGGTACATTGCTGGGTGGATGTTTGTTGGGGTTTTACCTCCATCCATTAGCTGGCCCAGTGTTTGTGTCGGTACTGTTGGGCTATGCCTTATTGGTAACCGTTAATAATAAAGCGCCTGCCCCCACCTCTGATCAACCAAACTATTCGCCGTCTTCTCCAGTGGTACTTAGTGAAACCAGTGCTGTTATCAATGAAGTAGTGCAGGAAAGCATGGGTACCCTTACTGCTCAAATTGGCATCCAATCTGATGCGGTCAATACGCTCGCTACCGCATTTCAAAGCATTAAAAGCTTGTTGGATGAGCAGCAGAAGAGCGTGAGTAGTTTGCTTCAGGGCGCCACTGACGATAGTGGTCAGGATGCCATTTCACAGCGAATGAGCAGTTTTGCCGATAGCACCTACGAACTTTTGAATCGTTTTGTCGATACCACTGTAACTATGAGCGCGTCATTTATGGAGCTAGTTGAGAAGGTTGGCTCGATATCAGAAAAAATGCCGAAGGCTTTAAAAGCGTTACAAGATATAGATCAGATTGCGTCGCAGACCAACTTGCTGGCATTGAACGCTGCTATCGAGGCTGCGCGAGCTGGAGAAAGTGGAAGGGGGTTTGCTGTGGTGGCCGACGAGGTGCGCGCACTCTCAAATCGCTCGGCCGGATTTAGCTTGGCAATTCAGAAGCAGTTGCGTGAAATAGCTGTGGGAATTGATGATCTAAAAGATACGGTTAGCGAAGTTGCCTCGCAAGACATGACCTATGTGTTGCAGGTTAAAGCAAAAATGAAACTGGTCAGCGACAATTTAATTCAAAGAGCAGAGCGTGATCGGCAAGTCACTAAACAGATGGAGCCGATCGTATCCGATTTGGTGCGTCAACTGCATAATGCCATACGTGCGCTGCAATTTGAGGATATGTCCACTCAGAATATGCGCCACATCATTCAGCGTCTCGAAGAACTTATTCCCATTGCGGACTCATTGGCTGCATCATCTGTTAATTTCACAAAATTAACAGAGGAATTAAACCGGTACAAAGAATCTGGTGCTCGTCAAAAACATAACCCCGTATCAGCCAGCTCGGTGGACAGTGGTTCGGTGGATTTTTTCTAGAGTAATGTCACGGAGAATATTATGACCAATGTAGCTACTATTAGATTGCCCAAACGTTTTGACTACTCATCCAGCGCAGAATTTAACGCGAAGATCGCAGGGTTTTTGGATACGGCTTCGACAATAACCTTGGACTGCGCCGAACTGGAATACATTGATAGCGCAGGTATAGGCTTATTAGTTATGTCACAAAAAAAGGCGCAAGCGCGCCAGGCGAAACTGGTAATGATAAATTTAAAACCGTCACCAAAAGAAATTCTACAATTAGCAAATCTGCAAAAAATCATTGATCTTTCTTGAGCTAACTACAACTGAATGGCGGTATTATGAGTAGCTTTGCAAAGGTGCTTTTGCCTAACCAATTTGATTATGCCTATCACAAAGAATTTCAGCTGCAGTGTACCGGTTATATTGATGATGCCAATGTCGATGGCATTATATTTGATTTTAGCCGAGTGGAATATCTGGATAGTGCTGCGCTTGGGATGATGATGTTGTGGCAGCGTCGTGCTGCCGCTGCGCATAAAAAAATGATGATTAAAGGTGCTAAGGGTGCCACAGCGCAAATATTGGCGATGGCGAATATGCAAAGGATTTTTGAGTACGTTTGATTGTCATGAATACTCACTCAAATACGTCACTTCGCTACATTCTCGTTGTCGACGACGACGAATTTCTCAGTGAGCTTTTTTGCCATTTTTTGCAGAACAAAGGCTTTAATACCCGTTCAGCGCAGAGCATGGCTGCTGCTATGCATATAGTAGAAGCAGGCGCAGAAATTGATTTAATTTTGTTGGATTATCAACTGACCGATGGGAATGGACTTGATTTACTGTCGAATATAAATAACCGTGACTTACTGCAAAACCCGCCGGTGATTATGATCAGTGGTAATGACGATACTATGTTCCTGGAAACCTGTTTCGCAAGTGGTATAGCGGATTATATTATCAAGCCAGTTAATTTATCGCTCTTGGCACTGAAAGTTAGTGCATTAATTAATTCAGTTGCAATGCAGCGCGTAATTAGTCAACAGAATAAGGAATTAGAGCGATTTAAACGCGAGGCCGAGCGTGAAGAATCCATCGCAAAATTTACTTACGAATATCTCTTGCGCCAAAACAATCAAGATATAAATGGCGTATCTATGTGGTTGAAATCCTCTTCGTCTTTTAGCGGTGATATCGCTTTATCCAAGGTGTCCCCTAGTGGTGACCTCTATTTTTTATTGGCTGATGCCACCGGGCATGGTTTGTCTGCTGCTATCACAGTCATGCCGGTCGTCTCCATTTTTAATAGCATGGTAGCGAAAGGTTTTCATATCCAACGCATAGTGACCGAAATTAATAAAAAATTGATTCGTGATACACCGGAAGATCGATTTGTGGCCGCGATCCTGATTCAAATGCATCGAGAACGGAAAGAAATTGACGTTTGGAACGGTGGAATTCCAACTGCGTACTGGGTAGACAAAGGAAACGTGCTAAAGGAATTTCACTCCCAGCATATGGCATTAGGCATTCTAGAGGATGATATGTTTGATGCAAACGTTATTAGCTGTGATTTCCCCGGGCATGGAACCATCATTGCGTATAGCGATGGTTTGATAGAAGAGATGAACGATGAGGGTAACTCATTTTCCTCGGAGCGAGTCGCCGAGCTTGTAAAAACTAACGCTACTGATTTGCAGTCAGCGTTAGTTCGTGCATTAAAAGATTATACAGGGCGAGATAATTACAAAGACGATGTGTCTATATGTATGCTGGAACCGTCAAAAATATTTGAAAGTTGCGGGGAAAAATTACGCGATACTATTAGTCGTGGGTTTGTGCAGGAGAATATAGGGGATTTTTCCTGGAGCGTGAAAATCTCAGGAAGAAAGATTGCGTCTTGTGAGATACCGCCGCTGTGCAATCAATTTCTGCAATATTTTGAAATTAGTCAGAGTTTTTGCCATGTGATTTTTCTGGTCGTAAGCGAGATGGTAAGTAATGCTATTGATCATGGAATATTGAAGTTGAGCTCTTCAATGAAAGCTTCTCCGGATGGCTTTAGTGTCTATCTTGACGAACGAGAAAAACGTTTAGCACAGTTAACAGAGGCTGATTTTATTGAGTTAGATCTAGTATGGAAGGAAAGCGAAATGCAACCCACACTCGAAGTTAGCGTACGCGACAGTGGCTGTGGTTATAATTTTAGTTCCGAAACAAATACTTGCGATTTGGATTTTTCTGGCCGCGGATTACAGCTGATTCGTAATCTTGCGCAAACTGTAGAAGTCCATCCCCCCGGAAATTTTATCAAAGCCGTAATAGGTCCATCGTAATGGATTCTGTTTTACTTATCTCCCAGGAAAAACGTTATGAGTAAGCATGTGTTGATCGTGGATGATTCAGTCTCTGTGCGACAAATGGTGGAGGCCACACTTAAGTCTGCAGGTTACACAGTGACCGCCGCCAAAGATGGATTGGAGGCTTTTAATTTATGCAAAACCAAAACCTATGATTTTGTGTTGACCGATCAAAATATGCCAAATATGGATGGCCTTACATTAATTAAATCGTTGCGCGGATTACCCGCCCACACACGAACTCCGATTGTGATGCTAACAACCGAAGCAAGTGATGCAATGAAAGCACAGGGGCGCGCAGCGGGAGCAACAGGCTGGATGGTAAAACCTTTTGATCCAGCAAAATTGTTGGAGATCGCCAAAAAGGTCATGGGTTAATCCTATGTAGGGGCGCTGCTTGCCGCGCCCAGGAAAAACAAGGGCGCAGCAAGCAGCGCCCCTACAGTTATGATGTTGGTATTACGAAGGATGTAAGAAATGTCGATTGACATGAAACAATTCCATGCCGTTTTTTTTGAGGAGAGCCAGGAACACCTCGATGTGATGGAGCAGTTATTACTGGATCTGGATGTAGCTGATCCGGATGGCGAAATGCTGAATAGCATTTTTCGTGCGGCGCATTCTATAAAAGGCGGCAGCGGAATTTTTGGTTTTGATGCGTTAGCGAGTGTGACGCATATTATGGAAAGTCTGCTCGACAAAATTCGTCAGGGGAAAATGGCGATTACTACCGACATGGTTGATTTGTTTTTGAACTCAGTCGATCAACTAAAAGAAATTCTTCGCTGTTACCGCACTAGCGATGAACTAAATTGGGCGGGTGTGTATGAGCTAACAAAAAAACTTGAACTGGTCACCGCAGGTAAAACATCAAGTCCTGTAGAGGCAGAAAATAACGAAAGCTATGGCTTTTTTAGTGCGATTGAAACGGAAGCAGAGGATGAGGGGTTTGGCTTTTTTGATGACCCAGTCAGTATTGAGACAGCAAAAGCTGATCCAGAGGAAGATGATTCATTCGGATTCTTTGACGATATTCCCGCCGCTGAATCCACTGCAGCCTCAATTCCATCACCTATTAAAGCAATTGATGACTATTTTGGTTTTTTTGAAGACCCATCACCCCCGTCTACCGCCTCAATTCCCGGCGCTGCTCTAGATACACGCACTCCCGTAACACCGATAGTTCCAGTTCAGTCTGTCCCATTGACAGAAAAAAATTCAGCTGTCCCTGTGCCGAAAGTAAAAAGCAACGAATCGGTCAATGTCGAAAGTTCTTCCATTCGAGTAGATGTTTCCAAGGTCGATCAACTGATCAATCTTGTGGGCGAAATAGTCATCACGCAATCAATGATGAGCTTGTTGGGCAAAAGCCTGGAAGGGCCAATAGCTGAAAAATTTCAGGCAGTGGCCGGTGAATTGGAACGCAATACCCGCGAGATTCAAGAGGCAGTAATGTCTATTCGCATGTTGCCAGTATCCTTTGTGTTTAACCGCTTTCCGCGCGTTGTACGCGACCTATCGAGCAAATTGGGGAAACAAATTGATTTGATTATTGAGGGTGGCGAAACTGAATTGGATAAAGGGCTAACTGAAAAATTGGTCGATCCTTTAACACATCTGGTGCGCAACAGTATTGATCACGGTATTGAGTCTGCAGACCTGCGCCGCGAGCGTGGTAAAAATCCTACCGGTACTGTGGTGCTTCGGGCGGCGCAACAGGGCGGCAATATTGTTATCAGCATTAAGGATGACGGCAGTGGTTTAAATCGCGAACGAATTTTAGAAAAGGCGCGCGAGAATGGTATTGCCATTAGCGATAACCCTAAAGACGAAGAAGTCTGGCAATTAATTTTTGCGCCGGGCTTCTCTACTGCTGCTGCGGTTACCGATGTGTCTGGGCGCGGTGTGGGAATGGATGTTGTAAAACGCAATGTGCAAAGTTTGGGCGGGCGCATTGATATTGAATCCCGCGCCGGGCAGGGCGCTACCTTCACTATTCATTTGCCGCTGACACTAGCCATTGTCGATGGCATGTGCGTTTCTGTGGGCGACCAAACTTTTATCATCCCATTGGTGCATATCGTCGAATCCATGCAGCCAGCCGCCAAGGACATAAAAACCTTGGCGGGTGATGATCAGCTGCTGCATGTGCGTAATGAGTATTGGCCGATTTTGCCACTCTATAAAGTCATGCAGTTGGAGTCACAGTTTACTGATGTGAGTAAAGGCATAGCGGTATTAATTGAAACGAATAAATATCGGTTCGCGTTATTTGTTGATGGTTTGGTTGGCCAACAACAAGTGGTGATTAAAAGCCTGGAGCAGCATTACAAGCGAGTGCAGGGGATTGCCGGGGCAACCATCATGGGTGATGGCAGTGTTGCGCTGATTGTAGATGTGGAGTCGCTTGCGCTAAGCGTTAATAGCAGCATGCAGTTGGCTACCGCCATTTGACTTGTGTGCGTAGATACGTGCTGAACAAACACGGTAGAATTTTGGGAAGAAAATAATGATAGCAGATGCACAAGAATTTTTAACTTTCACACTCGGCGATGAAAATTATGCGCTCGATATTTTAACCGTTAAAGAAATTCGCGGTTACGAGTCGGTGACCAAAATTGCCAATGCACCACCCTTCATTAAAGGTGTCATTAACTTGCGCGGCGATATAGTTCCAATTGTGGATCTGCGTATTAAATTCAATGTTGGAAAGGTGACTTATGACGAATTTACGATTGTCATAGTTCTGCATATTCAAAATCGAATTGTCGGCATTGTGGTTGACGGTGTTTCCGATGTGGTGAGCCTTACCAAAGAGCAGCTGCGACCACCGCCAGATTTTGGTGTGGCATTTAATAGCCGTTATTTACTGGGCTTGGCGACGGTAAATGAACAAATGATAATTTTGGTCGATATCAATGAGCTTATATCCAGCGAAGAGTTGGGTTTATTTGATACCGCTGAATCACCTGCCGCAAGATCATAAGGAGAAAAACGCATGAGTATTTTCGATAACTTTTTTAGTGGTAATAAATCGGTTGTAAAAATAGATTCCAATGAGTTGGAAAATATGCGCGGTCAGTTGATGGCAATTAACCGTGTGCAGGCAGTGATTGAATTTAGTTTAGATGGAACTGTATTGAACGCCAATCAAAACTTCCTGTTGGTGATGGGCTACAGTCTCGATGAAATAAAAGGTCGCCACCACAGCATGTTTGTCGATCCGGATTATCGCGCGAGCAATGAATACCGAAGTTTTTGGGAACGATTGGCGCGCGGTGATTTTGAGGCCGGGCAATATAAACGCCTTGGCAAAGGCGGTAAAGAGGTGTGGATACAGGCCAGTTATAACCCCATTCTCGATGCCAATAATAAGCCAGTAAAAGTCGTGAAGTACGCAACCGATGTCTCGGTAGATGCACAAAAAAACATCTCCGCCCAGCGTGATATGGATAGGATACTAGGTGCTTTGGATTCGACCTCATCCAATGTGATGGTTGCCGATAACGAACGCACCATCATCTATATGAATAAATCAGTGGAAAAAATGTTGCGCGGTGTTGAGGCAGACTTGCGCAAAGCGTTGCCACACTTTTCGGTTGATAAGATTATCGGCAGTAATATGGATATATTCCACAGAAATCCGGCACATCAAAGCCATTTACTCGCCAATTTACGCGAGACTTACATAGGTAACATTGTGGTGGCGGGTTGTAGTTTCCGTTTAATCGCTAACCCTATTTTTTCTGAATCCGGGGATCGATTGGGTTCCGTGGTCGAGTGGATTGATCGCACCAAAGAAGTTGCTGCTGAACATGAAATGAGCCGAATTCTCGGGGCATTGGAAACCACCACAACAAATGTGATGATTGCTGATCCTGAACGAAAAATTATCTACATGAATAAATCGGTAGAAAAAATGCTGCGCGTGGCAGAAGCGGATATACGCTCTGTGTTGCCACATTTTTCGGTTGAAAAAATTGTCGGCAGTAATATGGATATTTTCCATAAAAATCCGGCTCACCAAATGAAGCTTCTGGAAAGCCTGACCACAACTTACACCTCCAATATTGTTGTTGGTAAGCGTCATTTTCGTTTAGTGGCTAACCCTATTTTTTCCAAAGATGGCACGCGTTTGGGTTCGGTTGTTGAGTGGTTGGATAGAACCATCGAGGTCGGTGTCGAGTCCGAAGTAAATACTTTGGTTGAAGCGGCCGCGGCAGGTAATTTTAGCGAGCGCATCAAGGCTGAAGGTAAAGATGGTTTCTTCTTAAAATTAGCGGAAGGTTTAAATGTACTGGTTGCGACTGCCGAAAAAGGGTTGAACGACGTTGCGCGTGTACTCGGCGCTATCGCTAAAGGAGATCTAACCGAGAGAATTGATGCAGAGTATTTGGGGACATTTGGTGAGCTAAAAAATTACTGTAATGAAACCACCGGAAACCTAACGAGTATGCTGGGTGACATTCGCACCGCTGCTGATACCATTTTTACAGCATCGAGTGAAATCGCCCAAGGTAATGCTGACCTGTCATCGCGCACTGAACAACAGGCAGCAAATCTGGAGGAGACTGCATCGTCGATGGAGGAGTTAACCTCTACGGTAAAACTCAATGCCGATAACGCTAAACAAGCTAATGTGTTGGCAGAGCAGGCATCAACGGTGGCAATTGATGGAGGTGCACTGATTCAACAAGTTGTGACCACCATGAATGCAATCAATGAATCCGCACGAAAAATTTCCGACATTATTGGTGTGATTGATGGCATTGCATTCCAAACGAATATCCTCGCGTTAAACGCGGCAGTAGAGGCGGCGCGCGCCGGTGATCAAGGGCGCGGTTTTGCGGTGGTTGCATCGGAAGTGCGTACCCTTGCGCAGCGCTCGGCCAATGCGGCAAAAGATATTAAAGCGTTGATCTCTGATTCAGTACAAAAAATTGATAACGGCAATCAGTTGGTTGGTAAGTCTGGCGATACCATGAAAGAAATTGTCAACGCGATTAAACGCGTGAACGATATTATGGCGGAGATTGCCGCTGCTTCAGCGGAGCAATCCACCGGTATTGAGGAGGTGTCGACAGCTGTTTCGCAAATGGATGAGATGACTCAACAAAATGCGGCGCTGGTTGAAGAGGCAGCAGCAGCAGCCGAGAGTATGCAATCACAAGCGGATCAGTTGACACAAAGCGTTGCGCAGTTCCGTTTATCGGATGATCGGGTGCGCAGTCCAGTTTCTGCAAAACGTTTGTCAACGCCATCCAAGCCTGCACTTAAAAAGGCGCCTGCTACGAGTAAAAAATTAACACCGCCACCATCATCACAGGATGATGAATGGGAACAGTTTTAATTCTTGCTTGATTCTCACGGCGGCTGCAACCAGCCGCTGGTAAGTAATGATCACCAGTACGGATGGCGACAGTGAATACAATTCCGGAACGCGAGTTTGATTATGCTGATGCTGATTTTGCCCGGGTAAAGACTATTATCTATCGCAAAGCCGGAATCAATTTGGGTGATAGCAAAAAACAGTTGGTATACAGCCGGCTGGCACGTCGCTTGCGGGCTTTGCAATTCAATAATTTTGACGAATATCTCGCCTATCTCGAACACAATAAAAATGAGCAGCAGGAGTTTATTAACGCGCTGACTACCAATCTCACCGCTTTTTTTCGCGAGGCGCATCACTTCCCCATTCTGGCTGACTACGCTCGTAATCGAAAAGCGGCTGCAGGTAAATTGCGTGTGTGGTGTGCAGCGGCGAGTACCGGGGAGGAGCCTTATTCTATTGCAATGACGCTGGTAGAAGCCTACGGAACTTACACTCCGCCAGTCGAAATTATTGCCTCGGATATCGACAGCTCGGTATTAGCATTTGCTGCCCAAGCGATTTATTCCCTGGAGCGACTGGATGCCTTAAGTTTGGAGCAGAAAAAACAATTTTTTTTGCGAGGTAAGGGAAAAAATAGCGGTAGTGCCAAAGTAATTGATAAGTTGCGCGAGCTGATCGAGTTTCGTCAAATTAATTTACTGGACCGGGATTGGGGATTAGGTGCGGGCTTTGATGTGATCTTTTGTCGTAATGTGATGATTTATTTTGATAAGCCAACGCAGTTACAGCTGCTTGAGCGTATGGTGCGGTTGCTAAAGCCGGAGGGTTTATATATTGCTGGGCACTCAGAGAGTTTTTCCCATGCGTCCCATTTGGTTAAGTTAGTTGGGAAAACAACCTATCGATTGGTCGATACCAGCGCAGGCGAGCGCCAATGAATTTCGATAATAATGTTCACCTCGCCCCTACGACCTATTACGATCGCTACTTTGAGCGGCACGCTGTAAAAATATTGCCGGGTGAATATTTTGTTACCAACGGCGATAAAATGATTGTGACCGTACTTGGTTCCTGTGTTGCGGTATGTCTGCGCGACAAGACGAATGGTATCGGTGGGATGAATCATTTTTTGTTACCGAATGACGGCTCTAACGAAACCGGATTATTAACCGAGTCAGCGCGCTATGGTGTCTACGCTATGGAGCTCCTTATTAATCATTTGTTAAAAATGGGCGCAACGCGTGCGCGCATGGAGGCGAAAGTATTTGGTGGCGGCAATGTATTGCGTGGTCTTAAAGTAAATAATGTCGGGCAACGTAACGTTGAGTTTGTTTTGGATTATTTGCAAACTGAACGAATTCCTGTCGTCGCGAAAGATTTGTTGGATGACTATCCGCGTAAAGTCTATTTTTTTCCCGATACAGGAAAAGTACTTGTGAAAAAAATTAAATCCCTCCACAACACTACTATTGTGGATCGTGAAAGTGAGTATCGCATGAAAGTGAAGTTCACGCCCAAGAGTGGCGAAGTGGAATTATTTGATGATTAATTGCTTAACGATTTTTTTAGTCGCGATGTGATTCTAGCGAACAGATAACAGATCAACTGGAAAACCGAATGACCATTAAAGTATTAGTTGTAGATGATTCAGCACTAGTGCGTAGTCTGCTTGCTGAGATTATTCGGGATGCGCCCGATATGACACTTGTGGGGGCAGCCCCCGATGCCTATGTTGCTCGCGATATGGTGAAAGAGTTTTCGCCCGATGTGATCACTCTGGATATTGAAATGCCGCGTATGGANNATTAATTGTTGAAAAAATTCGTACGGCAGCTGGCGTGCGGGTGAAAGCACAGGTGAAGAGAATCCAACCGGAAATTGCAGCAAGCCAAAAACCACCAGCATCGGGCCGACTGCAAAGCACTGAAAAAATTATTGCCATTGGTGCTTCCACAGGCGGCACAGAAGCAATTAAAGAATTGCTCATGCAATTACCTGCTGCGGTTCCAGGCATTGTGATGACCCAGCATATGCCAGCGGGGTTTACACGCACTTACGCAGAGCGGCTAAATAAAATGACTCGTCTGTACGTAGCTGAAGCAAAGGGCGGGGAGCGCATTTTGCCGGGGCACGCATTTCTGGCACCAGGAGGGCATCATTTAATTGTGGTGCGCTCGGGGGCGGATTATCTGGTGAAGCTCTCGGATGCTGAACCGCTGCATAGGCATAGGCCTGCAGTTGATGTGATGATGGAATCCGTGGCCTTGGCTGGCGGCAAAAATGTCCTGGGCGTTTTACTGACCGGTATGGGAAAAGATGGCGCAAAAGGTATGTTGGATATTCGTAACCATGGCGGTTATACCTTTGCGCAAGATGAAGCCAGTTGTGTTGTTTATGGCATGCCTAAAGAGGCAGTGCTCTGTGGAGGGGTAGATCAGGTGGTAGAACTGGATAAAATGGGGGCGGCCATGCTGGAGAAAATAAAAACGATGGGTAGCGGTAATCGTCTATAAGTTATGGTGATTTTATTGCCTGTTGAAATTCCAACACAAAATTGTCTTGCCCTGTTTTACTTTCAATTGTGATCTTGCCGTGCATTTTTTCAATAATTTCTTTGGCAATTGTAAGCCCGAGACCACCTTCTTCATACTGGCATTCACCCCAATTTTCACCAACTTCATTGAAATGAAATTGCAAATTTCTGCGTCTTTCTGTTGGCATTTTGGCAGTGGCTATGTCCATCGTTATTTTTACCCGACTGCGCTCTTCATTGACATGAATATCCAGCGTGCTGTTCGGTACGGAAAATTTTAAGGCGTATTGCAGCAGTTGGGTAAATGCCTGGATAAAGCGCACCTTGTCTACCTGTACTGTCAAACTGTTAACGGTGGCTTGAATCTGAATCTGGCACTGGTAAATATCACTAAATGTCGCATTGCGTTGCAGGGCTTGTTCAATAAGAGGAGTGATCGCATGGGCTTCTAATTGGTAAGCAGAGTTAGTCTGTGAAAGACTTTGCATTTCCAATAAATCGGCCATTAACTTTTGTAACTTCATGCTGTTGGCTTGTGCAATATTCAGGGCATTTTTAAACGGTTCAGGTAGCGTTTTTTGTTCACTGTGGTGCAGCAATCCAACCACTTCCGAAATGATATTCAACGGCCCCAGAATTTCTTTGCTGGCGGCGCTAATGAATTGGCTGCGTAGATCGTCGATGCGTCGCTTTTCTGTGATATCCCGTACTATACCAATAAATATAGGTTCGCCATTTTGAAATACCCGTGACACCATTAAATCCATAGGGAATTCCTTGCCATTGCGCCTTAGCCCGTTGACTTCGCGGCCGATACCCAGAATATTTTTCTTGCCTGTTTTAATGTGAGCTTTGAGATAGTCATCATGATGGGATTTGTGTGGCTCGGGCATCAATTCACTAACATTTTTCCCGACAATTTGTTTGGCTCGATAACCAAAAATAGTTTCGGCAGCATGATTAAAACTTTGGATTATTCCCTCTTTTGAAATGGTGATAATACCATCGGCAATATCATTGAGAATGGTTTGTGTATGTTGGGTGCTGGCTTCCAGTGCGGCTTTGTCTTGCTCGTGCTGTTGTTCATGGTGCATGGTTTGTACAAACTGCGCGATACTTTTAAGAATAGGTTCCAAATCTTCTGCAGTTTGGTTTGTATAACCTACGGGGGAGTTGGACAGCCCGAGAATAGCAATTTGATCTTTGCCACTAAAAATCGGAATTCCAATAAAGCTGCTGATAGCAGGGTGCCCAGGTGGCAAAGTTCCTGCGCGCATATCGCGAGCGAGATTGGGACTAATAATAGGTTTTTCCGAGCGCATAATCATACCGAACAGATTATCCAAATTGCGGTACTCACCGTTTTCTGGCATGTTGGTTGCGCGAAAAATTTCCAATTGGCGATCGTCTCTTTTGTGGCTGCCAAATACCAAGGCGCACATAAACGGATTCCTGTCCGCATCTTTTTTCACCTGACCGATAAAACCTAACTCGCTGTGACAAAGTGGTAGGGTTTCATGCAGTAGTGTGCTCAACGCGGACTTTATATTGCCTTCGCCAATGTAAATAGACTGGGCATGATTAATAATTTTTTCCATTTTTTGTTTGTAATTTAACGTATTGGTGAGCTGCAACAGGCGAAAATTGTTATTGAGTTGATCTTCCATGTTGTGGCGCACACGAGTGGCGCTGGCAATCACAAAGAATATAAAAAGCAGCGTCATACTGGTCATGGCAATAGCGGTTGGACCATCTTCCAAAAAGATAATCACACTCAGGGGGGTGATAGCGAGAATGACAAAGCCGAGCGATGAATATTTATCGACAGTAAGTGAAGTCATTGAGCCGCTAACGACACCGGCAAGTGAAAAGGCGAGCAGAGCCTGATAAATCGTATCGTCGGGAGCAAATAAGAGAAGTGCGGCAGACCCCCAAGCCGCACCAGTCAGCCAGACACCAATGCGGAAACACGTCAGCCAAAAAAGTGTGGAGTAGAGCTGTTGAACGTTGTGCCAGAAAATCCACAGAATCAGGCGCGCGAGCAAGGTGCCGCCTAATAATAAGTTCCACAGAATAATTTCTGCCTGACCAATCACTTTCCAGTGTGAGATGCTGAGAATCAGGGCGATGATAATCGAGGAGAGCAAGGATACTGGCAGGCTATGGTAGAGCGAGCGCATTTGCTCGTCAGCCAGAGTAAACTGACTGATTGATTCATCGTCTACGGGCTGTTGCAAGAACAATTTATCTGACATTGAACATTCCGTTAATCAACTGATGGGGTTGTTCGGTGGATTGCACAGGTGCTTACAGTGGAATGGATATAAGCTGTTGTGAGTATAGAGCAGTTTGTGTTGCTTTCTAGGGGGGCGCCTTGATCATCTTAGCCGTTCTTGTGGCGCTGCCCCATTACAAGCTATAAACCAATTTTTATTGTGGTTTGCTACCAGTTCCCAACAAATTAATGGGGCATGTTAGTTGGCTATAGTTGATTTTAATAATGGGTTTTATGAGGTGGATAATGAGCAGATTGAGTGAAAAAAACTGCACTGCGTGCCGAGCGGATTCGCCCTTGCTTAGCGAAGCCGATGTGCATACGGCACTTTTGCAGCTACCAGATTGGGAAATCGAAGACGTGGGCGGAATAAATCAGTTAATGCGTGTTTATCGCTTTAAAAACTTTGTAAGTGCTTTGGTGTTTACTCAAGCAGTGGGTGAATTGGCTGAAGAGTATGGCCACCACCCGGCATTATTAACCGAGTGGGGCAAGGTAAAGGTGAGTTGGTGGACACATAAGATTCATGGTGTGCACGAAAATGATGTGATTATGGCGGCTAAGACTGAGCAGTTATTTCTTACCCGGTTTGCGACCTAATCCGCATAGAGGCGGTAGTGTTCCGGGATTTGTTCGAGTGAATCTATCGGTGGCATCAACTTATGCAGGATGCCGTCGTGGATGTCGTAGATCCAACCGTGAATGCTTAATTCCTGCCCGCGTGCCCAAGCGTTTTGTACTATGTTGCAGCGCGCAATATTTTCTACTTGCTGCACTACGTTTAATTCGCACAGACGATTCACCCGATCATTCGGGTCGGCGATTTGATCCATGATTTCTTTGTTGTTGTAATAGACGTCGCGGATGTTGCGTAGCCAGTAATCGATCAAACCTAATTTGCGATTTTCCAGCGCTGCTTTTACCCCACCGCAACCATAGTGACCGGTGACCATCACGTGTTTCACTTTAAGAAATTCCACGGCGTAATTCAGTACGGTCATGCAATTGAGATCGGTATGGATAACCAGGTTCGCGACATTGCGGTGCACAAATAATTCGCCCGGGGCAAGATCAACGATCTGGTTGGCGGGGACGCGGCTATCGGAGCAGCCAATCCACAGATATTCCGGCGCTTGTTGTTCGGCCAGTTTGGAAAAAAAGTTGGGCTCCGTGCGTTTGATATCTTCGGCCCACTTGACGTTGCTGGCAAACAGGCTTTCTAAATCACTCATTACATTCTCCCAGTGGACGCTTACAAAAGATCAGAGTTGAAGTGCGACTTTGAGCCGCAAAAATCAGGCCGCAGTATAGGGGAAAGCGGCAGGCGAGTGTTACATTGCGGGTTTTCTTACTATCGATCAAGGCGAATTACAGGGATAAAACGCATGAAAGCCGCAGCACAAAATACTCTTTATTGGCACGATTATGAAACCTGGGGCGAAGTTCCAGCGGTTGATAAGCCGTCACAATTTGCGGGCATTCGCACCGATGAGGAGTTAAATATTCTGGGCAAGCCGTTGATGATCTATTGCAAACCGGCGCCCGATTTATTGCCCAAGCCGGAAGCCTGTTTGATCACCGGCCTGCTGCCGCAAGTGGCGGCAGAGCGGGGGCTGCCGGAGTATGAGTTTATTGCCGCGATCCATGCGGAATTATCCCGCCCCGGCACTTGCGGTGTGGGTTACAACTCTATCCGTTTCGATGATGAAGTCACCCGATATACGCTCTATCGCAACTTTTACGACCCCTATGAGCGCGAATGGCGCAACGGCAATTCGCGCTGGGATATTATCGATATGGTGCGCATGACGCGCGCCCTGCGCCCCGAGGGAATCGAATGGCCCAACTACGAAGATGGTCGCCCCTGTTTTAAATTGGAGATGTTGAGTAAGGCCAATAATCTCAAACATGAGGCTGCACACGATGCGCTGTCGGATGTGTACGCGACTATCGCCGTGGCCAAACTCATCAAAACTAAACAACCCAAGCTATACGATTATGCGTATCGGCTGCGCGATAAACGCTTCGTCGCTAGTCTGATCGATATCGACAGCCATAAACCGCTGCTGCATATCTCTTCCCGCTTCCCCGCTGAAAATGGCAATGCGGCGTTGGTGTTGCCGCTGATGATGCATCCCACCAACAAGAACTCGGTGATTGCGTTTAATCTCGGCTCTGATCCACAAGCCTTACTGACTTTGCCGGCTGAAGAATTGCGTCTGCGATTATTTACCCGCACGGAGGATTTGCCTGACGGTGTAGAGCGGTTGGCGCTCAAGGAAATCCACTTCAACAAAACCCCAATGCTTTTGCCTGCGTCAAT
>DQHS01000213.1:13420-23711 GCA_003524365.1 Cellvibrio sp. | reverse complement strand
ATTGCCAGCGCGCGGTGGCAAAGGCGGAAAACGGCACCATCTCGCCATTTTTATTGTTGACATACCAATCGTCGATATCGTCCGGCAACATCCTAAACCTCGCATCCGATTGCAGATACACCTTCTTGATCCGGCCATTCTGGATTAAGTTGTTGATATATGAACTGCCCCACGCCGTGGTAAGGACACTGTTGATATCGGCCAGCGATACGCCGTGGGCACCGGCCCGCACATCGTCAATATCCAGCTTGAACTGGGGAGCGTCATCCTGGCCGTTGGGGCGTACAGAAACCAGTTTCTGGTTTTTCCTCGCCATCTCNNTCATTGCCATCCCCAGCAGCTGGTTTCGTGCTTCCATCAGCTTGTCGTGTCCCAAACCGACGCGATCCTGCAGTTGGAGATCGAAACCGTTCGCAACCCCAAGTTCGAGCACTGCCGGTGGCGCAAAGGCGAAGGCCAGGCCATCGCGGATATGCGAGAATGCCTTCATTGCCCGGCCGGCGATGGCCGGAGCTTTTAAATCCGGGGTCTTACGCAGCTTCCAGTCTTTGAGTTTGACAAACGCCAACCCCATATTCTGGCCACGGCCGGCAAAACTAAAACCCGCAACGGTAATTATCCCCTCAACCGTCCTGGTTTCATCCTGGAGAAAATGGTGCTCTATCTGGCGCATGACCTGTATGGCCCTCTCCTGGGTGGCTCCGGCCGGCAGTTGGACCTGGCAGATGAGAAAGCCCTGATCTTCATCGGGCAAAAATGAACTGGGCAAGCGCGTAAATAGAAATCCGAGCAACAGCACGATCGCCACATAAATCATCATATAACGACCGGTTTTACCCAGCATGGAACTGACGCCTGACTGGTATTTATTCGTCGCTTTATTAAAATTGCGATTAAACCAACCGAAGAAACCGCCTTTTTCATAATGATCATGTTTTACCGGTTTCAACAAAGTAGCGCAGAGTGCGGGAGTTAAGGTCAGCGCAACAATCACCGACAACACCATGGCCGATACAATAGTGATAGAGAACTGGCGATAAATTACACCGGTTGATCCACCAAAAAATGCCATGGGCACAAACACGGCGGATAGCACCAACGCGATACCAATGAGCGCGCCGGTAATTTGCTGCATGGATTTGCGTGTTGCCTCAAGCGGTGAAAGCCCTTCTTCTGCCATCACCCGTTCAACATTTTCCACCACGACAATCGCATCATCCACCAACAACCCAATCGCGAGCACCATTGCAAACATAGTGAGTGTATTAATCGAATAACCAAATACCGATAACACCGCAAAAGTACCAAGTAATACTACCGGTACTGCAATGGTGGGAATCAGGGTTGCGCGGAAATTTTGCAAAAATAAATACATCACCAAAAACACCAACACAATAGCTTCGATGAGTGTATGCACAACCGACTCAATCGAGAGTTTTACAAAGGGTGTTGTATCGAATGGATAAACGACTTCCAAATTCGCTGGAAAAAAAGTTTGTAATTCACCGATGCGTTTACGCACGGCATCTGCAGTGTCCAACGCATTGGCCCCGGCTGCTAAAGTGATCGCCAAACCTGCGGCGGGGAGATTGTTGTACTCGGTTTCGAATTGATAATTTTCACCGCCCAACTCAACTCGCGCTACATCGCCCAAGCGAACTTGCGAGCCATCCTGATTCACGCGCAATAAAATATTGCGGAATTCTTCTGGCGTAGATAAGCGTGTTTGCACCACGATACTGGCGTTGATTTCTTGCCCGGGCAATGCGGGCGTGCCACCCAGTTCGCCCGCCGCAATCTGTGCATTTTGCGCACGTATTGATGTAGCAACATCGATAGTGGTGAGATTGTAAGTGGCGAGTTTGTTCGCATCCAACCAAATACGCATCGCATATTGCGAACCAAACAGTGTTATCTGCCCAACACCGTTAATGCGACTTAATTGGTCTTGTACGTTAGCGGCAACATAGTCGGCAATATCGTATTTATCCATGCTGCCATCGCCCGACACAAATCCGAGTACCATTAAAAAACCGGCCGACGATTTGGTAACGCGAATCCCTTGCTGTTGCACTTCCTGCGGCAACAATGGCATCGCTGTCTGCAATTTGCNNACTTGCGCGATATCCGGATCAGTACCCGCCACAAAAGTCAGCGTTACTTCACCGCGCCCACTCGATTCACTGGTCGATGACATGTATTGCACATTGTCGATACCCGTAAGGCCCTGCTCGATAATTTGTATAACCGTATCTTGTACAGTTTGCGCAGAAGCACCTGGATAGTTAGCACTAATGCTCACTGCCGGTGGTGCCACTTCAGGATATTGGGCGATAGGCAATTTGAAAATCGATAATGCCCCCGCCAGCATAATGATGATGGAAATAACCCACGCAAATACCGGGCGATCAATAAAAAATCTGGCCATGTTGTTTACTCCCCGGCCTTGCTAGCAGTCGCAGTTACCGCTTTGGCTGGCGCCCCCGGCTTCACTTTTTGCAACCCTTCAACAATCACTTGATCGCCTACTGCCAATCCTTCCAAGACCAACCACTGGTCACCAACGGCACGGCCAGTTTTTAATTGGCGCTGCTCAACAATGCCCTCTTTATTGATTACCAGTGCAGTTGCATTACCCAGACGGTCCCGTGTAACACCGCGCTGGGGAGCAAGTAGAGAATTAGTACGGACGCCCTCATCCAACTGCGTGCGCACAAACATACCGGGTAATAACAAGCGGTCCGGATTGGGAAACTGCGCACGCAGCACAACGGTACCCGTCGATTCATTCACGCCCACTTCCGTAAATTGCAAACTGCCTTCATGCTCATACACCGAGCCATCATCGAACACTAAGCGAACCTTGGCGGACTCTGCTTTTGCCACATCACCTTTGAGCATTTCGCGGCGCAGTTGCAGCAACTCGTCAACTGACTGGGAAACATCCACATAAATTGGATCAAGTTGCATGATATTCGCCAGCACATCAGCTTGACCGGCGTTCACCAAAGCACCTTCGGTTACTGATGATTTACTGATGACGCCATCAATAGGGGCAAGAACTTTGGTGTATTTAAGACTTATCAACGCCGACTCCACCGCTGCTTTTGCAGCCGCTACGTTCGCCTTGGCTTGACCCAATGAAGCCTGCGCATCGTCGTAATCCTGTTGGCTAATGGCTTTCATGGTTGATAAATTTTTGTAGCGAGATTCGCGTGCAACCGCAGCCACGAGGTTCGCATCTGCGCGCGCCAATTCCGCTTTTGCGCTGTTGTNNTAATCGCTTTCATTGTCGATAGATTTTTATAGCGAGATTCACGTGCGGCCGCAGCCGCGAGATTGGCATCAGCGCGAGCCAGTTCCGCTTTTGCGCTGTTGTGAGTGGCTTGATAACTCGCCGAATCTATTTGATAAAGCGGCGTTCCCGCTTTGATTTCCGCACCCTCTTCAAACAAACGCTTTTGGATAATCCCAGTCACCTGCGGGCGAACTTCAGCTTTGCGATAGGCCGTCGTACGGCCCGGCAGATCAACCTGCAGAGGGACATCACTAGCTGCCAACGTCACCACCCCGACTTCCGTGACCACCGTTGCCGCTGGCGGCGGTGAGTTCTGGCTATCGCACGCCGATAAGGCTAACCCCATGATTCCTAAAGAAAATAAAGTTAACAATCCAAAAACTGAACGCATGGCCTGCCTCGCAAAACTGCTTGTTAAATATAAAAAGTTGATGCCCATTAAAAATGAACAATCGTTCATTTGGTAATAGTAGGCTTCAATAGCGGTAAAACCACTAACCTTTGCATTAGTTAACGATTGTGAGCAGAGAGCTTACAGAAACGCGCGGAAAGCGCCCCTCTTGCAACGAGCAAAAAGGGCGATAGCAAAAAAGCCTGCTGGAGAGAGGTAGCCTAGTCGTGCAACAGTTTGTTAAATACGTCAATCAAACGATGAATATCGACCGGCTTGGTCAGGTAATCATAAAACCCGGCGCTGCGACCGCGTTCGATATCGTAGGGCATAGCATTAGCGGACAATCCAATCACGGGAATTTCACGGGTAGCCGGATCATTTTTCAACACACTTAACACCTCGTAACCATCCATCCCCGGTAGATTAATATCCAGTATCACTAAATCCGGCCGCACGCTGCGCGCCTTGTAAATTCCCAGAAATGCCTCTTCGGCGATATCCAAATCGAGCTGCGGATAGCGCGCAAAAATTTGTTGCAATAAGCGGATATTGGTTGGGTTGTCTTCCACGTAAAGTATTTTGCAGCGACGCTTCACATTGAGTTCTGCGGGGGTGTAATCCTTGCTCGACACTGTGCGCACGATTGACTCCGCATTCCATTCAGTTGCCATCGGAAAATCAATCCAGAAAGTAGTACCCATACCTTCTGCACTGGTGAAGTCGAGTCGGCCCTGCATCATCTCCACCAATTGTTTGGTAATAACCAAGCCAACACCGGAACCTTCAATATTGGTATTTTCAGCGGTTAAACGGTTGAACGGTTGAAAGACTTCACTTTGACGCTGCAGGGGAATACCACGCCCGGTATCGCGCACACTAATGCGCAGATGCTGGCCGGGTTGCGCGACAAGCCGTACCTCTACTTCGCCACCCACAAAATTGTATTTCACGGCGTTGCTCAGCAGATTCAGCAGCGCTTGCTTAAAACGAACGTGATCTGCAATAACATAGGTATTCGAAAATTCAGCGAGCAATGAAGATAAGCGAATCCCTTTGGCATCCGCTTGTGGCTGCACTAACGTAAAACATTCGGTAATCAAGCGCGAAACCAATACGGGCTCAAGTGATACGGTCATGTTGCCTGATTCAATTTTGGCGAGATCCAGCACATCGTTAATCAATTGCAACAGATGTTCGCCCGCTTTGCGGATTTCACGCACATTATCAATCTGCTGGGATTTTAAATTGCCGTCGTATTCAAATAATTGGGTATAGCCAAGAATTGCATTGAGTGGCGTGCGCAACTCATGGCTCATGCTCGATAAAAAATCGGATTTGGCGCGGTTAGCTTTTTCTGCCTGCTCTTTAGCTTGAAGAACTCGCTCTTCTGCTCGCTTTACTTCGGTGATATCCATATTGCTGCCGGACATCATAATCGGATGCCCTTTTTCATTAAATACAGCGCGCCCACGGCCACGAATCCAGCGAATTTCGCCTTGGGTACTCACAAGCCGATATTCCACATCAAAAGGCGCACGCCCTGCCATATGCTCTACTAACGCGTTATCAAATTTGGATAAATCCTGCGGGAAAATATGTTTGCGCCAAATTTTTAAGCGATCTTCACCCTCAGTGAGCACATCATCCAGATCGTCATAACCTAACAATTCCCAGCAGCGATGTGAAAAATGAAAGCCACCGCGATCAGCATACCATTCCCAAATACCATCGCTGGATGCTTGAATAATTCGCACCTGACGCGCCTCACTCTCACGTAAGGCCGCTTCTACTTTTTTGATTTCGGTGATATCAAAATTCACGCCCGACATGATGGTCACATGACCATTTTCATCACGCAACGAATCGGCTCGCACTTGTGTCCAAATATAATCGCCCCGCTTGGACCGAATACGATAAGACACATCGAGCGGCTTACCCGAGCGCAAATGCTGACGCGTGGCTTCGATAGCAAATTCGTGATCGTCCGGGTGCATGTAGGTCAATACTTTGGCCGAATCACTAATACTTGCAGCGTCTTCCGGGCCGTAACCTAAACGCTCCCAAAAACCACCCGACCATTCAATATGCTGGGTCTGTAAATCCCACTCCCAAAAGCCGTAACCACTGCCGTTAAAAATACGCTGAAACCGGCCCACTGTAGCGCGCAACAATTCAATGTCATCACTTAATTGCAACGCGGGATTAAAACTGATGTGCTCGATCATAGGAGTTATTAACAAGTTAACTGAAATTGACTGGACGATACCCCAGATATTCCGATTGTACAATCACAGTAAATAGCAGGGGCCACAAACAACAACAGCGCCTTGAGGCGCTGTTGTGGAAGACTAACTTCAAAAAAATTATGGCGCTTCGTCGAGCTCAGCCCCTTCCTTTTCTTTGGGCATGAGGTCTTCCTTACTCACATCCAACGCCGCGGTAATATGTGCAGCGATATAGGTGGATGAGTAAGTACCTACCACAATCCCAATAATGAGTGCTATCGAAAAGCCGCGCAGCAATTCACCACCGAACAGAAATAAACTTATCAATACCAGGAGGGTGGTACCAGAAGTCATCATCGAACGCCCCAAGGTTTGGGTAAGCGAAACGTTGATAACTTCAAGCGCATCGGTTTTACGTAGAATGCGGAAGTTTTCGCGAATCCGGTCGTAGATAACAATCGTATCGTTGATGGAATAACCGATCAGAGCCAAAATCGCCGCTAATACAGTTAAATCAAAATCCCATTGGAATATTGCGAAAAAGCCCAGAGTGATAATCACATCATGGCACAGTGCCGCGATTGCACCCACGGAGAACTTCCATTGGAACTGCACGGCAACGTAGAGAAATACCAGCACAAATGCGGTCAACAAACCCAGACCACCTTGATCGCGTAATTCATCGCCTATTTGTGGTCCAACGAATTCCGAGCTGCGCAATTCGATCTTTGCGCCGGTTGCGGTTTCCATATCGGCTAACAATTCTTTCAAGTAAACAGAGTCTAAAGAATTCTCGAGCACCACCAGCGTTTTACCGTCGCGCTGGGCGTATTGCACGCTGCCATAATCCGCCGTGGGAATCACCGCCTTTTGCTGCAAAGCTTCTGCACTGAGATTGGCAATCACTAAGGTATCAGCAAAACCTTCATATTCGCGAGACGGGCGCTCGATTGACTCCAATACACCACCGGCTGCAGTAATTTTTTCGGCTACTAGCGCCTGGCCTTTTAACTTCATTTCATCCTGGGTGCGAATCATCACTTGTTGGTCGGAACCAAACAAAACAGCGACAGGACTTTTTAATTTTTTTTCTTCAAGCACAACACGCACTTTGTTCAAGTCAGCTGGCCGGTCAAACAGCACTTCCAACTGGGTGCCACCAGTAAAATCCAAACCGCCCTTGAGGCCAAAAAAGCCAATCGAAAAAATCGAAACAAGCACCAGAATAAGCGAGGTTGCAGAAGTAAACTTCCGGATCCCCATAAAATTAATAATTTTCATTTCCTGAGTCATGAGCAATCTCTCTTAGCGAAAGCGGTGAAATGGCGGGAGCGGATAAATTGCAATCGACTGCAAATTCTTGCGTCCGCCGTAAATAAGGTTTGTCAAGCCACGACTGGCAACAATCGAGGTGAATAGCGATGTCAAAATACCCAGTGTGAGGGTGATGGCAAAACCTTTCACCGGCCCGGTACCTATCGCAAACAAAATCACGGCAACAATCAAGGTTGTGAGGTTGGAATCGAGAATGGTGATAAAGGCGCGTTCATAGCCCGCGTAAATCGCTTGCTGTGGCGAAGCGCCCGCCGCAAGCTCCTCGCGAATGCGCGAGAAAATAAGTACGTTAGCGTCTACCGCCATACCAATGGTGAGCACTATACCCGCGATACCTGGCAGGGTCAGGGTTGCACCAAACATAGAGAGAGCGGTTAACAATAAGAGCACGTTCATTGCCAAGGCAATGTTGGCAATAACGCCAAACATGCCGTAAAAAACAAACATAAACACTACAACGATAGCGAAACCCCACAATGCCGACTTCAAACCGCGCTCAATATTTTCCGCTCCCAGTGAAGGCCCTATAGTGCGCTCTTCAACAAAATGCATTGGCGCTGCCAAGGCACCCGCGCGCAACAGTAACGCCAGCTCGGAGGCTTCAGCGGGGTTATCCAAACCGGTAATTCGGAATTGCACACCCAAAGCACTTTGGATAGNNGTTTCTACTTCTTCGCCCGCCGCATTTTTGGTCACAGTGGTGCGAGTTTTATATTCGATAAACAAAATGCCCATGCCGCGCCCAACATTCTCGCGGGTAATCCGGTGCATTTTGGCACCGCCGAGGCTGTCGAGGGTGATGTTAACTTGCGGCTGATTGGTTTCAGGATCGAAGCTGCTAGTGGCGTTTGATACGCGGTCACCGGTCGCAATGATTGAGCGCTCCAGTACGGCATTGCCGCGCTGCATCTGCGTCAATTCATCTTTGTAGGGGAACTCTTCGCGATTGGAGACCAGTGTTTTGTCATCTGCGCCTAAACGAAATTCAAGGTTGGCAGTTTTACCAATAACGCGTTTTGCCTCCGCCGGATCCTGAATACCGGCAAGTTGCACGATAATGCGGTTGCGTCCCATANNCACGATAATGCGGTTGCGTCCCTGACGCTGAACCATAGGTTCGGAAACACCCAATTCGTTCACGCGGTTGCGCAACGTAATCAAGTTTTGACCAACGGCATAATCTTCCACCTCACGTACTGCCGCCTCACTAAAACTGGCAACGAATGTAAAATCTGTCGCGCCGTCTACGGCATCAGGAGTGTCGAACAATAATTGCGGATAATCGCTACGCAACTCGCTGAGCGCGGCATCGCGAATCTCTTCACTGCGGAAACGCGCCACGATTTGATTGTCTTTGTTTGCCTCTATCGACGCGTAGCGAACCTTGGCTTCGCGCAGTTTGGTTTTCATTTCNNCTGTAACCAATCAGGCGTGGTCGATGCATTATTCAGAGCAACCACAAACCCATCACCCAATGCACGCTGTATAGCGGTGCGCGCCAACATTTGTTGGTCGCGGGTTTTTAAGCGCACCATGGCGGTTTTAGGATTTACTTCAGCGCCAAAATATTCAATACCGGCATTTTTTAGCCCACTTTCAATACGCGCAAGGGTCGTGGTATCCAACACTTTAGAGCTGGAATCACCAGAGACTTGAACTGCAGGATCAGGCACATAAATATTGGGGATGGAATAAACAAAACCTACAGCGGTCACGAAGATCAGCAGGAGGTACTTCCAGAGCGGGTAGCGATTTAACATAGGGATTTCCCAACTTATCAGCGGCGGGTTTTAGAATAGTTTCGATTCNNGTGTTATCACTCAAGGCCTTGCGCATATCTGCCATGATCTTTTGGTAGTAGCGCAGGTTATGAATTGTGTTCAATTGCGCGCCGAGCATCTCGTTGCATTTATCCAAATGGTGCAGATAAGAGCGTGAGAAATTTTTGCAGGTATAGCAGTCGCATTGCGCATCCAGTGGGCCAGTATCTTCACGATATTTAGCATTACGCAGCTTGATTACGCCTTCGCTGGTGAACAAGTGGCCATTGCGCGCATTGCGAGTGGGCATTACGCAGTCAAACATGTCTACGCCGCGTCGCACGCCTTCCACCAAATCAGCGGGCTTACCTACGCCCATTAAATAGCGCGGTTTATGTTTAGGCATTTGCGGCGTCAGGCTTTCGAGGATGCGCAGCATATCTTCTTTAGGTTCACCGACCGACAAACCGCCAATCGCGTAACCATCAAAACCGATTTCGACTAAACCTGTAAGCGATTCAGTGCGCAAGTTTTCGTACATACCGCCCTGCACTATCCCGAATAACGCTGAGGGATTATCGCCATGAGCGACCTTGGAGCGCTTAGCCCAGCGCAGTGATAATTCCATCGATTCACGCGCTTCATGAATGGTCGCGGGGTACGGCGTGCATTCGTCAAAAATCATCACTATGTCGGAACCCAGATCACGCTGGACTTGCATCGATTCTTCCGGCCCCATAAACACTTTGCTGCCGTTGATGGGCGATTTAAAATTCACGCCCTCCTCGGTAATTTTACGCAGCTTGCCCAAACTGAATACCTGGAAGCCGCCGGAGTCGGTCAGGATTGGCCCTTTCCACTGCATAAAGTCATGGAGGTCACCGTGGGCTTTTATTACCTCGGTGCCGGGGCGCAGCATTAAATGGAAGGTGTTTCCCAGAATAATATGCGCGCCTATATCTTCCACATCGCGCGGGGTCATGCCCTTCACTGTGCCGTAGGTTCCCACAGGCATAAACGCCGGAGTTTCTACAGTGCCGCGCGGAAACTTCAAACGGCCGCGGCGCGCTCTGCCCGTCTGGCTGTCTAATTCAAATTCCATAAAACAATTATTGCTCACGCTACTCTCTCTTTAATTAAACGGGCTCTTTAATAACATGCGCTCTTAAATAAGACGCTGTTTAGGCAGAAGCTTGTCCAATCGGTTCTTGTCCAACCGGTTGCTGTGCAGCGGCAGGATTGCGGGTGATAAACATGGCATCGCCATAACTGAAAAACC
>DQHS01000213.1:12894-13383 GCA_003524365.1 Cellvibrio sp. | reverse complement strand
CGCACACTGGTCGTACCCACGGCGATCACACGTTTGCCCGCCGCTTTGGTTGCTCGCACCAATTCACACACTTCAGGCGATACATCCATAATTTCCGAATGCATCTGATGCTCAGCGATATTATCGACGCGCATATTCTGGAAAGTGCCCGCGCCCACATGCAAGGTCACAAACGCGATATTCACACCTTTTGCGCGCAACTGCTCCAACATCAACTCATCAAAATGCAAACCGGCTGTCGGCGCCGCAACAGCGCCCTGCTCTTTGCTGTAGACGGTTTGATAGCGTTCGCGGTCGGCGGCAACATCGTCCCTGTCTATATAAGGAGGCAATGGCNNCCAAGGAATTCCCATTCGAACAAAGCATCGTGACGGGCAACTAGCTGTACACGAGTGCCATCCTGCAAAATAACCTGCGAATCCACTTTGGGAGCTTTGCTCGCGCGGGTGTGAGCAAGCACGCGGCGGTTATCCAGCACCCGCTCCACCA
>DQHS01000213.1:1983-12810 GCA_003524365.1 Cellvibrio sp. | reverse complement strand
CCATTTAACTGCAATAAACGACTACCCCGACGCTCCGCAGCAGGTGCACGGGCGATAAGGGCATCGGGTAACTCGTAAGAAAAATCCTGGCGGCGCATAACAGTCAGATGGCTTAAATAAGATTGGCGTTAAAAAGGCCGGCAGGTTAACCCAATTTAGGGCTGTTGCAAAATCAAGCACGGCCGAATTCGCTCCGATCTATTAAAAAGGCACCGGATTTTGAATCCGGTGCGTCTANNTTGTCAATTCCGCCCTCAATCCGACGCGGTGGGCAATTGAATCCGCACACCAACCGCTTTTTTAATCAACTTGTTCAGTAAATGAATGAAAGCAGGCTGTAAAACAAGAGGATTATGAACTTTTTGAAATAGTGTTTGACAGGTGAGTTCAAATCATTAGAATGCGCACCCATCGCCAGTGTGGCGGAATTGGTAGACGCACCGGATTCAAAATCCGGCGCCCATAAAGCGTGTCGGTTCGAGTCCGACCACTGGCACCAAATCCGAAAGGGGCTTACAGAAATGTAAGCCCCTTTTTTATTATCCAAAATCCCCCAAAATGCCCACCAACCGAATCCAGTGTTATTCGCTGTAACTGCAATACTTTGGTAGCTGATATATATTCACTACCCTTAAACCCTACCGCACCCCGCTATTCCTCGATGGCAAATGGCTTACATCAGATGAACCAGCACCGAACTGACCAAAATGGATTCAATTGTCTGAATTCGCCGTAGCGGGATTAGTAAACACGCCATCTAAAGCGGAAGGGATGATTGGCAAGTAAAAATAACTAAGGCGGGCGATTGGCCGCCCTTACTTGAACGGAGCTCCAAACATGATCGATGAATTTCAAACTTCACTAATTCATTATTTAAAGTACGACTACAATCATCTCATTGCTTTTTTAGTATCAATAGCAGCCGCTTGGATGGCAGGCAGAACAATATATAAAGATCAGGCTTCATTGTTAGCAGTTTTAAAAAAATATTCGACGCTTATATGGACTGCCATTGCAGTAGTTGCATTTCTAATATCGCAGTATTTATATTCGCCAACGATTGAATCAGGCAAGCTCGGAGGACCCGAAGAGTTTGGTCAATTTGGGGATTACATAGGCGGCATCCTAAATCCAGTGTTTGGATTCTTAACTGTAATTCTCCTCCTTCAGTCCTTATCTGTACAACACAACGATCTAAATCATAACCAAACGTTAAGAAGATTGGAGTCACTTACAATACTGCTTCAGGACTCCATAATAGCTTTTGATGAAAAAATGGATTCAGAGGTACTGGAAGACGAACAGGGAAAGTTCAGCTATCGTTCTGCTTTTTTTAGCACTGCCGATGGATTCAACCAAAAACGTTTTGAAAACACAAGAAATTGTGCAGAAGAAATTTTAAACGGGAATATGCTAGGTCGAGAAAATCTATTTATTAGCTACCACATACAAGAACTGATATCGCTATGCAACAAGGTTATTTCAACGCATGCACACATCATTCAATTGGAAGAATTTCCGTTTATTAGATCAATCCAATCTGATAGCTTAATCAGCTTTACGGATCGAGCACATCACTATAGGTTAATAACTGAAAAAACAGCGATTAATATTAGCAATGGATACGGTGGATATGCGAATCACCAATAATAACTAAGCTTCAAATTAACCACATATCAATTAAATAATTACTCATTCACCGGATCAAACCTAATTTTAAGCCTATCCGCCGCCCCCTTTCTCCCCTCCAAAATCGCCCGACTGTTCGGGCTTTTTTGTTTTCAGCGGTGAGCCGTTATCAGTGTATTCATGCGTGTGGTCTTTTGCCGTATTCGCAATATCCGCCACCACCTGAATCAACTCACTCAAAATCTGCAACACGCTTTCTGTTTCACTACCCAGTCTTGCTTTAAAAACATTAATATCCCAATTGCATATTGCTGTGATGACGAACCAAGGATTTCTTAGACACACGCGACAGCAACGCCGTCTCAGCGTAATACTCTGCAACAGCTATAGCGGCACAGTTGATGATATCGAGATTGCCAGCGTATTTCGGCAAATAGTCACCCAGACCTTCCACACTTAAATCCACTCTGATACCACCATCGACCATCACAGGCTCTGACTCCAGCCTATAGCCAGGTACATAGGCTTGGATTCTTTCCAGCATAACCATCAACGGCATCTGCAAAGCATCAAGATCCACTGAATCACAAAAAGCGGTAACACTCGTTAACATCCGCGTCTCTATGTTGACCTCATCAACCAACANNATTCCACATCGACCTCTGCGATGCCAGTGTATTTTTTTAAGCCCGCTTTGGTATTGTGATAATACTCATCGAGGTTAGCGAGGGTGCCCGGACCAATAGAATTGGGGGAAACGATGGATTTGACAGTAATCTTGTGTATTCCAGGAATGGTGTTAGCCAATACCTGTGCAATAGGAATAGATGACTGCCCACCACATGAGATCATACTGATATTTTTGTTTTCAAGGACTTCTCTCATACCTAATGCGGGTACACAGCATTCACCAATCTGCGAGGGAGTCATGTCAATCGCAAGAATACCCAGCCTGTCAAAAATCTGGGCGTGCTCGATATGATTAGCGGCCGAGGTCGCATCAAACACAATATCGCAGCGATATCGCGGCTCAAAAAACGCATTGATACCCTGATCAGATACGGGAACACCTAATTCTGCCGCATAAACCATCCCCGTAGATTGTAAATTTCTACCAGAAAAAATGACGCACTCCATCCAAGGGGACCGACGCACTTTCACCAGGAGATCAACGCCGATTTTTCCCGTACCTATAATTCCAACTCGCAAACGGCCCGCGGCGAATTCATCAATTCCTTTGTTACTCCGCAAAAAATCCCCACTCAATAACGCTTTAATGAACTGCATAATTTAATCCTTGAAAATTATCTCATTAACCGATTTACATATCGGTGGTCAAAATACAGCTCAAAGATTTCACAATCATTTCGTCAATGAAATAACAAATAGTGGTTTTCGCGAACCAGATCCCACAAAAAAATAATAATTTGTAAAGTGAAAATACTTAGCTAAAACAGCCTCTATTTCTAATTGCTACACAGAAAACACAGAACATTTTTCAGCCAAAAAAACGCAAACCAAAATAAAAGTGAACTTAGGCGACACATTTTTTATGGAAACGTGAAAATACCTATTAAATAAATGGCGAGGTCGTCATAATCCATAGCCCGTTAACAATTATTAACCAATTTATAGGCGAAAGGTTTAACGCGACAATGTGTACATGAACACCTTGTCGTCACTCCGTTACTGTTAACGCAGCAAAAAACCCTGACAGCTAACAAAAGCCTTTGTTAGCCAATCATTAGCATCAATTAATTCATCGTGAAAAAATACTTTGATCTGAGGTTTTGTCGAAGTAAAGGTTACATTTTGACAGTTGACAGCCAAAGGAGCATGAAGTGGTTAAACAACCCAAGTATTATTTTGAGGCCGTTTTGGGAATTAATGCGCCGTGGTCAGCACAGGATGTGAATATCGACGAAAAAAACAAAATTATTCAAATCACTCTTTCACACCATGTGGAAAAGTCCCGCTTCTCCTTTTTTTCAAAAGGAAATGACTCCGAACATAATAAAATAGTCGATACCGGTTTAAGTAAGCGCTGGCTACACAGCAGTATTGGCTATTACAGCTGTCATATAGTCTCGTCTTTTTACGACCCAAGCATCTCAGGTGCCGGCATTAGCAGAGATGCTCTTTTGCAGCCCAATTTCCTGGGTGATCCAAATCGCAATTACACTCATCAATTACGCCAGGAAGTCGCGCTCGCACACATTCGCGGCATTGCGCCCGATGCTATCGCGAATATGCTACGTATCGACTCTTCGTTAATTGATGACATTTTGAATGATATTGAAAAAACTCCGGAATCTTATCGCCTCGCCACCTGCTTACCCTGTGAAGCTGACCCGATTTGGGAAAGCATGATCTATGATAAATTTCATTTAAAAACGCAGCTGTTCCCATTAAAGCTCATGCTCTCGAAGTTAAAACTCAGCATGATCGACCCTAAGGTCGAGGTAAAGCTATCGGACTCGGTTAATGAGCTACGTAAATTTTTCATCTCGCATATCAATTCGCTCGATGCAGAGATTAGCCAAATATCAGCTCTATCAATGAAGAAGCAATCTGTTGAAGAGCGACGTAGCGTCACTACAAAATTAGTATTGCCTGCTTTAAAAAATGCCATTTGGTTAAAGTTGATAAGCGGTAAAATTGATTTGGGCTCGACCAACATGCCGCTGAATTTATTTTTGGTTCGCCTGCGCCATGCCTTCCAAAATACTGACGACAATAATGCACGCGTATTTGCTCTTAATTCTTTGCGCGAGTTTTTCCGCAAAAATGCCCGCAGCCTGAAGAAAGAGCTAATACTTATTAATCAATTGATGAATGCTCCAGAAGAATCTCAATACTCACTGCCCGACGAGCGCAGTGAAATTTGGAAACGCATTTTAAAAGATGACAGTTTCATCCCAAGTTCACATATCGCCTATAAGCTTTTGCTCTCTAATCTTCGCTCACAAATTCTGATGAATCCTGATCCTGTGGTTGAACTTAATGCAGTGAGACGAGTAAGAGACTTTATCAAACATAACCAGCGATTCATGCAACAAGAACTTCGCATGGTTTTAAGCAATAGCCGCTAAACATTCATTAGATAGTGCAGGAGATCTTGCATGGCACAAGACGCCGACATCAGCATTCGCAGTGCGCTCGTTAACCGCGATCAGCTTATTGAAAAAATTAACAAGGGCGAATATCTGGTTATCGCCGCCGATGAATCAGTATTGACTGACCTGCCATCCGGCAATTGGATCGCGGGAACTATCCCCTACTTTATGACGGAAGAAGGCGGCACAGTAGATCGCGAAAAGATTTTCGTAAATACGATTGAGGGGGTGCAAGCGAACAATGCGCCACGCATCACCTTGTATGATGGCAACTCTATTTCACGTATTGCGCAGGAAGCACCTGAGCACGGTTTCACTATTATCATTTTACCCGCCATGTCAGAAGTGCACTCGTCCTACGCCCAGAAAGCACCTGACTACCCCAATATGTATTTCTCGCCAATCATTGGTTGGATTTCCGGTGTGCATCTGGACGATCTTGGTAGCCGTAGCGCTAAAGTTGGCTTTGGGCCCGCGCGCGGAATGCTGTTTGATCAGCAAGCAGTTGCAATGCATATTCCATTGCCAACCAACCAGCTGGCAAACATCAATATCGTCAATTTATTCACCCAAGGCGATGGCCCTGAAATCAAATTCAAAAATACCAGTTTCAACGTAAGCGATTGCACCATCAACGGCGAAACGGCAAATCTGGCTGACTACATTAAATACGCTAAAGTCGATACGCGTTTGCCATTAGTAGCAAATTATTCGGGTGTGATGATTAATGTAAGCATTCAGCAGGTGGATGAAGTGAATAGCCAAGTTGCTCTTTACGCACCTGTTTTTGCCGATATCAGCTATCGCTTCGCTAAACCAGTCGATAACTACATTGAGAGTTTTAATAAAGAACTTTCAGCATCAGCGAGCGAGGGAATCTCATTTTCGTGCAACTGCATCCTGAATTATCTATATTCAGAACTCGAAGGTAAGAAGACCCGCGACTTAACCGGCCCCATCACCTTTGGTGAAGTGGCTTATCAGCTGCTTAACCAAACACTGGTCTATCTCAGTATCAGTGGTGGCTCGCGCTAAAAGCGCGGCATGAAAAAAGGCGGATGCTCATCACATCCGCCTTTTTTATTAGTTACCGTAGGATAGAGAATCAAATCGCCGCACTCTAACGCCCCGCCCCATAGGCTTGAATATATTTCTGTAACGCCTTTTCATTTTTCTTAATAAAATCTATATCGATTTGGGGGACCGCCAAGACAGCAGGATCGGCCTTTTCTTTGAGTTGCTTTTCCTGCTCCCCCGTCACCTTGCCTAAATCACCAAATAAAAAATAGGCAGCTATCGCATTGCCAAGTTTGGTGCTCAATCGCATATATTCACCGACAGATTTCCAACCGTGCTTCTGCGTAATTTGATTAGCGTTTTCCAGAAGGTTTTTAGATTTCAGTAGTGTATTAATTTTCTGATCTTGCTCTGCAGGCGGCAAGGCTTCAAAAGCCTTGAGCGCAGCATCTGTGGCATTCATCGAATCCACTACCTGTACAATCGGTGCTATAGCGCGGTTGGTTTGCATCCAGCGCGCCACAGACTGCGCATTTAGACTTTTGTTGTCTGGCAGCAGTTGTGCATTTACGGATACGCAACAGATGCACAGCGTCCAAATTACGAGATTAAGAAATAATCTACTCATTATCACTTCCAAGCTCTTAAGATAAACGCAGCGTAACTGCCGTCGTTAACGACCACACCCAAAAGAAAAAGAACACCAAAAACGGCGTTAATATGCCGAGCGATAATCCCGCAACCCCCCTACCTTCATAGTATGGATAAAACACAAACAATTGAATTAGTGTTGGAATTAACGCGATCACAAAACTGCGCGCAAAGAGGCTGCTGGCAAAAATAGGCAACAAAAATAACAACCCCCACAGCCCACCCCATACAATACGCGGGTACATCCAATGGGGCGAAACCGAACCGCTCAACTGCACATTCAGGGATTGGGTAATCCCATAACGGGAAAACAACCACATCACCACGCACATCATCAAACCACCAAGACAACCAGCGGCAAACACAACCAAGGTATTTTTCATAGATTTTATCCCGACAAAACAACACTACTGCCAACTGTTGGCAGCTACCCCAATAGAAACTGGCGACAGTTTATCACCCTGCATTAACACTTGGTTACACGAATAATCCACATTGAGCTGCTACAATAACGGCTCAAAATTTAGCCTGTCCCTCTTATTTATTACCGGCGATTGCATTATGTTCCGTTTTTTTGAAAGCCTGATTAAGCCCTTTCCCCCACAAGACCCAACTGAACCACCCAAAACTCTCTACGCATTTTGCCGTCATTACAGCCGCGGGGCAGAATTATATTTAATAGGGATGGCAATTTTTACCGGTCTGATTGCGGTGATGGAAGTGTCGCTATTTGGATTTCTCGGGGAGCTGGTCGACTCGCTCAATAAACACACTCCGGACAGTTTTTGGAACGAATCCCATACGCAATTAATCTGGATGGGCTTTATTTTACTTGTCGCCCTACCAATATGCGTACTACTGCATTCATTGTTAATGCACCAGACTCTCCTGGGCAACTTCCCCATGCGCATTCGCTGGCAGGCGCACCGTTATTTGCTCGGTCAAAGCTACCAGTTTTACCAAAATGAATTCGCCGGTCGCGTCGCCACCAAAGTAATGCAGACCGCCCTTGCCGTACGCGAAACCATTATGAAATTGCTTGATGTACTCTTGTACGTGATTGTGTATTTCACCGGCATTCTGGTCCTCTCGGCATCACTCGATTGGCGTTTGACGATTCCACTAATTGCCTGGTTCCTCGCCTATTCAGCACTGCTTTATTACTTCCTGCCCCGCCTTGCAAAAATATCTGCCAAGCAGGCTCACGCACGCTCCGATATGACTGGTCGCCTGGTAGACACTTACACCAATATTTCTACCGTGAAATTATTTTCACATTCCAACCGCGAAGCCGATTACGCGAAAACAGGCATGGAATATTTTTTATCGACTGTGCATCCACAAATGCGTTTGGCAACTTTGTTAGGAAGCGGAGTCTGGGCGATAAATGCATTACTAATATTTGCGATTGCCGCCGTATCACTTTGGCTTTGGTCGAGTGCAGCAATCACCACCGGTGCAATTGCTGCCGCTGTCGGATTGGTACTGCGATTGAATGGTATGGCGCAATGGATTATGTGGGAAGTTTCCGCCCTGTTTGAAAATATCGGCACCGCACGCGACGGTTTAAATACGCTGTCGATTCCGCGTGAAGTGCAAGACAAACCCAATGCACTGCCCTTGCTGATCCAACAAAGCCAAATCGATTTTAAATCTGTGCGCTTTAATTACGGAAAAAGCGATGGCCTACTACAACAGTTTGATTTGCATATTAACGCCGGTGAGAAAATTGGCTTGGTCGGCCGTTCCGGCGCAGGCAAGTCCACCTTAGTGAATTTATTATTGCGTTTTTACGATGTCGATGATGGATCAATTTTAATCGACGGGCAAAACATCGCGAATATAAAACAGGAAAGTTTGCGCGCGCAAATCGGCATGGTTACGCAAGATACATCACTGCTGCATCGCTCTATCCGCGACAACCTGCTCTACGGCAAACCTAATGCAACCGAAGAAGAAATGATCTGCGCCGCCAAGCAGGCAGAAGCGCATAACTTTATTTTAGGGCTCAGCGATAACGAAGGCCGCACGGGTTATGACGCACATGTAGGAGAGCGCGGGGTTAAATTATCGGGCGGCCAGCGCCAGCGCGTCGCTATCGCCCGCGTACTGATAAAGAATGCCCCGATTTTAATTATGGATGAAGCGACTTCTGCGCTGGACTCTGAAGTTGAGGCAGCAATCCAAACTAATTTAAATACGCTGATGCAAGGTAAAACAGTGATCGCTATTGCACACCGTTTATCAACCATTGCCGCGCTGGATCGTTTAATCGTATTAGATAAAGGCCAGATTATCGAACAGGGAACACACAATGAGTTGATCGCATTGGGCGGTGTGTATGCGCACTTATGGGCGCATCAGTCAGGTGGTTTTTTGGGGGAGTTTTAAAAAGGATTTGAAAAAGCAGCAAGTGTATTTATCTCCTTACTGCTTTTACCAAGTGCCTAAGCAGGTGTGTCATCCGGATTGTCGTACCAAACACCATATTTATCGCCCTGCCAAGACAATAGCTGGAATAAATAGCCAGTAAGTAAAAACGCCAGGCCGCCAGGCAATGCTTTTAGATCAATCCACGCAAACGCACAAAGTGCGAATCCGCAAGCATGGCAAAAAACCATGCCACGTAAAGTGGATTTACGTAAAGGTTTAAAACTTAGGTAATTAATAAAAAACCACCATTTCAACCACAATGGCTGGTTGCGCCATACATCAGAATTTTTATCTATCATCATTCGCTCCTGGGTTAGGGTTACTACATCCACTTCAAGCACAGAGGCGAGGCATTTAAGTGATTCCACACTGGCGTTATGACCGCTTTCAATACGCTGAATGGTTCTGACATTCAAACCAGACATTTGCGCTAACTGCTCTTGTGAAAGATGGCGACTAATACGCAGCTCTTTAAGAATCATTTATTTACTCCAACCTGTGTGAACCCAGAGTATTACTAAAAACATACCCGGTCGGGTACGGCATCTACCCGACTTTCACCCGACACAAGCACGGCTATTGATTTCTGAACAGATTTTTTACAGAAGATGTACCCATTACTATTTTTTAGCGAAATACATATCNNATCACCAACACTATCCCTACAAAAAAACCGATATGCGCAACCACAGCGCCTGCAGCAAAAAGCCAACCAAGCAAAATGGGATTGCCATCTTCAGGGCCGAGTGCGATGTAAAGCATAATCGGGGCAGCGCAGACGAGAACTAACATTAAACTCAACGCGATAATTTTTATACCGCGCAATGAGTTACTGCGCAACACCGCGCGGATTGGATTCCACATAAGGACTACCACATAAGGTCATCGGGAATGACGTAATTCTTGTAGGGATCATCCTCATCAACTTTGTTATCGGTTTTGGTGTTGGCAACAACGACGAATTTCTCGTCACGTTGTGCAATTTTGTCGGCGACTACGCGCGGCACTACTTCATAACCATCGCCCAGTTTTACAACACCCAACAAACCGCGCGCGATTTGTTCAAGCACCAGCGGCGACACACGCATTTTTTTGATGAGTTTGCCATCGGTAAAATTGTATTCCACATCGCCATTGCCAGCNNCGGCTTTTTGTTGCGACTCCAAGTCGCGCTGGCGATTTAATTCGCGGTCGCGCTCCACTTTTTCCAAGCGGGCCTGTTCGGCGGATTGTTTTATTTCATCAACCACTTCTTCACTGGAGCGGCGCGCCACATTAGTTTCTTTGCGTTTTTCTTTGTTGGCTTGTTTGGCTTTTTTGTTGTCTATCAAACCGGCTTTAAGCAGTTGATCCTGTAGAGAGGCCATAATAAATTCCGATCATGTGTAGTGGTTAGCGGGGTAATGCGCCCTCACCCATTGGGCGCGCTTGGCAATCGCAGCCCGCTTGTCTTCGCTCTGGTTATCCAAATGCTTAACCTGTAATGCCAGGCGCGGATGCTGTTGAAATCGCGCGCGATGCTTCAACAGAAACTCCCAATACAATGTTGTAAATGGGCATGCGTTTTCCGTCTCGGCTTCATCCGGCTTATAGCGGCAGTGATCGCAATAATTGCTCATTTTGGCAATGTAACGACCGGTCGCGATGTAGGGCTTGGAGGCCATTATGCCACCATCCGCGTATTGGCTCATCCCCAATACGTTGGGTAATTCGACCCATTCTACGGCATCAACATACATAGCCAAATACCATGCATGGATTTGTTCAGGGCGGGTTTGCCAAAGTTGTGCAAACAAGCCAGTGACCATCAACCGCTGGATATGGTGACCATAACCTGTATCCAAAACTTGCTTGATGCTCTGGCTCAGGCAGGTCATATCCACCTCGCCGCTCCAATAAAAATCCGGCAGGTTGTGTTGCGCATCTAATGCGTTCATCTCCTGCCATTCCGGCATAAGGCTCCAATAGAGGCCGCGCACAT
>DQHS01000213.1:179-1970 GCA_003524365.1 Cellvibrio sp. | reverse complement strand
TAAACAATACTAGCGCTTGCGCCCGGGTAACCGGCCAACCGAAACTCAATAAGTTTCCGGGATTATCCGGAAAAAACTTCTCTACGGAATTGATTGCACCTTGAGTAATTTGATCGACAGGAAAGACCAATGCGTTGTCCAATAGCCCCGGCCCGGCCTTGCCAAAGGTTCCGCGATTATCTTTATCGTAATTCCAATCACCGCCGACGGGCGCTTGGCCACTCATTAATATACCTGTGCGTTTGCGCAACTGGCGATACCAATATTCCATACGCAACTGTTTTTTGCCTTTTTTCCACGCGCTAAATTCACCCGGCTTGGCGATAAAGTGATTATCTGCAAGTACCTCTAGCGGCAAATTGTTATCTGCACAAAAACGTTTTAATTCTTGCAAAACACGATAATCACCGGGCAATACAACCCGCAGTTGAGTCACCTTGTAATTTTGCAGCGTTGTTTTAATTGCGGAGGCGAAATCGGGTTGTGTATGCTCATCAAGCGAATAATAAACTAAGGGTAATTTCTCATCGCGAAGCGCTTGTGCGAAATGGCGCATCGCCGCAATAAACATTGCGCTGCGCTGTTTATTAGAGGGAACATGTGTACTTTCGCCTAGTGTTTCGGCCATCCAGAGGAGATCCTGTGCAGGATCGAAATCGGCAAAGAGTAGACTATCGCGATTGAGTTGGTCGCCGAGTATCAGGCACAAGTGACGTATTTTTTTCATTGAGGGGATTGCTTCCTGTTTCTACGAGCGGCGGTACTGCAGGCAGTGGAACAGAACCTCACCTCCAGCCACACCTTTTCCCATTTTTTTCGCCAGGTGTAAGGGCGCTGGCAATGCTGGCAAATTTTTTGTGGCAAGTGCTGTTTCTTCATGCTGCGGACGTTCGCTTTTTGATTGTAACTGGCCATTACGAAAAATATCGGCGCTGGTATCATTCGCCCCCCACTTAATTCGATCTGAACTGACTAATGCAATCAACACACATCAAAACCTGGGATATCTTCTGCCGTGTTATCGACAACTTTGGCGATATAGGCGTTTGCTGGCGACTGGCGCGGCAGTTAGTCGAGGAACACCAGCAAGCTGTACGACTCTGGGTGGATGATCTGGATTCGCTGATACGCATCTGGCCGGAAACCCGGCAAGTGGATCACCAACAAGTCGCAGGCGTAGAGGTTTGCCGGTGGAATCCCGAATTTAGTGCAGATGTGCAGATTGCTGATGTGGTTGTCGAAGGCTTTGCCTGTGATATCCCCTCCCTGTATTTGGACAAGATGGCACAGCTCAAGCGCCTCGGCCAAACGCCAGTGTGGATTAATCTGGATTACTTAAGTGCAGAGAGCTGGGTTGAGGAATTTCATCGCATGCCCTCCGCCCACCCCGCTACCGGCCTGCGTAAAACCTTTTTCTTTCCAGGATTTATGCCGCGCACTGGCGGCTTACTGCGCGAACAATCGCTGCTCAGCGCGCGCGATGGTTTTCACGCCGCACCTTGGCTGGCAAGCATGGGAATCGAACCACAGCCAAATGCGTTGCTTGTTTCCCTTTTTGCCGAANNGCCCCCTTTTTGCCTATGAGAATCCAGCCGTTGCAAGCCTGCTAACGGCTTGGACAAATTCAAGTAAACCCGTCCACTGCCTGATTCCCAACGGTAAAATCCTGACCAGTATCAATCAGACACTGGGCCAAAAGCTGGACGTTGGCGATAGTTACATGCAGGGAAATCTGTATCTACAAGCAATCCCTTTTATCACCCAGACCGAGTACGACAAGCTGCTCTGGGC
>DQHS01000213.1:0-157 GCA_003524365.1 Cellvibrio sp. | reverse complement strand
TCTGGCATATCTACCCGCAGGACGAAGAAGTACATATCACCAAATTAAATGCCTTTCTCGATCTCTATACCGACCAAACCGCGCCCGCGCTGAAGACGGCATTACATCAATCCTGGCTTGCCTGGAATCAGGGGGGCGACATGGGGGAAGCCTGGCA
>DQHS01000102.1 GCA_003524365.1 Cellvibrio sp. | reverse complement strand
CCAATAAACCTTTGCGTGCCGTTACTGCACAGTTTAAGCAAGGTGAGTTTAAGAAAAGTGACGTTAAGCAAGGCGATGTGGAGTTTACCCGCGTGAGTACCGATTCACGCACACTTGCGGAAGGCGAACTATTTGTTGCCCTGCGCGGCGAGCATTTTGATGCGCACGATTTCATCAACGATGCGGTTGCCAAAAAACCTTGCGCCTTAGTGGTTGAGCGTTTTTTCCCCGATATTAAATTGCCGCAATTGGTCGTTAGTGATTCGCTTTTAGCACTTGGGCAAATTGCTGCATTGAATCGCAGCTTATTCTTACGTCCGATTATTGCTATTACCGGAAGCAGCGGCAAAACCACAGTAAAAACCTTGCTTGCCGGGATTCTTGCCGAATGCGGTTCAACCCATGCTACCAAAGGCAATTTTAATAATCATATTGGTGTGCCTTTAACGTTGTTGCAGTTGGAAGCTCATCATGAATTTGCAGTGATTGAAATGGGTGCAAGCGGCCCAAAGGAAATTGAATATCTCTGTTCGCTCGCCAAACCGCAAATTGCGATGGTTAATAACGTGATGGCGGCACACATTCAAGGCTTTGGTTCCTTGCAAGGTGTGGCGCGAGCGAAAGGCGAAATTTATGCGGCACTACCGACTACCGGAACCGCCGTTGTCAATATCGATGATCGTTTTGCTCCAGATTGGTTGGCGGCGCTAACTAACCGTAAAGTCATTCGCGTTGCTTATCAAAATCCAGATGCCGATTGTTTTGCGCAGGATATTGAACCGAGCGCCAATAGTATTGAGTTCTCGATTAATTTGCATGGTGCTTCTACGCAGGTCAGCGTCAATGCCCAAGGTGAGCACAATGTGCGCAATGCATTAATGGCAGCGGCTTGCGCATCAGCGGTGGGTGCAAACTTGCAGCAAATAAAGCAAGGGCTTGCCAATTTTTCTCCGGTTGCAGGGCGTATGAGTCGCCATGTAGGAATTAATAATTCGCAGATTATTGATGACAGCTACAACGCAAACCCCGGCTCAGTGCGCGCAGCAATTGATGTGCTTGCGCAAAAAAAACGCGGCATATTAGTTTTAGGTGATTTGGGCGAGTTAGGTTCAGAGGCGCCGCAGCTACACACAGAGCTGGGTGAATATGCGCGGGAGAAAAAAATCGCCAACTTATTTACCGTGGGCAAGCTCAGTGAAAATGCGACTCAAGCCTTCGGTAAGGGCGCATTACATTTTGCTGATCAAGCGAGCTTGGTTGATCACCTTAAAAAAATTGCAAAAAAGGACACCACGCTTCTTATAAAAGGCTCGCGTAGCGCCGCTATGGATTTAGTTGTGCGCCAGCTCTGTGATTCGGCGGAGGACTTACACTAATGCTGTATTGGTTATCAGAATACTTACAAGAATATCTGCGCAGCTTTGCGGTGTTTCAATATTTAACGGTGCGCGCCATTTTAGGCGTGCTTACCGCACTAGGTATTTCGTTATTGCTCGGCCCTTGGTTCATTCGTCGCTTAACTGAATTGCGTATCGGTCAGTCAGTGCGTGATGACGGCCCCCAATCTCATCTGAGTAAATCAGGTACACCCACAATGGGTGGAGCATTAATTTTATCGGCGATTTTTATTAGCACTTTGCTGTGGACTGATTTATCCAATCGTTATGTCTGGGTTGTGTTAATTGTTACTGCGATTTTCGGTGCAGTAGGTTGGGTAGATGATTACCGCAAGGTGGCAAAAAGAGATTCGCGCGGTCTGCCTGCGCGCTGGAAATATTTTTGGCAATCCATTGCTGGTTTTGGTGCGGCGATCTTTTTGTATTACACCGCGCAGAGTCCTGCTGAAACACAATTATTTATTCCTTTCTTTAAAAATGTCGCGCTCGATTTAGGTTTGTTTTACATAGTGTTCACTTATTTCGTGATTGTGGGCACTAGTAATGCCGTGAATTTAACTGACGGTCTGGATGGCTTGGCAATTATGCCGAGCGTGATGGTTGCCGGAGCTTTGGCATTAATCGCGTATCTCTCCGGGCACTCTCAATTCTCGCAATATCTGCAGATTGCTTACATTCCTGGCGCAGGTGAGCTGGCGATATTTTGCTGTGCGTTGGTGGGTGCTGGTTTGGGGTTTTTGTGGTTCAACACCTATCCCGCACAAGTATTTATGGGTGATGTAGGTGCACTTGCACTGGGTGCCGCGTTGGGTTTGGTTGCCGTTATCGTTCGCCACGAAATTGTATTGTTTATTATGGGCGGCATTTTTGTACTGGAAACTGTCTCGGTAATTTTACAAGTGGCGTCATTCAAGTTAACGGGGCGCCGTATTTTTCGTATGGCGCCCATTCATCACCACTTTGAATTAAAAGGTTGGCCGGAGCCGCGCGTTATCGTGCGGTTTTGGATTATTACCTTGGTATTGGTATTGATTGGCTTGGCGACGTTAAAACTGCGCTAGGAACTTTCTACATTATTCGTCATTCCTGCGAAAGCAGGAGTCGTAGACCAGCGCAGCTAATCCAAAGAGTTGATTGTTATGGATACCCGCGTTCGCGAGTATGACGAAAAATGTATTTTCAGCGTTTGTCATGATAGAAATTTTAAAACTTCAATATATGTAAGTACAAGAGAGAAAGAACTGTGAGTCAAATGATTGCCACCAGTAAAGTAAAAGCGATTATCGGCACCGGAATTACCGGTTTGTCGGTTGCCCGCTTTTTGGCGGCGCAAGGGCAGGCATTTGTCCTAATGGATACTCGCAGTTCTCCGCCCAATCTTGCACAAGTTCAGCAGGAATTTCCCGGCGTTACTATTGTTTGCGGCGAGTTAGATGTACAGACTCTACTTGCCTGTGATGAAATTATTGTCAGCCCCGGCGTCGCGGTCGCAACTCCTGCAATAGAGCAAGCAAAAGCAGCGGGCATTTCTGTTGTAGGCGATATTGAATTATTCGTCCGCGCTGCCGAAGCACCGATAGTGGCTATTACCGGTTCAAATGCAAAAAGCACGGTAACCACCTTGGTGGGTGAAATGGCTAAGGCTGCAGGAACTAATGTTGCTGTTGGCGGCAATCTCGGCACGCCAGCATTGGAGTTGTTAAACGACTCGGTCGAGCTTTACGTGATGGAGTTGTCCAGCTTCCAGTTGGAAACAGTTACCAAGTTGAATGCCAAAGTGGCAACCATTTTAAATATCAGTGCCGACCATTTGGATCGTTACGAAAACATGCGCGCCTATATTCTTGCCAAGTTGCGTGTGTATTTTGGTGCTGAACATATTGTTGTGAATCGTAAAGACATCCTCACTCATCCACCGCTAGCGGCTGGTGCCAAGCCAATTTATTTTGGTGGCAATGCCGATTTCGGCAGCTTTGGATTGATGTCGCATGACGGCGTTGAATTCCTTGCTAAAAATCTCACCCCGTTAATGGCGACGAATGAGCTGAAAATTCGCGGTCGCCATAATGTGGATAATGCTCTCGCTGCATTGGCATTAGGTGATGCAGCTGGTATTCCGATGGATGCCATGCTGACCACCCTGAAAAATTTTGGTGGTTTGCGTCATCGCTGCGAATTTGTGGCCGAAAAAAATGCCGTGGAATTTTATAACGATTCCAAGGGCACCAATATAGGTGCAACACTTGCCGCTATCCATGGTTTAGCGCGTGATCCGCAGCAGTTAATAGTTATTTTGGGCGGCGAAGGCAAAGGGCAGGACTTCACCGAGTTGACGCCTGCCTTGCGCGCGATTAATAGCAAAGTGATTTTAATTGGCCGCGATGCGCCAGTTATTGAAGAGGCTATTGGCGATGCTGTCCCAGTCATTCATGCCAACACTATGCAAGACGCTGTGAATAAATCTTTCGCAACAGCAAATCCTGGTGATGCGGTTTTGTTATCGCCCGCTTGCGCCAGTTTCGATATGTTTAAAAATTACGAAGACCGCGGCGAAAAATTCTGCCTCGCCGTAAAGGAGTTGATCGCATCATGATTAACGCCACCACGCACATTAACCAATTGCCCCTAAGTCAGCGTATCGACTTGCCGCTGCTGTGCTTATGGTTAGCACTGATGTCAATTGGTTTGATTATGGTGGCTTCAGCGTCCGTCTCTTTTGCGGCGGTCACCTATAACGATGCCTGGTTTTTTGCCAAACGCCATACGGTGTATATGTTGCTCGGTATTGTGTTGGCGATGTTCGTGGTGTGTGTGCCCATGAGTGTTTGGCAGCGTTATTCAGGACACTTTTTGCTACTGACATTTTTCTTGTTAGTGATTGTATTGATTCCGGGGATTGGCAAGAAAGTAAATGGAAGCCAGCGTTGGCTCAGTCTTGGAATTATATCAATTCAAATATCTGAAATTGCCAAGTTCTGCGCGGTGGTATTTTTTGCCAGTTTTTTTGCGCGTCGCTATCAGGAACTTCATTTTGGTTGGCAAGGTTTTCTAAAGCCGCTGATGGTTGTTGGTGTATTTGTTGGCTTGTTGTTGTTGGAGCCAGACTTTGGTAGCTCGGTAGTACTAAGTGCAACTGTATTTGCGATGATGTTTATTGCGGGTGTGCGAATGCTGCACTTCCTTTTGTTGATCGCGATTGGCGTGGGCGGGTTGGCGGCTGTTGCTGTACTCTCGCCTTACCGTATGCAGCGCCTGATTACTTTTTTGGATCCTTGGGCTGATCAATTCGATACCGGTTATCAGCTTACCCAATCACTGATCGGTTTTGGTCGTGGTGAATGGTTTGGTTTGGGCTTGGGTAATAGTTTACAAAAGCTATTCTTCTTGCCAGAGGCACACACGGATTTTATTTTTGCGATTATTGCTGAAGAGTTTGGTTTGATCGGTGCCATTGTTCTGTTGGGATTGTTTGCGGCCTTGATCCTGCGAATTTTTAATGTGGCAAAACAAAATCTTGCGGCCGGTAAAATGTTCCCTGCGTTAGCAACATTTGGCATCGCCATTTTGTTTTCGTTTCAGGTCTTTATCAATATGGGCGTCTCATCGGGATTGTTGCCCACCAAAGGTCTGACTTTGCCCTTTATTAGTTACGGTGGCAGTAGCTTATTAATTTGCTGTGTGTTGATGGCATTCGTGATGCGTGTGCAATGGGAGCTTGCAGGCTTTGTCCCAGTGGTGCCGGAAGTTGCAAAAACTCCACGTAGAAGTTTAGTGGAGGCGGTCGCATGAATACGCCAACCAAAACTAAAAATCTTTCAGTTTTAATCATGGCTGGTGGTACTGGCGGACACGTATTCCCCGCTTTGGCCGTGGCCGAAGAGCTGCGTGCACGTGGTGCAACCATAAATTGGTTGGGAACTGCACGTGGGATAGAAAACCGGTTAGTGCCTGCGGCAAATATTGAATTGCATCTTATTAAAGTTGAAGGTGTGCGGGGGCGTGGATTGATCGGATTAATAAAAGCACCATTCCTGATTATCTATGCATTATTGCAAGCCGTTAGTGTAATTCGTCAAATTAATCCTGATGTGGTTTTGGGCTTTGGTGGTTTTGCTTCTGGTCCTGGTGGATTAGCAGCAAAACTATCGGGCAAGCCATTGGTGATTCACGAGCAAAATGCTGTTGCGGGAACTACCAATCGCTTATTAGCAAAAGTTGCCAATAAGGTGCTCGCCGCCTTTCCTAATTCTTTTGGCGAAGCCGGCAGTGAGCAGATTGTTGGTAACCCGGTGCGCGAGCAAATTAAAAATCTTGCTGCTGTGAAAGCTCGGTACGCCGAACGGGCGCAGAAAAAGTTGCCATTACAACTATTGGTCGTGGGTGGCAGTTTGGGAGCAAAGGCGATCAATGAATTAGTTCCTCAAGCCGTGGCAGAGCTGCCGCTCGGTTCACGCCCGCAAGTCTGGCATCAATCCGGTAGAGGTCATGCTGAGGCGACGACCGCTTTCTATATGCAATATCAGGTCAATGCCAAAGTAACTGAGTTTATTGATGACATGGCTGCCGCATACGCTTGGGCTGATGTGGTGATTTGCCGTGCAGGCGCGCTGACGGTTTCGGAATTAATGATGGCAGGTGTCGCGGCGATACTAATTCCATTGCCAAGTGCAATTGATGATCACCAGACATTTAATGCAAACAATTTAACCGAAGCGGGTGCCGGTATCGCACTGGTACAAAAAGATTTAACGGCAGCAAAACTAGCTGCTTTGTTGTTAACCGAATTAGCTGACCGCCATCATTTGATGTCGATGGCGGAAAAAGCGCAGCAATTGGCTAAGCCCTATGCTGCTGCACAAGTGGCTGATATTTGTGAGGAGGTAGCCCGTGGATAAATCTACGCAACAATCCATAGGTGGTAGTGCCATAGGTCATTGTGTGCCGGAAATGCGTCGTATTCGCCGCATTCATTTTATTGGTATTGGCGGTGCAGGAATGAGTGGCATTGCTGAAGTGCTGTTGAATCAGGGTTATGAAATTTCTGGTTCTGATATCAAAGAATCCAGTGTGACCGAGCGATTGGTAGCAAAAGGTGCGACGGTTTTTATTGGCCATTCTGCTGATAATGTTCGTGACGCTGATGTGGTAGTGAACTCCAGTGCAGTGAATGCGAGCAATCCGGAAATGTTGGGGGCGCGTGAATTGCGTATCCCGATTGTGCGTCGTGCCGAGATGTTAGGCGAGTTGATGCGCTATCGCCACGGTATTGCGGTTGCGGGTACTCATGGCAAAACCACTACTACCAGTTTGCTCGCATCTATTCTTGCCGCTGCAAAACAAGATCCGACATTTATTATCGGCGGCTTGGTAAATAGCACTGGCACTAACGCGCAATTAGGTGCGAGCCGCTATTTGGTTGCCGAAGCCGATGAAAGCGATGCATCTTTCTTGCATTTGCAACCGATGGTGGCGATTGTCACCAACATTGATGCCGACCATATGGAAACCTATGGCGGTGATTTTTCCAAGTTGAAAAAAACCTTTATCGAATTTTTGCACAACCTGCCGTTTTATGGTTTGGCAGTGCTCTGTGGTGAGGATCCGGTGATCCGCGACATTATTCCGGAAGTGTCGCGCCCGATTTTGACTTACGGTTTTGGTGAGCACTGTGATTTTCGTGCGATCAATATCAAGCAGAACAAAATGCATTCTGAATTTGATGTGCTTCGCCCCGGTCACGACAAACCATTGCACATCCGTATCAATATTCCTGGTATTCACAACGTGTTGAATGCAACCTCTGTCATTGCCGTTGCAACGGATGAAGGCATTAGTGATGAGGCGATTCAGTCTGGACTTGAAAACTTCCAGGGTGTTGGCCGTCGTTTTCAAGTCTACGGTAACTTTCCGGTGGGCGAAGGCGAAGCGATGCTGGTCGATGATTACGGTCATCACCCGCGCGAAGTGGCTGCGGTTATTAAAGCGGTGCGCGATGGTTGGCCCGAGCGTCGTTTGGTCATGATTTATCAGCCACACAGATACACACGCACGCGCGATCTGTATGAAGATTTTGTTGAAGTGCTGTCGACTGCGGATGCGCTGATTATGTTGGAAGTCTATAGCGCGGGTGAAGATGCAATTCCCGGAGCTGACAGTCGCCATCTCTGCCGCAGTATTCGTGCACGCGGCGTAATTGAACCATTTTTTGTGGAAACCGTTGATGGTGTGCCTGCAATAGTGAAAGACATAGTGCGCGCGGGTGACATAGTGATTACCCAAGGCGCGGGTAATGTGGGTGTTCTCTCTCCTGAATTAGCAAAACGACAATTGCGTTAGAGGTTAATCAGTGATGCAAGCAGTAACTCTGCCGATTAGTGAATCGTTGAAAAAACAATTGGGCCGCGTGGGTGTGCTCTTTGGTGGTTTGTCGGCTGAACGCGAAATTTCCCTGCAAAGTGGCGCGGCGGTTATCGCGGCTTTGGTTGAAGCGGGTGTTGAGCATGTTGCCATTGATGTAGGCGATAACATTATTGCGGATATTCAAGCGGCAAAAATTGATCGTGCTTTTTTGATTCTGCATGGCCCTGGTGGTGAAGATGGACGCATACAAGCGTTACTCGAATTTTTGAATATTCCTTACACCGGTAGCGATGTTGCGTCATCGGCGTTGGCGATGGATAAATTGCGCACCAAGCAACTGTGGCGTGGCGTCGATATCAATGGCCAACAAGGTTTGTCCACACCAGAGTTTGCTGTACTAACCCAGGCATCTGATTTCGCGAAAGTGCTAGCAAATCTTGGTGGTGAAGTGATGGTAAAGCCGGCCAACGAGGGTTCAAGTATTGGTATGTCGCGTGTCAATAGCGCAGCTGAGTTGGAAGTTGCGTTTCAAAAAGCAGCGCAATATCAGGGCAGTGTGTTGGTTGAGCGATTGATTGTTGGTGCTGAATATACGATTGCGATTCTTGATGGCGAAGCTCTACCGCCAATCAAGTTGGAGACTGATCACACCTTCTATGATTTTAATGCGAAATATATTGCCGAGGATACGCGTTACCTTTGCCCCTGTGGTTTGTCAGCAGCAAAAGAGCAGGAATTAAAAACGCTCGCGCTCAATGCATTTAATACGGTTGGTTGCCGCGGCTGGGGTCGCGTAGATGTAATGGCTGATGCTCAGCAAAATTTTTATCTGTTGGAAGTGAACACTGCACCGGGTATGACCAGTCACAGTTTGGTTCCCATGGCGGCAAAAGCGGTTGGGCTGTCATTTGCCGAGTTAGTGCTCACCGTTTTGCGTGCAAGCCTCGCGGTGAAAGTGTAAATGTGTAATGGCAGTGTGAATAAGCATGCGTGATATGAAAGGCGAGCGCATTGAACCGAGGATTGGTAATGAGAAAGCCGATCCCGCAGATGCTAAATCAGGGCGCCGTAATCGCGCGGCTGAAACGGCGCGGGATAGTCGCCGCGAATCAGCAGCGACATCCCGTGTAGTGCGCGATGTGTTATTGGATAGTCCGTCATCACGTTATGTTCCACCGGATTTACCGGTTGCCCCGCAAGATGGAAAGGTAAAGCGTGAACGCGGTTATACCAAAGCATCTCCCCAAGGACGCAGGGAGCGTGACACGGGACAAAAAACAGGGCGCACTGGAAAAAAATTTTGGCGCTCGAGGAATTCTTCCTGGATTAATCGCAAGTTGGGTGCAGTTGTTTTTCTGGTTGGGCTTTGTCTTGGGATTTATTGGGTTAGTGGACCAGTCGCCAAAGTGTTCGAGCGGCCAATTAAAAGCGTAGTGGTGGAGGGTGATTTCAATTTCATCACCAAACAGCGTGCAACTGAGCTAATTGGCAATGAGATCGACGGTGATTTTTTGCAATTGGATTTGATGCGGTTGAAAAATGCATTACTTGGAGATCCATGGGTGGAAAAAGTGACGTTAAATCGCCGCTGGCCCGATACCTTGGTCGTTAAGATTGCTGAACAAAAGCCGATTGCTCGCTGGGGTGATGGGTTTTTAAATCAGCGCGGTGAAATTGTTCTCGTTGATGAAGCAAGCAAGCTTTCCGGCTTGCCATGGTTGCAAGGAAACGAAGCAGATGCGCCGGAAATTTTGCAGCAGTATCAGGATTTATCCCAACTTTTGCGCTCGCGTGGGTTGGAAGTTATCGCATTAAAGTGCGATAACAAAAAATCATGGCGATTAACGATAAAAAATCACGTAGAAATCGCACTTGGACGCGATCAAGTGATGGAAAAAATGCGTAGATTTGTTACTGTATACGACACGCAATTAAGTAATATTTGGTTGGATGTAAAAGCGATAGATTTACGATACACAAATGGAGTTGCAGTGCGTTGGGTAGCTGACTCGGCAATGGCAAGAAAGTACATAAAAAGCCAAGCCCAAGTAAAACTACCCACTCCAGCAGCTTCAGTTACTCCACAAATTAATTGATTAAGAAAATCGCCAGTTGCTTGAATTGGCTCACTACTGGCAAATGAGGTTTATGAATGGCAAACGCTAGCGACAACAAAATGATTGTAGGCCTGGATATAGGCACATCCAAGGTTGTCGCTATCGTTGGTGCGATCACCCCCGAAGGACAACTGGAAATTGTTGGAATTGGTTCGCATCGGTCCAATGGTTTGAAAAAAGGCGTGGTGGTAAATATTGAATCGACGGTGTTGTCGATCCAACGCGCAATTGAAGAAGCAGAATTAATGGCCGGCTGCCAAATTCATTCTGTTTACGCGGGTATCGCCGGTAGTCATATTCGCAGTTTGAACTCACACGGTATTGTGGCGATTCGTGATCGCGAAGTGTTTGCACAGGATTTGGAGCGGGTAATTGATGCGGCGCAAGCTGTGGCGATTCCGGCAGACCAAAAAATTCTGCACATTTTGCCACAAGAGTTTTTGATTGATGATCAAGATGGCGTAAAAGAACCTTTGGGCATGTCCGGCGTGCGACTGGAGGCAAAGGTGCATTTGGTTACCTGTGCAGTAAATGCGGCACAAAATATTGAGAAATGTATTCGTCGCTGCGGTTTGGAAGTGGAAGACATCATTCTTGAACAGTTGGCTTCCAGCTATTCTGTGTTAACCGATGACGAGAAAGAATTGGGCGTATGTGTAGTGGATATTGGCGGCGGCACTACCGATATCGCTATCTTTAAAGATGGAGCGATTCGCCACACTGGTGTTATCCCGATTGCGGGTGATCAAGTGACCAATGACATCGCTATGGCATTGCGCACTCCGACCCCCAATGCTGAAGAAATCAAAATTAAATATGCCTGTGCGCTGGCCAAGTTAACCAGCCCCGATGAAACCATCAAAGTGCCAAGCGTTGGCGATCGTCAACCGCGCGATTTGTCCCGTCAGGCACTCGCAGAAGTTGTTGAGCCACGTTACGACGAATTATTTACGCTGATTCAAGCAGAGCTTCGTCGCAGTGGTTATGAAGATTTAATTGCGGCGGGGATCGTGTTGACCGGCGGTACTTCCAAAATGGAAGGTGTTATCGAGTTGGCGGAAGAAATTTTTCATATGCCCGTTAGGCTCGGTGCCCCACAGAACATTCGTGGCTTATCCGATATTGTAAATAACCCTATTTATTCGACTGGTGTAGGTTTATTGATTTACGCCATGAAGCAACAACAGGGTAGTAGCCGTGCATCAACTACCGCTAAAGAGTCGCAAGGTTCAATTTTTAGCAAGATCAAAAAAATATTCCAAAGTAATTTTTAACCAAATTTTATTTCACAGATTGAGTCAAGGGAAACAAAAGGGGTGTGGCCATGTTTGAATTAGTTGATAGCATTCATCAAAACGCAGTAATCAAAGTGATCGGTGTTGGTGGTGGCGGCGGAAACGCAGTCAAACACATGATCGCGAGTAAAATTGAAGGCGTAGAATTTATTTGCGCCAATACCGATTCGCAAGCATTGAAAGATATAGATGCGCGCACCGTGTTGCAGCNNATGGAAGATCGCGAGCGCATCGCCGAAGTATTGCGCGGTGCGGATATGGTATTTATCGCCGCTGGTATGGGTGGCGGGACTGGTACAGGTGCCGCGCCGGTTGTTGCTGAAGTCGCGCGTGATCTCGGTATTTTGACTGTTGCTGTGGTCACCAAGCCTTTTCCTTTCGAGGGTAAAAAGCGCATGCTGATTGCTGATGCGGGTATTAAAGAGTTGGGTGAGCGCGTTGACTCGTTGATTACAATTCCGAACGAAAAACTGTTGTCAGTTTTGGGAAAATCCACGAGCTTACTTGATGCATTCAAAGCGGCGAACAATGTCTTGCTCGGTGCAGTACAAGGTATTGCAGACTTGATCATTCGCCCAGGCATGATCAACGTGGACTTTGCTGACGTAAGAACAGTAATGTCTGAAATGGGTATGGCGATGATGGGCACTGGCCGTGCGACCGGTGAAAACCGTGCTCGTGAAGCGGCTGAAGCTGCTATTCGTAGTCCGTTGCTGGAAGACGTGAACCTGCAGGGTGCGCGCGGTATCTTGGTTAATATCACGGCGGGAATTGATTTGTCACTGGGTGAATACTCGGAAGTGGGCAGCATTATCGAAGAGTTTGCTTCAGGCGATGCGACTGTGGTGGTGGGTACTGTTATCGATCCTGAAATGACTAACGAGTTGCGCGTGACTGTGGTCGCAACTGGTTTGGGTATTGCAAAAGCGGCTGCGGCGGCGAAAGAAGTGAAGGCGGCAGCACCTACCAAGGTGATCGACAATACCCGTCGCCCTGCAGCTCCACCCGTAGACTATGCAGCACTTGATCGGCCTGCACATCTGCGTGCTAACGCGCATTCATCCAACGCGGCTGCTTTGGCTGCACCTTTGGGTGATAAGGAATTGGAATATCTTGATATCCCGGCTTTCCTGCGTCGCCAGGCAGATTAATGGTAACAGGCTCTTGGCTATAGGGGGGATTGCCAGCTTTAACTGGCTGATGCTTTCCCCGATTGGTAATATGCCCACGAAAATCAAGCCGTACCAGCTGTGCGGTGTTGAAACGGTAAGACGAGTAAGGGGTGGAAAATGATCAAACAGCGCACGCTTAAAAATGCGATACGTACTACGGGTGTTGGTTTACATACAGGCGATCAGATTCATCTGACACTTTTGCCTGCACCTGTTGATACCGGCATTGTATTTCGACGGGTGGATTTAAATCCTCCTGTAGAAATTAAAGCTACCGCAAAAAATGTAGGTGAAACGACGCTTTCAACCTGCCTGATTAAAGACGATGTCCGCGTCTCTACTGTTGAGCACTTGATGTCGGCGCTGGCTGGGTTAGGTATTGATAATGCGATTGTCGAATTAAATGCGCCTGAAATTCCGATCATGGATGGCAGCGCCGGTCCCTTTGTGTTTTTGATTCAATCTGCCGGTGTCCAGGAACAGAATGCGCCTAAAAAATTCGTCCGCATTAAAAAAGAGGTCACCTTGTGGGATGGCGACAAGTTCGCCAGTTTTCTTCCCTTTGATGGCTTCAAGGTGTCGTTTTCTATCGAGTTTGATCATCCAGTATTTAGAGACCGTCGCCCGCATACCGAGTTGGAGTTTTCCAGTTCGACATTTGTAAAAGATATCAGCCGCGCGCGCACGTTCGGATTTATGCATGAGATTGAATATCTGCGCTCCAAGGGGTTAGCTCGCGGCGGCAGTATGGATAACGCAATTGTGGTGGATCAATATAAAATTCTTAACGAGGATGGTCTGCGTTTTGAAGATGAATTTGTTAAACACAAAGTGCTCGATGCCATCGGTGATTTGTACATGCTTGGCAACAGTTTGATCTGCGAATACAAGGCCCATAAGTCGGGGCATTCGCTCAATAATCGCGCACTACGCTTGTTGCTCGAGCAGTCAGAAGCGTGGGAGTTGATCACTTTTGAAGAAAGTCAGGAGCTGCCTATTGCTTATATGCCTCCGATAGCAGCGGCATAATACTGTTCGGTACTATGTCTGATTTGTGAACGCCGACTAAATTTACACTTGTTAAACCCTTCCTGTTTGTGCGATATTTCGTGAATGCGCCCGCTTGGGTGTATTGCAAGGAGTGTCCGCACTGCCATATTTCCTACGCGAAATCTGTGTAACTAGTTGTTTTAAAACACTTTTTATTAGCAGTTCAATAACCTGAAAGTGTTTTTATTTAATGCCAAAATGCGTCTCGCCCGGAAGTGAATCGCGATCTGAAAGTCGAAATTTTTATCGAAAATCCCATCGGGTAAAGCCCGAAGTGAAAGGTTTTTAACCTATAAAAAAGTAGATTTCTGAATGAAGATTATTATCGTCAACAAAGATCATGCGCAGGCCCGCAGTTTTACCCTCGGTGGGTGGACTCGCGCGTTTTTGTCCGTGTGTCTGCTGGGGATTCCCACGTTTGTTGGTGCATGGGGTTACAGCTGGCTGGTATCCGATGAGCGAGATGGTTTTTTTAACAGCGACTCACAAGCATGGATGGATATTCTCACCGCACGCGAGTCCGAAATTGAACAGGAGCGCGAAGCCTCTGAAGCGCAGATAGCAGCGCTAACAAGTAAAATGGGTGAACTACAAGCACGCTTGATGCGTCTTGATGCCCTCGGCGAAAAGCTCACTTCCGCGGCGAATTTAGAACAGGGTGAATTTGATTTTAGCCAAGTCCCTGCACTTGGCGGCCCATCAAAAGCAAGTCCAGACACTCTTTACTCGACCCCCGATTTTTTTGCCGCAATAGATCAACTTTCCCAACACGTCGATAGTCGAGAGCAACAACTTAACACCATAGATTCACTGCTTGCTAATCGCAATTTGCAACAGGAAACCCTGGTTTCTGGTGCTCCGGTTGCTAAGGCGTGGGTTTCCTCGCGCTATGGTTATCGCAAAGACCCCTTTACAGGCAAGACGGCATTCCATTCGGGAATAGATTTTACCGCACCCCAAGGTAGTAAAGTCAGTACCGTAGCCGCCGGTGTTGTCAATTGGTCCGGTCGCCATCCCGAATATGGCAACATGGTCGAGATCAAGCACGGTGATGGTTTGGTTACACGCTACGCCCACAACAAGTCCAATCTTGTTAAGGCGGGTGATGTCGTAAAAAAGGGGCAAGTGATTGCCCTGTCGGGGTCGACCGGGCGATCAACAGCACCTCATGTCCACTTTGAAGTTTATAAAAATGGCCGCGTAGTCGATCCTGCCAGCTATATCCGCCGCACCAACCGCTAAGTACCACATCCTCAGTCGACAGCAGATTTCTCACTTGCTTTAGTCGGCACCTTCCTATTTACTTGCCAGCCTTGTCCTTGGGCACATTCAGGTTATTTCGCCTGTTTTTCGCTGCGCAAAATCTATTCAGTCTATTGAATTTTTACGGTATTAAAAAATGATCGGTAAGTTAATCAAGGCAGTCTTTGGTTCAAAAAATGAGCGCGAATTAAAGCGCATGAATAAAGTTGTAGTGCGCATCAACGCGCTTGAGCCAGATATGCAAAAGCTCAGTGATGAGCAATTAAAGGCAAAAACCACAGAATTTCGCGAGCGGTATCAAAAAGGCGAAACCCTTGATCAACTGCTGCCGGAAGCATTTGCGACCGTGCGCGAGGCAGGTCGTCGCGCGCTCGGTATGCGTCACTTTGATGTACAAATGATTGGTGGTATGACGCTGCATGAAGGCCGCATCGCCGAGATGCGTACGGGCGAGGGTAAAACGCTGGTATCAACTCTACCGAGTTATCTCCATGCATTGACGGGGCGGGGGGTGCACATTGTTACCGTGAACGATTACCTGGCGAGCCGTGATGCTAGCTGGATGACTCCGATCTATGAATTTTTAGGAATGACCGTTGGTGTAATTCAATCTATGCAGCCGCAAGCCGTTAAGCGCGCCGCTTATGCAGCTGACGTGACCTACGGTACTAACAACGAATACGGTTTTGATTATCTGCGCGATAACATGGCGCTGAGTAAGCGCGACAAAGTTCAACGCGATCTTAATTTTGCTGTCATTGATGAAGTGGACTCTATTCTTATCGATGAAGCGCGGACTCCACTGATTATTTCCGGTGCGGCCGAAAATAGTTCGGAAATGTACAAGCGCGTGAACCAGTTGGTTCTAAAACTAAAACGCCAAATTGATAACGGCGAAGACGGCGATCGTCGTGTTATCACTGATCCGGGTCACTTTACTGTTGATGAAAAGTCGCGTCAGGTTGAATTGACTGAAGATGGCCATCAAAAAGTAGAAGACTTGTTAATTCAGGCGGGACTGCTGCAGCCCGATCAAAATCTCTATGCAGCGAATAATCTTTCATTGTTACATCACGTCAACTCTGCACTGCGTGCGCACGCACTATTCCATCTCAATGTGGAATACATTGTTCAGGAAGGGCAGGTAGTACTAATTGATGAGCACACCGGCCGCACTATGCCTGGTCGTCGTTTGTCTGAAGGCCTACATCAAGCGATTGAAGCAAAGGAGGGTGTTGCGATTCAAAGCGAAAGCCAAACTCTTGCGTCTACTACCTTCCAGAACTATTTCCGTATTTATCCAACGCTATCGGGTATGACCGGTACAGCGGATACCGAAGCGTATGAATTCCGTGAAATTTATGGTTTGGATGTGGTTGTTATTCCAACCAATAAAACAGTATTGCGTTTGGATCTCAACGATAAAGTTTTCTTGTCGCTGGAAGAAAAATATCTCGCGATTGTTGAAGACGTTAAATTGTTCCAAGCTAAAAATGCTCCGATTTTGGTGGGTACTGCCTCGATTGAAACCTCGGAAGAAATGTCACGCCGTCTAACGGCCGCTGGCATAAAACACCAAGTGCTCAACGCGAAATTCCACGCACAAGAAGCTGAAATTATTGCGCAAGCAGGGCGCCCTGCAACGGTGACTATTGCTACCAATATGGCTGGTCGTGGTACCGATATTGTATTAGGTGGCCGCTGGGAATCTGACCTCGGCAAGCTTGAAAATCCCACGCCGGAGCAGATAGAAGTCGTCAAAGCCGAGTGGAAAATTCGCCATGAAACTGTATTGGCTGCAGGTGGTCTGCACATTATTGGTACAGAGCGCCATGAATCGCGTCGTATTGATAATCAGTTGCGCGGCCGTGCTGGTCGTCAAGGTGATCCGGGGCTAACGCGCTTTTACTTATCACTTGAAGATAATTTGATGCGTATTTTTGCATCCGAGCGCGTGCGTAATTTTATGCAAGCGTTGGGGATGGAAAAGGGTGAAGCAATTGAACACCGCATGGTGAATAACGCTATCGAAAAAGCCCAGCGTAAAGTTGAAGGCCGCAACTTTGATATTCGTAAACAACTGCTTGAGTTTGATGACGTCTCTAATGATCAGCGTCAGATTATTTATCATCAGCGTAACGAATTGCTCGATGCTGACTCAATCCGCGAAACTATCACCGCTGTTCGCGAGGAAGTTGTTGATGATTTGGTAAGTGGATTTATTCCACCACAATCAATTGAAGATCAGTGGGACGTTCCTGGATTGGAAAAACAAATCGAAACCGATTTTGGTTTGCGTTTGCCTATCGCAAAATGGTTGGAAGAAGATACTCGCTTGCATGAAGAAACCTTGCGCAAGAAAATTCTTGCAGAAATTCAAGGCGCTTATGATGCGAAATGCGAACGTGTTGGCGACATCATGGTGGAAATTGAAAAACAGGTTATGTTGCAAGTACTTGATAACGCCTGGAAAGATCACTTAGCAACTATGGACCATCTGCGTCAGGGAATTAATTTACGCTCTTACGCGCAAAAAAATCCGAAGCAGGAATACAAACGCGAAGCTTTCGAGCTGTTTCAAAGTTTGTTGTTGACCGTCAAGCGCGAAACTGTACATTTGATGGCGCGTGTTGAGCCTATTTCGCGCGAGCAGATGGAGGCGATGGAAAATCAACGCCGCGAAGAATTAGCACGTCAAAAAATGCAGTTGCGTCATGATGAACTGTCCGCGTTGAGCCAGCCTGAAGAGCCGCAAGCAGCTGCTCCTCGCGCTCAAGTTGTGCGTGAAGGGCGTAAGATTGGCCGCAACGATCCATGTCCGTGTGGCTCCGGTAAAAAATACAAAAGCTGTCACGGTGCATTAGAATAGTATCGCTACCAAAGCCTCGCAATTGCGAGGTTTTGTGCATTTAGGTGTAACTAACTGAATTGACTTGATCCTGAACAAATATCGAGATTTATATTATGGCAGTAGGTGAATATCCTTTTCCGCACATGCACCCTGTGAAAGGCGTGAAGTTAACCGCAGTGAGCGCAGGTATCAAAAAAGTAGGCCGCCGCGATGTGGTTTTATTTGAACTCGCTCAAGGTAGCGCGGTTGCTGGTGTTTTTACAAAAAATGCATTTTGCGCTGCCCCTGTCACTGTGTGCAGAGAGCATCTTGCTGCGGCACCTATCCGCTTTTTGGTCATTAATTCAGGTAATGCTAACGCCTGTACGGGTGAGCAAGGTTTACTGGATGCAAAAGCCACCTGTGCAGCGATTGCTGAGTTGAAAGGCGTTAAGCCTGAGCAAGTACTGCCATTTTCAACCGGTGTTATTGGTGAACCATTACCGGTACAAAAAATTATTGCGGTAGTGCCTGAAGCATTGGAAAAGGCAAACGAAAATGGCTGGGATGACGCCGGTGCAGGAATCATGACTACCGATACTCGCGCCAAAGGTTTTAGCCAGCAGTTTGAATTCCAAGGTAAAACCATTACGGTGAACGGCATCTCCAAAGGTGCTGGAATGATTAAACCCAATATGGCGACCATGCTGGGTTATATCGCGACCGATGCGAAGGTCTCACAAGAATTGTTGCAGAAATTATCACGCGAAGCCGCTGATAAATCATTCAACCGCATCACTATTGATGGCGATACCTCTACCAACGATTCATGTATTTTAATTGCTACTGGCCAAGTGGATCTGCCTGAAGTCAGTGAAGCAAACGGTGAGTTATACGAAAAGTTACGCGAAACTATTCTCGCCGCACACATCCATCTTGCCAAAAGTATTGTGAGTGATGGCGAAGGGGCGACAAAGTTTGTCACTGTTGCTGTAAACGGCGGAGCCAATCGTGATGAGTGTTTGGATGTTGCCTACGCAGTGGCGCATTCACCGCTGATTAAAACCGCGCTCTTTGCATCCGACCCTAACTGGGGCCGAATTGTGGCGGCAATCGGTTATGCCGGTGTTCCGCAGTTGGATGCAACAAAAGTTCGTGTTCATTTAAACGATACGCTGATTGTTGAAAATGGCGGGCGCGCAAAAACTTATACAGAAGAGCAGGGTCAAGCAATCATGAGTCAGGCTGAGATCGCGATTAATATTCATCTGGGGCGTGGTGATTTTTCTGAAACAGTATGGACCACAGACCTTTCATACGAATATGTTCGCATTAATGCGGACTATCGCTCTTAATTCCCCCTCTAGTAATCGTGACTAAATTAGTTCATGTTGCCGTCGGTGTTATTGTTAATGCCGATGGCAAGATTCTTATCGCCAAACGCCCGGTAAATGTTCATCAAGGTGGTTTGTGGGAGTTTCCTGGTGGCAAAGTTGATGCCGGTGAAATGATTGAGCAGGCGCTCGTGCGCGAGCTGTATGAAGAGCTGGCGATTGATGTGCTTGCCAGTCAGCCATTAATTCAAATCCGCCATCACTATCCCGATAAATCCGTTTTGCTTGATGTTCACAAAATTACTCAATTTACCGGTAGCCCTATCGGAAATGAAGGTCAGCCAGTGCAGTGGGTTGATGCCAGGGCGTTAGAAAAGTTTGAATTTCCCGCCGCCAACCGTCCAATTATTTCCGCAATTAAATTGCCGGAAAAATATGTGATTACTGGGCCTTCCCTTGATACTACTGATTTTATTGCGCGGCTGCATTGTGTCTTGGAAAAAGGCTTGCGCATCGTGCAGCTCCGTGTCGCTGATTTTAATGTAGATACACATCAATCTTTGTTAGATGCAGCCATGAGAGCGGTTGATCAATCAAATGCAAACTTGGTAATTAATTGTTCGCTTGCAGAATACCATCGGGCCATACAATCCCGCTCGGATACGACCTTTGGATTGCATCTAAATCACCATCATGCGGCAGTTATCAATCAGCGGCCCGTTGGCCGACAAGTATTGTTTGGTGTCTCGTGCCACAACGCGGAAGAAATTGTGCATGCCCAACATATCGGCGCTGATTATTTATTTTTATCACCTGTATTACCGACAGATTCGCATCCATCTGCAACATTACTGGGATGGGAGTCGTTTTCAGCGTTAGTTGAGCTGGCCAATATCCCGGTTTACGCATTGGGTGGGGTTGGTGATGGGCATATAACAATGGCTCAGTCTTGCGGTGCACAGGGTGTAGCAGGTATTAGTGCTTGGTGGTGACCGTAGAGGCGCAATTTATTGCGCCCTACCTATTACCCTAATTATGTTGTTGATTTTCAATATTGGGTTCAATAAATTGAACCCCTACGACTGATGTTCGTCTTCCGAATTAATATCCAGATTATCACCGGCAATGCGGTGGCTTTCACTTGCCCACTCCCCCAAATCAATCAAGCGGCAGCGATCACTGCAAAATGGCCGGTGCGGAAAATTGTCGTTCCACAATACTGTTTTTTTGCAGCTGGGGCAGGTGAGTTCGAGTGAGTTTAAATTAGAATCTGGTGTAGTGTTTTGCATAAGTAATCAATTCGTTTTTGCGGCGGATTGGGCTAATTCGAGATAAAGCTGATGGAGCTTTTCAATCTGCACATCAAGTTCTTCAATGCTGCCGTGGTTTTGAATAATGTCAGTCGCACGCGCACAGCGTTCCTGACGCGAGAGCTGGGTCTGCATAATAGCTTTTATCTGCGCGTCGTTGTTTTTATCGCGTTGTCCTGCTCGCTCAAGTTGGTGTTGTTCACTGGTATCAATTACCAATATGCGATCAACCAACAGAAACTGTTGTGTTTCCAGCAGTAGCGGTGAAGCCAGAATAGAGTAGATGTTAGTTGAATTTGCGAGCTGACGGCGAATTTCGGTGTTGATGATTGGATGAAGCAGCGATTCGAGCCATTGCTTTTCGGTAGGGGTAGAAAAAACTATTTCGCGCAATTTACTGCGGTTTAGGTTGCCTGCAGCATCAAGAATGTCTGAGCCGAAATGCGCAGCAATCTGTGCTAACACCGCGCTGCCGCGCTCTACCACTTTCCGTGCAACTATATCCGCATCGACGATCAGCACGCCCCGTTCAGCAAATCGTTTACTAGCCTCGGACTTGCCGCTGCCAATTCCGCCGGTCAGTCCAACAATTAAAGACATTTTTCACACAACCTAGTGAGAGACAAACAGTTTCAAGTAGGATTGATTAATTGTATCGCCCCAGACAAACGCGATCCAGCCGGCAATAGCTAAATACGGGCCAAAAGGAATGGGGATATTTTTATCACGGCCGCGAATAACAATCATGCTGATACCGATAACCGCACCAACCAGTGATGATAGCAAAATAATTTGCGGCAACATTTGCCAGCCCATCCAGGCACCAAGCGCAGCGAGCAACTTAAAGTCGCCATAGCCCATCCCCTCTTTGCCCGTTACTAGCTTAAATAATTTATACACCGACCATAGCGCTAAATAACCAGCTATCGCACCCCAGAGCGCACTAGGTAAGTCTGTAAAGGCATTAACGCTATTTGCAATCAAGCCAAGCCACAAGAGCGGAAGTGTTATGTCATCAGGTAGTAAATAGGTATCAATGTCGATCATGGTCAAAGCGATAAGCGACCAGGTAAAAATCAATGCGGCCAACCCACTCCAATTAACACCAATATAATAAATAACGGCGACAGATAGTAGGCCCGTGACCAATTCGATTATGGGATAGCGCATTGAAATGTTGGTGTTGCAGTTGGAGCATTTTCCACGCAGGAATAAATAGCTGATGATGGGAATGTTTTCCCAAGGCTTAATCTTGTGGCCGCAGTGAGGGCAGCGAGAAACAGGAACCATTAAGTTAAAGGGTTCCTGTGTTGAATCCTTTGCTGGAAGGGTCGCTATATTTGCATCGTTAGTTAAGAAGTCGTGGCATTGATCCTGCCAGTCGCGCTCCATCATTTTTGGTAAACGATAAATCACAACGTTTAAAAAACTGCCGACGAGTAAACCCAAAACTAATGTGCAAGCCAATCCTAATAATGGATAGGCTTGCAAAGTGGAAAAAAATGTCACGTTTAAACGACCTGACCAATCTGGAATATGGGCATATACATGGCAATCATTAGGCCACCTACAAGTACACCTAGTACTGACATGATCAATGGTTCGAGTAATGACGTGAGACTATCGACCATATTATCTACGGCTTCCTCGTAATAAACTGCAACTTTGTCAAGCATTGCGTCTAGGGCCCCCGATTCCTCGCCAATGGCGGCCATTTGAATTAATAATGTTGGGAAAATGGCTTTCGCTTTCAGGGCCGTATTTAATTGTATGCCGGTTGAAACATCGTCTCTTACTTTTATTATTGCATCTGCATAAATTCTATTGCCTGCCGCGCCAGCAACTGATGTCAGGGCGTCAATTAATGGGACGCCCGCAGCAAATGTTGTAGCCAATGTGCGAGCAAATCGAGCCATAACTGAAAGATATAGAATTTGACCTACAATAGGGAATTTCAGCATATATTTGTCTACGGCATATGCAAAAGCGGATGAGCGTTTAATGCCTTCCTTGAATGCGAATACAGATGCAATCATCCCTAGTAAAACCATGAACCAATAAGCCTGAGCAAGCTCTGATAAGTGCAAGACGAATAATGTAAACGCAGGAAGCTCCGCTCCAAAGCTGCTAAAAGTCGCAGCAAATTGAGGTACTACTTTGACCAATAATATTCCAGTAACAATGATGGCCACAGCGACGACAGCAATAGGATATGTCATTGCCTTTTTGATTTTAGCCTTCAGTGCTTCAGTTTTTTCTTTGTAGGTTGCTATGCGATCCAGCATGGTTTCGAGCGCGCCGGATTGTTCTCCTGCATCGACAAGATTACAAAAAAGATCGTCGAAATACTTGGGGTGCTCTCTAAGTGAATTTGCAAACCCTCCACCAGCGGCAACACTATCTCTGATCTGTAAGACAAGTTTGCGCAAATTAGGGTTCTCTAGTCCATCAGCAACAATATCAAAAGCTTGAACCAGAGGTACACCCGCTTTCATCATGGTGGCCATTTGGCGGGAGAAAATAGCTATGTCTGCGGGTTTGATAGCCTTGCCACTAGATCCGAATAAAGGCTTCGCTTTCTTCGATACTGACCGTGTAGTGATCCCTTGTTTTGCCAGTAATGTTTTGACAATAGTTGGGCTACCGCCATTCATTTCGCCCTGAATTTTATTCCCTTTTTTATCAACACCTTTATACACATAGGTATTGGTTGTTGGGATTTGTTTTGCTTTTGCTGCTGCAGCTTTCGATTTTGCGGCAGATGAGCTGGCTGACTTTGATGTGGATGCTAATGCCATGGAATTAATCCTTGGTGACTCGGTTGGCCTCTTCGAGGCTGGTTAATCCCATTGCGGTCTTGCGCAATGCGGATACCCTAAGGTTATTAAAGCCAGCTTCCTTAGCGGCACGCGCAATTTGGAGTGAATTGCCTCCCTCCATTATAAGGTTGGCAATAAGAGGGGTGATGCGAACCACTTCATATACCCCTACACGCCCTTTATAACCACCGTTGCATTTTTCGCAACCAACGGGGTGAAAGAGCTGGAATTCTGCGCGTGGAATACCTATTTCGTCAAATCCCTCTTGAGTGAGAATGTCTGCTGGAATATCGGTTGCGGGTTTTTTACAAGCCGGGCACAAACGACGTGCGAGCCGTTGGGCAATAATAAGGCTTACACTGGTAGCGACGTTAAATGCGGGAACACCCATATTAAGCAAGCGAGTCAGTGTTTCTGGTGCCGAGTTGGTGTGCAGGGTAGATAACACCAAGTGGCCGGTTTGCGATGCTTTAATCGCAATCTCTGCTGTTTCCAGGTCGCGAATCTCACCTACCATGATGATATCCGGGTCTTGCCGTAAAAATGAACGCAGTGCTTCAGCAAAAGTGAGGCCTACGCGAGTATTCATCTGTACCTGATTAATTCCCTCGAGGTTAATTTCTACAGGGTCTTCTGCTGTGGAAATATTGACTTCATTCGTATTGAGGATATTAAGGCCAGTGTATAGCGATACGGTTTTACCGCTACCAGTTGGTCCGGTCACTAATATCATTCCCTGCGATTGTGCCAATGCTTCCATATAAAGCTTTTTTTGCTCATCTTCATAGCCAAGGGCATCAATACCTAATTTTGCAGAGCTTGAATCCAGAATACGAAGCACAATTTTTTCACCGAACAATGTCGGTAAAGTGTTAACACGAAAATCGATGGCGCGAGTCTTGGATACTTTTAATTTGATACGCCCGTCCTGCGGAAGCCTGCGTTCTGAAATATCCATCTGCGACATTACTTTTAGGCGAGCGGCCATTCTAAATGCGAGATTTACAGGGGGGCGGGATACTTCATGCAGAACACCATCGGTTCTAAAGCGAATACGGTAACTTTTTTCGTAGGGTTCAAAGTGAACATCGGAAGCTCCGCCTTTTATTGCATCCAATAAAACTTTGTTGATGTACTTAACAATAGGGGCTTCATCTGCCTCGTTTGAATCATCAGCGATGGGGGCAGTATCGACGGTTTGTACATTCAAATCATCAAGATCATCATCTAAACCACCCAGTGCATCGCCCAGCGTCTCCTCTTGAGCATTGAGATATTTGTCGATTGCTATGCGTAACTTATCTGCCTCAACCAAGACTGCTTCAGTATTGATGCCTGTATTGAATTTAATTTCATCCAAAGCATGCAGGTCAGTTGGATCGGTTACTGCCAGAAAAAGGCGGTTTCCGCGTCTGGCAATAGGAAGGGTGTGATGCTTGCGAATTAACTTGTCATCTACCAGTTTTTGCGGGAGCAAGTCTTTGTTAAGGGCATCAAGATCAAATACAGGTGATCCAAATTCCTCCGATGCAACTCGAGCAAGCGTGCGTGCATCAACAATGCCGTTATTGACCAAATGCATAGCAAGTGGAATTTTGTCCTTTTTGGCTTGAGTTGCCGCATTGCTTGCGAGCTCCGCCTCAAGGATATTGTCTGCAACCAGTCTGCGCGCAAGACCATTCAGAGGGGTGTGAGTTGATGTATTCATCTGATTTATGCCGGTAAGTCGTTTCTGAAGTTAATAACTATAGCTGCTCACAATAGTACATTAACTTTATCAGCATAGTAGTAGCTGTAGGAATTGAGTTACTTAATACGCTGCCAATGAGGTCATGTGACCAAAAGTGTCACATACTGCCTGTTTGTGTAAGTGGTTTTTTGATTCTTTGCGTTTGCTGTTGTCTTGGTCATTCACGTTTCTGCTTGATTATGGGGGCTAGGATGAGGTTTTTGCAGTTGGCATAGCGATTGCTTTTCACTACTCGTGTTTTGTTAATTTTCTCGTTAATCTTTTGGAGTTTTAGTATGAAAAAGTCACTGCAGAATGGTTTTACTTTGATTGAATTGATGATCGTAGTTGCGATTATCGGTATTTTGGCTGCTGTTGCGCTGCCTGCATATCAAGATTACACCGTGCGTACGCGTATCGTTGAAGGTTTGAATTTGTTTGCCGGTGCAAAACAAATGGTGGGTGAAGTGGCTACCGCTGCAGACCTCCTGGTAGCTGTCAACACTTGGAACGCGCAAGCAGCAAATACCGGTGCAAACAGTAAATATGTAACGTCTGTCCGTGGTGACAACGCTTCTGGAGTGTTTACTGTCACCTACAATGCTACCGCTGTAGGTTTGGCTGCGGCTCAAAATACTTTGGTAATGACACCTTCTGTGAGAACCACAGCGGGTAACCCAGTTGCTTTAGCGACTGCTTTGGCTGCAGGCACTCCTGGTTCTTTGGATTGGGCGTGTGGTTCAGCTACTATTGAAGCAGCAACTGCGCGTAACATGCCTGTTGCAGCGGGAACTGTATTGGCGCGTTTTGCACCTGCTGAATGCAGATAATTTTTAGTGATGTAACAAAAAAGGCGCTTCGGCGCCTTTTTTGTTGTGTGTAAATTTTGTTTTGTGGTGAATAAATGAAGCAGCGCCTTATCGCCTCTTTAATACACTTTGGGCTATCGGCATTAGTTGCTGTAGTGTTTGGTTGTATCGTCTTTGGTTTGTGGTATCCCAATCAGCTTGATATAGCCACAGGCGTCACAGCGATTTTTTTATTGGTGTTGGGAGTTGACGTGGTACTCGGGCCATTGCTTACCTTGATTGTGTTTAATCCCCTCAAAAAAGAGTTAAAGCGAGACCTTTTAATTATTGTCGTTATTCAGTTGGCAGCACTTTTTTATGGTGTGCAGTCTGTTTACCAGGGGCGACCAATTTATGTGGTATTCAATATTGATCGGTTTGATTTGGTTCAGGCCGGTGATATAGCGCCAGAAAGTTTCGCGGATGCAAGGCTGGAACAATTTAAGTCGGTGCCCCGGTGGGGCGTTGAACTAGTTTTTGCTAAGCGTCCACGCAATCCTGACGAGCGGCAGGAGTTGTTGTTTGGTGCATTAAGTGGCGGGGCGGATCTTGCTTATATCCCCCAATATTATGACGACTACAATAATAATGCTGCTTTCGTAAGTGCAAAAATTCGGGAGCTTAATGAATTGAGCGGCTTTAATCCCGATAGTAAGGCGCTGGTTGAGCGGCTTATAGAAAAATACCCATCAGCTGACTTTGGCTATCTCCCGCTAAGAGCATCCAAGCAAGATATGACCCTAATCCTGAATAAGAAAACTGCAGCTATTATTGAGTATGTCAGCTTAAAGCCGTGGAATTATTAGGGTGAATTGCATGTTCATTTTTTGCTTAAAATCGCCGTAAATTGTCATGTTTTTGGTGTTTGTGATAGTAAAAAATTGCGGAATAAATGAGTTTGCCGGTTATTATCCGCTAATGCATTGCTGGCAAGTTTATTGCTTTAGGTAGGGATATTGTCGGTGATTAATGTGGGAAGGCAGCATGAAAAAGCAACTCGGTTTTACTCTCATAGAGCTAATGATTGTTGTAGCAATCGTGGGAATTCTGGCTTCTATAGCGCTTCCCGCTTATCAGGATTATACGGTGAGAGGTCGGGTTTCGGAGGGAATGAATTTAGTTTCTGCTGCTCAAAAATATGTGTCCGGTGGCGTTGCAACTGTTGATGATTTGGGAACAGCTGCCAATAGTTGGAACGCCCAAAGTGGTGGCCTTGGGGCGACCAGTAAATATGTTTCGCAGTTGCTTATTGATCCTGCATCAGGAGAAATAACGATTACCTTCAATAGTACTACCGTTGGTTTGATACCGGTAAATGCCAGTTTGATATTTACGCCTTATGTGCGGACCGGGGCCGGTGTGCCTACAGATTTTGCGACTGCGATATCTACCGGTGTCTCAGGTAGTATCGACTGGTCTTGCTCTTCAGATAGTAACAATACCTCTGTTGCTAGAAGTATGCCCTCTGTTCTGGGGACTTTGCCTTCGAAATATGTTTCTATCGAGTGTCGCTAGCAAGCACATTATTGATGCAGTTAAATAACCCTCATCGACAAATCCACCGCCTGGCAATGTTTCGTCAACCCGCCAATCGAAATAAAATCCACACCGGTTTCCGCCGTTGGAACCAAAGTCTGCTCATTAATATTTCCCGAAGCTTCCAATTTCGCGCGACCCGCATTAATCGCCACCGCTTTTTTCATATCATCAATACTGAAGTTATCCAGCATGATGATATCGGCTTGGGCTGCCAGCGCCTGACCCAGCTCCGCAAAGTTCTCTACTTCTACTTCAACCGGTTTTCCCGGAGCGATAACACGTGCTGCAGCGACGGCCCTGGCAATTCCACCGCAGGCGGCAATGTGATTCTCTTTGATCAGAAACGCATCATATAAACCAATACGATGATTATGGCAGCCGCCGCAGACAACTGCGTATTTTTGGGCGGTGCGTAGGCCAGGGATGGTTTTGCGAGTATCCAACAGTTTTACATTGGTGTGTGCAACCTGTTTGGCGTAGTTGTGGCTAGCGGTGGCTGTGCCAGAAAGTGTTTGCACAAAGTTAAGTGCTGCACGTTCACCAGTGAGTAGGCTGCGCGCCTTGCCTTTGAGGGTGAACAGCAGGCCGTTGGCACTCGCGGGTTGGCCGTCCTCTATATGCCAGATTATTTCAACTTGTGGATCAAGCTGGCGGAAAACTTCCTCAACCCAGGCTTTGCCACAAAAAATACAGTTTTCACGGGTAATAACACGTGCCTCTGCAGTCTGATCGACAGGAATAAGTTGGGCGGTTATATCGCCCGAGCCTATGTCTTCGGCAAGTGCTAAGGCTACGCTTTTGGCTATATCTTCAACTAAATTAGGCAGGTTTTTGCTATATAAAGAATTCATGTTGTATGTCGAATAATTGAACATTTAAGGGGTGAAAATCGGCAATTTTGGCGCTGAAATCTTTGTCTAATTCCAAATTCTACTTAGAAAACCCTAAGATGAAGCATTGGTTATAGCTTTTTGTGATATGTCTCTCGATCTTATCATTTGCCTACTTGATGTGTCTTTCCCTTGGTTATACTTCATTTACGCAAGTTTTTACTAATGGTAATCAACCATGACCGAACAGATGAAATCCGACCCCAAAAAGGTTGTTCACTTAAACGTAGAGCGCAATTCCGCTGCCAATTCCCAGGTAGCACTTGCGCGTTTGCCTGCGGCGATGCACACCCTACGCGACAAAGCACGGCAGCAGTTGCAGCTGTTTCTGCGTGAGCTGTTCGATAAAGTAGATGATGCCATGTTTGAGTTGGCGGACAAAGCCAACAATAACCACGACCAAAATATCTTTTTTGATTCAATGCGCGAAGTGCGCATCCGCCGCCGTGCAATGGAGGCTTCGTTTTTTCGCAGTATTGATATCAGTTTTGCACAGTTGCTCGATCCAAGTGCTTATCGCGATGAGAAACAAGCGGGCGAAAAATCGGTCTCTCTGGATGATTTGTCATTAGTTAAAAATGATGAGCTGGAAGAGATGGTTGCCGTTGATGGCATGGTTAACAAAGCTAATGAACAATTTGCTGAACCTATCCAACATTTAACCCTGCGCATTGATCATTTGGTGCCTACCAAGGTTTACCAGAAGAACAACCCCTTGGGTGTTGATGTGATTTGTAATGCCTTTACTGATGCGACCAAAGCATTAAATGTAGATGTAAAAGCCAAGCTGGTATTGTTCAAGTTGTTCGACAATATCGTAATGACCAAACTGGGTAAGCTTTTTGATGCGCTCAATCAAACTTTGATTGATGCCAATATTCTGCCCTCATTGAAGCAAGATATTCGCGTTAAAAAGCCCGTAACTACCTCGACTGTCGATCACTATGGGCAAGGAATTAGCGCACAGTATGGCTTAGGCGTGCAAAAAGCGGGTACAGAGACAGGCGGCTTGGTGCAAAGCTACGACGACCAAACCAATCAAGTTTTGCATCAACTGCGAGATCTGTTGGGTGCTAATCGTAGTGCACCGCGCGTGCAATTGCCGGGCGAAGAAATTACAACTCAGGATCTGATTAAAATCCTGTCGCTGGCCCAGCAACAAAATACTGTCAGCGCTCCCGTGGCGAATGGTTCTCCAGTTAACTTGCGCAATCTGTTAGCTGACTTGTTGCGCAATGAAACCCAAACTGCTGCTGCAATTAATCAGGTTGATGATGATGTCATCAATTTGGTAAGCATGATGTTTGAATTTATCTTGGATGATCGCAACCTTGCGGCGCCCATGAAAGCCTTGATTGGCCGTTTGCAAATCCCGATGGTCAAGGTGGCGATTGCCGATAAAACCTTCTTCAGTAAAGGCGGTCACCCGGCGCGTCGTTTACTGAATGAAATGGCAATGGCCTGTTTAGGTTGGCAAGAGTCCAGCGATGAGAATCAGCGCAAAGACAGCCTCTTTAATAAAATGGAAGAGACTGTACGTTCGATTCTGACCGAGTTCGATACTGACATGAGTATCTTTGAAAGATTGCTAGTGGATTTCCGGTCTTTCCTCGATAAAGAAAAACGCCGCGCGCAAATTCTTGAGCAACGCACCATTGATGCCGAAGATGGCAAGGCTAAATCCGAGCGCGCCCGTGCACAGGTTGATACAGAATTAAACCGTATTTGTGCCGGTAAAGAGCTGCCTTTGGCGGTAACGAAATTACTGCGCGAAGCCTGGGCGAATGTGATGTTTATTACATCGCTCAAACAAGGTGTTGAAAGTGACGAGTGGCGTAGCTGCTCCGCAACAGCGCAACAGCTTGTCTGGAGTGTTACGGCGGCAATGGATAAAGACAATCGCCAACGTTTGTTAAAGCTGGTACCTGAGTTATTACAAAAATTACGTACTGGATTAGAAAGTATTTCGTTCAGTCCCTTTGAAACAACCAATTTATTTAAACAGCTTGAAACAGTGCATTTGGCTCGTTTGCGTGGCGAGGTAAAACCTTCGGTTGAAGCAGCGCCATTAGTGTCAGCGGCAGATCTGGCGGCCAAGGCCAGTGAAATGGCGGCGAAGAATGCCAATATGAAATCCGCAATGGTAGAAGCGCAAATGCGTGCGCAGCAAGCAGCAAGTGCAGCAGCGCAAAACAAAGTACAAAATATTGCAGCCACTGTCGCTGAGCGCGCAACGGCTACTGCTGAAATATCACTTGAGCCTGCAGTAAAGGCAGCTGTAGTCGTAGAGTTGCCACCAGCTAACCAAACGGTGGTTGAGCCAGTCGAGTTGGTTGTTCAGCCTGTGTCTGGAGTTGTTGCAGTGGCAGAAGTGGCAAAGGTTGCAGAAGCTGAGCAGATTGTTGTTGTAGAAGAAACAATCAGTGAAAGTGTTCAGGCTGACCCACAACATTTGGCTTTGGTGAACAATATTACCCAGGGGACCTGGTTTGAAATGCAAGGCGATGCCGGTGAAAAATATCGTTGTCGCTTAGCTGCAATTATCCGCTCGGTGGGTAAATATATTTTTGTAAACCGCTCAGGTATGAAAGTCGCAGAAGAAAGCCGTGAAAGTCTGGCGATTGCACTGCAGACTAAACGCCTGACAATTTTGGATGACGGCATGTTGTTTGATCGTGCGCTTGAAGCAGTAATTGGTACTTTGCGTGAACAACGTACCTTAAGTTGATTTTCTCCTCGGATGTTTAGCCCGGTCCTGTGCCGGGCTTTTTTATTTATATGGTTTGCAATACAACCAATGTCTGCCCTGCCTGAACACGTGCGCCATCGGCTTTCAACAGGTGCGTGACTTTGCCTGCAGTGTTTGCCGTAATATTGATTTCCATTTTCATGGATTCCAAAATCAATAATACATCACCTGCTTTTACTGTTTGCCCAACTTTCACTTGGGTTTGCCAAACACTACCAGAGACCGAGCTGTCTACGCGAATGGCATCCTCCGGTAATTCAGCCTCTTCATTGTCATCAATAACGTCTTCTTGCACATAATTGAATTGTCCATCTGCATGCCAGCGCGTCAACTCTTCTTCAAACGCCTGCTCGCGTTGCGCTGTAAATGCAGCGATTGAGTCCTGATTTGTGGCAATAAACTCCTGGTATTCACTCAAGCTGAAATGACCTTCTTCAATTTTTATTGGATAGCGGCCCTGTGGGAAATCCTGACGAATTTGTTGCAGTTCATCGGCACTGACTTCATAAAAACGGATTTGATCGAAAAAATTTAACAACCAAGGCTGTTTGAACTCCTTGGTTTGTCGATAGCGATTCCACATTTGCAATGTTCGCCCGACAAATTGGTAGCCGCCGGGGCCTTCCATACCGTAGACGCACAAATAGGAACCGCCGATACCGACAGAGTTTTCTGCCGTCCATGTGCGCGCAGGATTATATTTTGTCGTTACGAGACGATGGCGAGGGTCAATTGGTGTGGCGACGGGCGCGCCCAAATAAACATCCCCCAAACCCATCACCAAATAAGAGGCGCTGAAGAGAATATTTTTTACATCAGCGATGGAATCCAATCCATTAATACGGCGAATAAATTCCAGATTGCTCGGGCACCAAGGTGCATTGGCGCGCACGGATTG
>DQHS01000208.1 GCA_003524365.1 Cellvibrio sp. | reverse complement strand
GGCGACTCACTTTATCCGCATGGTGCGTGCCATAGTTCTGCGAGGCGCGACACTTGAGGATTTACAGCCGGATTTGTGGTGGCTGATTGGGTTCACGGTGCTTGGGGTGATAGCGGCGGCAAGTCGCTTTAAGAAACGCTTGGACTAGGCGTAGAATCAGTACTGATTTTATTTACTTACGAGGGAACCTTATGAAATTCGATNNATACCGTCATCATCGAACCCACCTCGGGCAATACCGGTATTGGCCTCGCACTCGTCTGTGCAGTCAAAGGTTATCGCCTGATACTCACCATGCCGGAATCTATGTCAGTCGAACGCCGCAAAAATATGAAAGCGCTGGGCGCCGAATTAGTGCTCACACCCAAAGAACTCGGCATGGGTGGCTGTATCGCCAAAGCCAATGAATTACTCGCCGAAAATGCCAATAGTTGGATGCCACAACAATTCAACAACCCTGCGAATGTCGAGATACATCGCACCACCACTGCACGGGAAATTCTCGCTGATTTCCCCGATGGCCTCGACTATATGATTACCGGCGTCGGCACCGGCGGTCACATCAGCGGTTGCAGCGAAATACTCAAGCAAGCCTATCCCCATTTTAAAACTTTCGCGGTTGAACCAGAAAAATCTCCCGTGATTAGCGGCGGCCAAAAAGGCTTGCATCGCATTCAGGGAATCGGTGCCGGTTTTATTCCGCAAGTATTAAATAAAGACACCCTCGACGGTACCATCCTCGTCAGCGAAGAAGCAGCATTTGAAATGGCTCGCCAATGCGCGTTAAAAGAAGGGATTTTTGTCGGTATTTCTTCCGGCGCCACCCTCGCCGCCGTTGCCCAAAAACAAGCCGAGATGAAAGCCGGCAGCCGCGTAATTATTTTTAGTTACGATAGCGGTGAGCGCTATTTATCGATTGAGGATTTATTTTAGGAAACCCTAAAACAAATTGACTCTTTAAATGGTGCAGTGAATGGGCGCAATGAATTGCACCCCTACGTGGCAATAATCGTAGGGGCGCGATTTATCGCGCCCTTTTAGGGCACATAAAAAATGTCATCTCACCTGTGGTAAAGTCCCGTCACAAAACTTCTCTAGCGATCCCAACAAGGAAACAACAATGAGTAATGTACATTTTATTGGCGGCGAAAAAGGTGGTGTGGGTAAATCCATGACGTCGCGCCTGTTGGCGCAGTATTTGATCGACGCAGGTAAACCATTTATTGGACTGGACTCCGACCAATCCCACGGCACTTTTTCGCGATTCTACAGTGAGTTTGCCTGGCCATTAATTATTGATGATTACGATAGCCTCGATCAGTTGATCATTCTTGCGCAAGAAAATCCCGAGAGCGATTTGATTGTTGATTTAGCGGCACAAACGTCTATTCGCTTGGGTAAGTGGATTGACGAAAGCGATGCGCTGGCGCTGTTTCAGGAATTAGGCAGCCAAGTATATTTATGGCATGTGATGGATGACGGTGCGGATTCAGTCAATTTACTAAATGGTTTGCTCAATCGCTACTCGCAGGATTTTATCAAAATTGTGGTGGTAAATAATTTAGGTCGTGGTGAATGTTTCGAACACTTCGAGCAATCAACCACTTACCAGAAAGCCAAAGACCGCAATGCAATTTTTATTACCTTGGCGAAATTGCAACCGCAACTCGCGGCACGTATTGATTTTGCTAACACCAGCTTTTGGTCTGCCGCTAACAATACGGAAGTGATGAATATTATTGAACGTTCACGTGTGCGTGTATGGCTGAAAAATAATTATTCACAGTTTGATAAATTGGCTCAGTAAAAAAGCAAAAAATGGGACAATACAATTAAGGCGCAATAAAAAAGGGCGCAATAAATTGCGCCCCTACGATTACACATTATTCTATCCTGTAGGGGCGCGATTTATCGCGCCCTTTTCGTTACACACAACCTTTGAAACAACGACAGTAATTACTCTACCGCTACTACCACTACCGCTTTTGCCGGAATCTCCAGCGCTAATTTACCATTTTTAGCTTTCGCTGAATAAGCTGCCGGTTTAATCGTTTCCGGTGCTGCAAAGGTATTGTGTGCATCCATAGCTGCTGCAGTTAATACTTGCCCACTAACGCCCTTCACAGTTATACCCGCCAAATTAATATCAACCGTTTCCGCTTTGTTAGGATTAGCGTTAACCAATGCGATATACACCTTTCCATCTTTCGCACGCGCTGCCGTTGCACTCACTGCAGGAATAGAAGCATTGCCGAGTGTGTATTGCGGTACGTTTTTCAGTTCTATCGGTAGAGATGTAGCATCCTGAAATGGCACATACATTTTAAAGACGTGATAAGTCGGAGTCAGAATCATCTTGTCTTTTTCAGTCAATATCATCGCCTGAAGCACGTTGACCATCTGCGCAATGATGCTCATGTGCACACGGTCGGCGTGTTTGTGGAAAATATTAAAATTCAATCCAGCGACAATCGCATCGCGCAAACTGTTCTGTTGATAAAGGAAACCGGGATCGTCATCGCCGGTCACGTCGTACCATGTGCCCCATTCATCAACATAGAAACCGACTTTTTTCTCGGGATCATTTTTATCCATCACTTTTTTATTGTTGATAATAAAACCATCCATTTTCAACGTATTGACCATGGTGGACATCCACTCAGATTCCGGGAATTTAAGTGCTGCACCTTTTTTCGACCAATTGCCAGTGGGCAAAGTGTAGTAATGGAAGCTCACGGCATCCATGCGCACCCCTCCGGGTTTGACGTGGGCGGTAAGGTGGTCCGCCCAGCTGGTATCTTCGCTATGACCACCACTGGCAATCATGAGTGGTTGATTATCGGCCGGGGCCTTAATGAAGGTGGCATATTGCTTATAAAGGTGGGTGTAAAACTCTGGCGTCATATTACCGCCACAGCCCCAAGCTTCGTTGCCAATCGCAAAATAATGCACACGGAAGGGTTTATCGCGCCCATTTTTACGGCGCAATTGCGCGAGCGATGACTCGCCCTCTGCGGTCATGTATTCCATCCACTCGGCCATATCACGCGCAGACCCTGTTCCCAGGTTGCCGTTTATATAGGCTTCTGCACCGAGCATTTCCACCAAATCAAAAAATTCGTGGGTACCTACGGCGTTATCTTCCAATACACCGCCCCAAGTGGTATTCACTTTTACCGGGCGTTTATCGCGAGGGCCGATCCCTTCGCGCCAATGATATTCATCGGCAAAACAACCGCCAGGCCAACGCACCAGCGGCACCTGCAAATCTTTCAGCGCGCCCACGACATCATTGCGCCAACCTTTGGTATTAGGGGTTTTTGACTTGGGGCCAACCCAAATACCTTCATAAATTCCGCGCCCCAAATGCTCGGCAAATTGACTATAGATGTTTTTGTTGATGACCGGGCCAGGCTTGGTGGTATCGACACTGACCTGAGTGTCGGCCATGACGGTAAAACTAAGGCTCAGGCCAAGTGCGGCAATGAGCGGCTTGATGACTCGCATAAATGTCTCCTGTTTGTTTTTATGGTGTTCTTGTGGATCTGTTATTAGCTGTAAAGATAGGGAGAATAGCGCTTATTAGATATTATTGTCATACAAGTTAACCTAAATTTACGGATTTATCCTGATCTGCGCCTGGGGTTCCCGACAGTTTCTGTCGCACGTCATATCAATATAGGTGAACTCAAGAAAATCGCCTCAACAACCGATCAATAGGTGATATCGCCCAACTACTGTGTTTTAATACAGCAACTGTTCCGCAACCATAGAATCCACTTACCTTACACGCGACCTCATCATGCGCAAAATTATTCACTGTGATGCAGATTGTTTTTTCGCGGCTATTGAAATGCGCGATGACCCCAGCCTCGCCAATCGCCCGATTGCTGTGGGCGGCAGCATTGACAGACGCGGCGTAATCTCCACCTGCAATTACGAAGCACGGCGCTATGGTGTGCATTCGGCCATGCCTTCCAGCACAGCAAAACGGTTGTGCCCGGATTTATTAATCCTACCTACGCGCATGGAAGCTTACAAAGAAGCCTCGGCGAAAATGCGCGATATCTTTTACGAATACACTGAACTGGTTGAACCGCTCTCGTTAGACGAAGCATTTCTGGATGTGAGCGATGTAAAAATTCATCGCGGTAGCGCGACATTAATCGCGCAAGAGATTCGCCAGCGCATCAAAGATGAAATCGGTATTACTGTCTCCGCCGGTATCGCCCCCAATAAATTTCTCGCCAAGGTTGCCAGCGACTGGAATAAACCCAACGGACAATTTGTTATACCACCTGATCAAGTTGCAACATTTGTTGCGCAGTTACCCGTCAAAAAAATCTACGGCGTCGGCAAAGCCATGACTGCAAAATTGGCGGAATTAAATATCTTCACCTGTGGCGACTTGCACAAATTTTCGGTCTTTGAATTATCGCAACGCTACGGCCAAATGGGTTCGCGCCTCTACAAGTTAAGCCGTGGAATTGATGAGCGTGAATTAACGGTAGACAGACGCCGAAAATCCCTCAGCGTAGAAAATACCTTCTCGCATGATCTCCCCACGCTGGAATCTTGCCTGCACGAGCTGCCGCCACTGAGTCAACAACTAGCGATACGCTTGCGCCGCGTGGATGATGACTACAAAGTGGTAAAACTCTTTGTGAAACTTAAATTTTCAGACTTCAGCATAACCACCATCGAACGCAGCACCAGCGCCGTATCATTAATGGAGTTACAAAGTTTATGTGCGGAAGCTTATGAGCGGAAAAATTTGCCAGTGCGTTTAATTGGTGTAGGTGTGAGGTTTATTGATTTGCGGGAGACGAATGCGTTTTTTCAGTTGGAGTTGTTTAATGGCGACAATCAGTTTGATGCAGAAAAAATCCGTTATGGATTGAACAAGGGATTAAGAAACCCTAGCAGTCGATTTTTTAATAGTGTAATGGCCTGAGGGTGAGCCAAGTATTCATCAATCCCCATCAACTACCAATATTGTCCTTCACTGCCAAATACTATGCCATCAATTTCAGATTACTGGCCTTGAGCAACAAAGAAAAAGGAACTACCGTTAAATAAATAGGCGAGTTTACAGCCGGTAAATACTTCACTCATCTCATTCGCCTAACCTATTTATTTCGACACGGATTTTTAGATACTGTTAATTTCTATATAAAATTTCAATTATTTTTGCTGCAATCCGACCTTCTTCTTTCAGTTGATTGATATTTACGTTGGCGAGAAATATGACGTTTATATTGTCCTCGCTAATACGCAACATATCTGAATGATAACCATACATTCGACCTGGGTGGCCAACGGTATGTTTTCCAGCAACATCCTCTATGCCGACACCAAAACCATAGCCAACAAAAGGAACAAAACCATTGGTAAATTTATGCGGCGTGATGAGCTGCTGATAAGAGTCGCTACTAATCAGCTTTCCATTATGTAAAGCTTCACTCCACAGCAACAGATCGTCAACGGTTGTATACAATGCAGCCGCGCCTTTATAGGTAGCCATATTCGGATCAAGTTCTTTATAAGGCTTTCCATCAGCCATGCCATAACCTGTCGCGCGATGTTTATATTCAACACTGTCGTTATATAACCCAGAATTTTTCATTCCCAACGGAGCAAATATTTGTTTTTGCATGTATGACTCAAGCGACATTCCAGCCACTTTTTCTACAATAAGCCCCAATACAAAATATCCATTGTTACAATAATTCCATTTCTCGCCCGGTTCAAAATAGGGTTTATTTTTTTGGATGTAAGACAGATGAACGTCAGCAGGCACCTCTTTATCAACTGGGAAAGGGAAATCCTCATCTTTTTGTTGCTCCCACATTCCTGAGGTATGATCGAGCAAATTCCTTATGGTGACTTTTTCGGAATTAGGCAACGCGGGAAAATAGTTACTTAGCTTCTCATCTAACGATAATTTTCCTTGATCAACCAACAACAAAATCGATGCAGCTGTAAATTGCTTGGTAATAGAAGCAGCCCTGAAAATTGTTGTAGTATCGTTTAGGGTTTTGCTTTCTATATTGGCAAGACCGACACCACCTTCAATGAGTACCTTTCCATCTTTTGAAATTAAATACGCGAAGCCAGACATACTGTCGTCCGATAAGCTTTCCAGATATTTCTCAACATCGGCCGCATGATAAGTTTCTTTCGTCTTTTTGCTTGCTAAAGGACTACCTTCATGAAAGGCACAGGATGCGAGAAATACAACGAATAAAACAATTAAAGACGGAACCCCTAACGAATATTTTCTCATTTTACTTATTCTCATCACCTATCCTCTGGCTGTAATGGGCAATCATATTTGACCACTATTTAATAGCCCTCTTCGTAAAAACACCATAAAACCATAACCAGCCAAGTATCCACACAAGATTAAAATAAAAAAGGGCGGCTCATCGCCGCCCTACTGTATTGCAGATAACACCAAATAAACTACTTTCCATTCACATCCAACGTACGCGCTGGCAACTTCACCTTCACACTGGTTTGTGGTTCGGCGGTGGACTTAGCGAGGATCACTTCATATTCACCTTTGGCGATTTTCCAGGTTTTGTCTTTGCTTTGGTACATCGCCAATAGGCGCGGATCAACACTAACAGTGACACTAGTTGTTTCACCCGGTTTTAAATCCACTTTTTGGAATGCACCCAAACGTTTTGGTGCTTCCCATTTTGCATTTTTGGGCGCAACGTAAACTTGTGCTACATCTTTACCGGCAAGAGTTCCCGTATTTTTTACGCTGAAGCTCACATTTAATTGGCCGTTTTTGACGTCAGTTTTTAAATCGCTGTAAGCAAAATCGGTGTACGACAAACCGAAACCAAATGGAAACAGCGGTTGGTGATTTTTTAATTCAAACCACTTGTAACCAACCGCAGCGCCTTCAAAATAATTCACTTCAAAACGCGCTTCCGGTTGTTTCAGGCTGCCATCCACTATTGCACGAGGTAATTGGTTTTCCGCAGCGGGGAATGTTATCGGTAAATGGCCCGATGGATTTACTTCGCCGGATAATACCCNNAGCGCATCTTGATTATCGGGCAACGACAAATTAGGTACATCGACCGATTCTGCTGTCCATTGATTTGCAAACACAATGACCAAATCACTTTCCGCAGCGAGTTTTGCAGCTGCCTGTGGATTGGTGCCTTCATCAAAACTGATACGCGCATTAGGGTAACGCGCTTCAATCGCATTCATCGGCGATGACGGGTAATACACCATTGGGCCGGGGAACACTTTCGGGCCAAGGTCTTTTACTGCCATGCCACCAATTGGATAAACTTGTGATGAGCCACCACCAGAAAGCACACCGACATTTGCGTGTGAACCAATGATGGCAATTTTTTTCAAATCTTTTGAGAGGGGTAAAAGTGTTGCGCCGTTTACCTTTTCATTGCGCAACAACACCATGCCTTCTTCCGCATCTTTTTGCGTAACCAAACCATGTTTTTTGAAATCAATATTATTGCTGGCTTTCGGCACCGGGTTATCCATCACCCCCTGCTCGAACAAAGCATGTAATACACGCCCTGCCATATCATCCAAACGCGCTTGTGTTACCCAGCCATTGGTAACCGCTTCTTTCAGCGGCTCTTTGAAGTAGGCAGCATGATCAAATGGCAAACCCGATTGCTGATCCAAGCCATTATTGGCAGCGGGGATAGTACTGTGGGTTGCGCCCCAATCCGACATTACCCAACCTTTAAAGCCCCAATCTTTTTTCAACACTTCATTCAATAAGTATTCACTCTCACAACCGTACACACCATAGACACGATTGTATGAACACATCACCGATCCTGGATTACCAATCTCATAAGCAAACTGCAACGCGAGCAAATCCGACATGCGACCTGCGGCTTCATCGATAGTGACATTCAAATGGGCGCGACCGGATTCCTGATCGTTGTAGGCAAAATGTTTTAATGTGGAAACAATGTTATTCGACTGCACACCTTTTATTTGCGCACCTACCATCACCCCCGCAAGCAGCGGATCTTCACCTCCGTATTCGAAGTTGCGTCCATTGCGCGGCTCACGCACAAGATTAACGCCGCCCGCAAGCAATACGTTAAAACCTGAGGTGCGCGCCTCTGCGCCGATCATTGCACCGCCTTCAAAACCCACTTGCGGATTCCAGGTGGCCGCCGTGTTCATACCGGATGGCAATGCAGTGCGTTCACGCACATTGGGACCACCTTGCGATGCCACACCGACTCCGGCATCCGCTTGCCAAATATTGGGAATTCCCAAACGTGGAACACCATAGACAAATCCTGCCGATTGCGGGTGCGATTCCACCGGACGTGTAAAATTTTTCCAAGGGGCATCGGTGCCGAAATAGCCGACAACCAATAATAACTTTTCATCCTGCGTCATTTCTTTTAACACTAACTGCGTGCGCTCAGCCGCACCGAGTTCAGTATTCATCCAAGACTGGGCGCTGGTTTTAGTATCCTGTGCGGCGACAAATGGAATGCCACCCAAAGCGCATGCAATTGCGATGGTGCTGAGTTTTTTGGAAAATTTCATAGTAGAGCCTCTTGCTGTGTTTAACTGGGAGAGTGGCTTTCATTGTTATGTAAATAGCCTGGTGGCGATTTTGTAGCGGGGTCGAAAAAAGGACATCAATTTAGCGCGAAGATACTAACCATCTAACGAAATGACCGTTGAAACTTAACCGAATTTTACCCTGCCACAAACAAAAACGGCCCTCTATGAAGGCCGTTTTTACTATTAAAAACCCATCAATTATTTAACGCGGGTCTCAATGGTGTAAACACCAGAAATATCGCGATTAAATGCGGTGAAGTCATCCTTATAGAACTCCCGCAAATCTTCTAAAGTGCCATTGCTAATATTTTCTTCGCGATTTGTAGGAACCCAATAGTGAGGCACATTCTTGCCATCGGGACCGGGAACGCCTTCTGGCGCATTGCGCCAAGTGAGTAGGAAAGCAATAGCACGCGCATCTGCATCGGCTTTTAAACCAGCAATCAATTTGCGATACCACTGATTATCATACTTACCCGCTTCAATATCCGGCGCAGATGCGCGTGCTATTGCTTTCC
>DQHS01000335.1 GCA_003524365.1 Cellvibrio sp. | reverse complement strand
TTGTGCATTGGTTGCCGTGGCAAGCGATTTTTCTGGTCAATGTTCCTGTCGGTATTATTGCGTTATGGTTGATTCAACGTCATATGCCGGATTACCGCGCCGCTAATCCTCCGCCGTTGGATATCGTCGGTTTCGTGCTGTTCGGTTGCGGGATCGCATTACTCTCGTGGGTGCTGGAGATCTTTGGCGAACATTATTTGAATGCGACATTGACCGGTATTTTGATCGGCTTATCACTCGCGCTGCTGGCCGCTTATGGCTGGCATGCGCGCCAACATATGCATCCGCTATTGCAACTTTCATTATTTAAAACCAGAACATTTCGCGTCGCCGTAGTAGGTGGATTTATCACCCGCTTTGGTTTAGGTGGCATGCCGTTTTTACTGCCGTTGCTGTATCAAGTCGGCCTCGGATTTCCCGCGTGGCAATCCGGTTTGTTGCTAATGCCCGCCGCAGCGGCAGCGATGTTTATGAAAGTAATTTCGATCCGCTTACTAAAACAATTCGGCTACCGCTCTGTGCTGATCATTAACACACTGTTGATCGGCATCACCATTATGCTGTTTGCCACTGTCGATAGCGGGACCGCCGTTGGATGGATAGTCGCAATCAGCCTCGCACAAGGTCTGTTTAATTCGTTGCAATATTCCAGCATGAATTCCATGGCCTACGCCGACATGTCATCCGAACAAGCCAGCATGGCCAGCACCATCGCCAGCTCACTGCAACAATTATCCATCAGCTTCGGGCTGGCCTTCGCCTCCATTATTGCCGGCTTGTATCTCGGTGATTTACCGCAGTCAGATCGCGTAGCGGTTACCAATGCATTGCACCACGCATTTATTACGCTCGGCTGCCTGACCATTCTTTCGTCGCTGTCTTTCTGGTCACTGCGCAAAAATGATGGCGACAATATCAGTCGCGGCATAGGCCCAGCTGATCGCGTGACGTAACGCCATATTCAATTACGCAACCAAATTTCCAACCGTAGGGGCGCCGCTTGCTGCGCCCTTGTCATTTAATATAAAACAGGGCGCAGCAAGCAGCGCCCCTACATGTATAACGAATCCAATTCCCATTGAGCCGGATTGCTCAGGATGTATTGACGCAAAGTCATTAATTCTTTTTCATTGCGGATAACATGCTCCCAATAATTGCGCTGCCAAAAAGATTGGTTAGATCTATTCAACAACCTATTCCCCTCAACGGCAGAAATAGACTTAAACGCCCGCAATATTCTCCCCAACGTAGGGGCGCTGCTTGCCGCGCCCTTTTTATTTGATACACAACAGGGCGCAGCAAGCGGCGCCCCTACAGGATTAATTGAAATGATGGCGTGAAAATGATTTGGCATTACGACAAATACATGCAATTCCAAACCAGAGAAACGTTGCGGTAAATTAGTCCATTGCACAAACACGTTTTCACCGACAGNNATTGAACGGCGATGATGTACATCCGGATTGTATTTCATATCTCATTCCTTTGAATCGTAGGGGCGTTGATTGCTGCGCCCAAAAAAATCACCCGTAGGGGCGCTGCTTGCCGCGCCCAATTTACCAAATAAAAGAAAAATGCAAAACAAAAGACTGGGCGCAGCAAGCAGCGCCCCTACAATTTATTTGCACCGCCACCCATGCTTGCGAATCCGTTGTCCCAACACACGGGAACCAAACCGCGTTCATGCGCATCCTTCGGGCCATTACAACGTCTATTTATCACATGTTTGCGATTGAACACATAAACCGGCTTCTGCTTCTGCTAAAACATTCCCTAACCAAAATCAAAAAGGAGTTCCTTATGTCAGCCAAGTCGTTTTTTCTATCTGCACCACTTGCATTAATCACATTGGCGGGAGCAAACGCTAACGCCGTTATCATTGAAGGAAAATTTACCGGCGTGGTCGCGCTAGCTGCGGAGTGTGCGAACGTGCACCCTGGCGTAACGGGGCAATGCGGTCCGCTATGGGAGCAAAATCCGGAGGGAAGCATTGCGTCAGGCAGTTTTTGGTACGACGTTGACTTGGCTCCGCCTGATGGATCTCGCTTGGACAACTACGCTCACCACTTCACTTACACGAATGAGTGGGTGAACATGTTTATTGATATTGGTGGCAAACATTTCGATATTTCCAATTCATCGACTATCAATGATGAAATGTGGGACGTTGAATATATTACTTTAACTGACAATTACAAGCCTGAACCTGATGGCTTCGAATTACAAAGCCTGTCAATCGCGGACAAGACATCATCGGGCAGTAGCACCGGAAACTATATTACAAAAAGCCTCAATTTCTATTTGACCACTTGGGAAAAACCTATCCTCTCCGGGACCTCACTCATTCAGGAATATAATTGGCAAGAAAACGGAAATTTGCTTCAGGGCATCGTTTTTTTTGGATATCAGAGCGTACAGGACAGCAACGTAATTTTTTCGATGGCCAATATTAACATTACTGATTTCACCATGAATATCAGGCGCGAATCTGTACCCGAACCATCATCGCTTGCGTTGTTTGCGTTGATGTTGCTTGGAATTGGCATAAACCGTTTTGGAAAGTGCGTATATTAAGAAAAACAGGTTGGGTTATTGTACTAGCTCAGACTTGATCTGACAGTTACCGGTTTTTACAGGTGTCTGTCAGTTTAGATTTGAGCTAATTTTTTCTCCGCCTTGACCCTCTGCCAAATCAATCAGAATCGTTCTTAAGCTCAGCAAACTTCGTAGCCATTGTTGGGTTACCCCTAGTGAGTTTCTTCACTGTTAAATCGTCGGCTTTGTTATTGGCAAGACGGAGATTATTTTCAGAACCAAGTAGCGCTTCCTTAGTCTTCTGAAGATGGTCAATAGTTTTGTCAATTTCATCTATAGCCGTCTTAAACTTCTTGGATGCCAACTCGAAATTCCGAGCGAAGCCTGTTTTGAATTCATCGAGTTCGCTCTCGAAAGTTGTAATATCGATATTCTGAGCTTTAACTAATGCGAGTTCTGTTTTGAATTTTAGTGAATTCTGTGCAGCGTTTCGAAGCAGCGTAATAATCGGAATGAAAAATTGAGGCCGAACGAAAGGGAATGAAAAATAAATTCAATACCGTAGGAGCGCCGCTTGCCGTGCCCACTCTACCAAGAGACCCAATTAAACCGGAGCAGCTATAATAAAGGATGTTGGGCATTGCTGCCCAACCTACACATTAAGGACGATATTCGGTCCCTTGACACTTGGGACAAGGCGGAAGTCTATCTGAGTGGTCATTTAGATGTACGTTTTGACCACATTTTATGCATATGTAATATCCAACACCGGGCTTTTCTCCTGTAGATGACATCTTTGATTCCTCTTAGTTAATTTAGTCCTTTTTAGATTGCATCACAGGTGGACTATTTCCCTGAGATTTTTTTATAGCATCTATGAATACCTACCATGTATCTAATTCACTAACCTTTTACGCGTTCGAATATCTGCAATAAGCTTTTTGGCATCAGTGACGTCCTGCATGAACTCTGAAGGATTAGGAATCGTTGTGGTAGAGGGAGCATGAGCATCCGTTATTTGATGGCATTTCTTAAGCAATCGTTTTAACTCATCACATTCTGCCTGTGTAGTTCCGATCAAGCTTTTTACACGTCCAGCGTTCACCTGAGATTCGAATCGGCAGACAATTCCATCAAGTAATTCAACTTCTACAACGCGCTCCATTGTAGATCTTAACCGTGAGTAAGCATGTCGCATTGCTTCAATATTTGCGCCATTAGGCTGAGGATTCCATTTTGCAGCGATAGCTTTTTGTCTTTGCTCAAGCTCAGTTAAGCAATCAAGAGGTTTTTTACTATCCCAAGGTAGGCCTGCCACGTAGCACCCTGGTGAACCATCATTCCATTCGAGTGTTAAAACATTTGGATCAATATCGGTTTTTTCAGCAAAAGCCAAAAGATCGTTTAAAAACACGACATCGTGTGTAAAAACTATAAGTTGTCTTTGCTTGGCTTCAATTACAAGACGTTCAGCGATTCGTTCGCGATGCCAATGATCTAAAGAAGACACTGGATCATCGAACACTAGTGCTGATTGATGCGCTGCTTGAGATAATTCTGATAGAAAAGCCGCGAGCGCAATGCAGCGCTGCTCTCCCTCGCTCGCAATATCAACAACTTTTAATTTACCTGCTGAAACCAATCGAAGACAAAATTTGGTTTCACCCTTTTTCCCCTTAATGGGTTCTAACACTACGTCTAGTGTTCGTAATCCAAGCAATTTCAGCTCCGCTTTAAATCGCTCTTGAAATGCATCAGTAACAAATTGCTTGGTTAGGTCTGAACTTTTAGTTGTGATTTGTGCAGTAGCCACATCTTTTCTGCATAGTTCTAATTTAGCAATTTCTTTATATTTTTCGATTTGTGCTAGCACATCCACCTTAACATCAAATAACCAATCTTTAGCTCCCAGCTCCGCACCTTCGGCAACTAGTGCCTTAAGTGTATTTGGATCATGTGCTGACTCCTCCATTTTGGCACGAGCATCAAGAGTGACTTGCAACGATTTAATAAACGGCAACGGTGACGGAGTAAGATCAGAAAAAGACACCCATACACGAGTTGTAAAAATTTGTTTTACCAATCTTAATCGCTCATCTATCACAATGATAAATTGAGACAGTAACGTTCGTTGCTCAGCCGTCAATAATACAAGATCCGCATCTATTTTTTCTAATTCATCCGCAAGAGGATCAATAGCGATTAACTTATCACTAGTAGTCACAACCAATTTTTCATTATTTTTTGCTGATTCTTGGCTAGTATCCTTTACGAAAGCCTCAAACGAAATTAGGCGTTTAGTCGTCTCCCCATTAAGCTCTTGCTGACAAAGCACACAGTTAGCGCCTTCAGTAGCAACCGGAAATACCTGTTCAGGATAAGCAACATTATTAGAGTAGTCACGTGCAGCATTCCACAACACACCCCAAAATTTTTCTCCTGTACCTTTTAGAAAAGTAGAGTCAAATTGGCCTGATGCAAAAATTTTAGCAGTATTGGCTGAAAGCGTTGCGTCATCGAGTAATTTTTTAAGCACCAAAAGATTATCATCTGCTAACTCTATGGAAATGGTTTCAAGCTTCTTGGAAAATGCATTGAGTCTTGCTTCCATTGCACGAGTCAACTTTGCCTTTTGTAGTGGGTCAGCTTTAAATGCCTCTCGGAGATCTTGCAGTCTTTGCTTTTGGTTTTCGTCTAACCCCGAGTGCAACTCAACATCAGACGCCTTCGTTTTAGCGGAAAGATTGCCGATTAATTTTCCGACTAATGTTTTGGAATCATATTTCCAATTCAAAGAAATTCCATTTATTAGTGCTTTTTTCTGAGCAATATCGGTTTTTAGTTTTTCTTCTATCACATCACATGCCTTCGACAAAGCTGGCAAAACGTGNNGTCCAAGCCATAAGGTGTAAATGCAGCTGAGCTTTCTTCGCTCACATAGTGTCCTGCAGCTAGGGAATCGAACACATACACATTAGCTAAGCGCGGATCAGCAGTAATGCCGTCTATCCAGGAGGAGTTAACGTCAACGCCGTCAGCTTTGAATACTATTTTCGCCGAAGCAGCAGATACGTTTGCCTGGGCAAAAGCATTGGGACGAATTATCGGCTGTGCACCTCTAGCACGACAGGCCTTTTTAATTACACGTGCATAACCAGATTTACCAGCTCCATTTTCACCATAAACTATAGTAAGACCAATTTCATCTCCCAAAGGTATCGTTTGATCCGAAGACAAGCGATTCACATTTTTGAGTTCACCTATGGACACAAGTGAAACTGATTCCGTTACACCCGGTGCCGCAGGTAAATGGGATTGCGTCAATGGTACAAAAACAATTGGATTTACACCGGTATCAATTTGATGGTTTGCTCGACAAATTCGCTCCAATTCCAGTAAATCTTCCTCTAAAATTGTGCCTTTTTCCAGAATACGTCGAAGCGCATCACGCTGCCAATTAGGCCTAGAAGTAGACCACTTAAGAATCTCATGTAGAACTGTTGTTTGCGCTAAAACACCTACGTTTCCGTTCATGATTTTTTTCCGTTTTGTCATTCATACCAAGTGCAGGAAATTTTAATCCATCAATTCCCTACAACAATTCACCAGCAATTCACCAGCAATTCTGTTAGTCTTATTTTCGTTTTAAAGTTTGGGTAAGCAATCGTATGTTCTGTGCCTGTTTCGACCATTAAAGAATTTTGCGCTGGGGTGACCAAGTATCCCAATGCTTTAGCACACAACAACATCACCTCATCCCACCTTTCCCAACAAAACATCCAACAACAAATAACTAGGCTTACCATCCACAGCCATTTCATTATCAACCTGAAAATGCTGTATCGCTTTTATAGTTTGCTTTCCCAAAACCCCATCAGGATTACCCGCTGAATAACCAAGTCGATTCAATTCTGTTTGAGTTTTTAAAACCAAATCTTTGTAGGCAGCAATATTCGCCTCCCTTACTTGAGAGTTTGTTGGTTGCGCTGTTAAAGATTGAGGTTTTACTGAAGTTGTACGCGTTGCGTTATCGGACGTGCGGACACTTTGGGTTTTTGGAACTGAGCCGCCGTTATGGCAATGATAGCCGCCGTTTTTTCTGTCGTTATGGCAGCCAAATTTATCTGTTCTACCACCGTGGGCAAAAACAAGCGAAGGGATTAATAGCAGGCAAAGGAGTAGTGCTTTATTAATATCCATAATTCCATAGCAGCCAAGTTAGGGCTTATCCAAATTCCATACTGCGATCGCTGCCCTGCTGATACTGCTATGGTCATTCCTGTGACTGAAGTCGCAAAGACTAGGTGACTTATAGCGCCAAAAATATTACAGCACATTACAAGGAGCATTATTGGGCGTATTGGTAACACTGGTTATGTGCCGCGCTGAATTTGTAGGGGCGCTGCTTGCTGCGCCCTTTTTCCAGATGAAAGAAAACCTGGGCGCAGCAAGCGGCGCCCCTACGGGGTAATCCACTGTTGCATTGCGGATTGCCATTTGGTGAAGCGCTGCAATAATTCCGGGTTTTGTTGCGGGGTAAATACATCTTCCTGCAAAACAGGCTTCCAACTTTGTGGTAAACCGGCGGCCATGCAGGCGGCGCCTTGTACGGTTGCGTCGGCGTTATCGCTGCGGTGGACATCGGCTTTGGTGAGGTCTGCAATTTTTTGGCAGACGGCATCGGCTTTGCTGAAGCCGCCGCTGATAATGATTTTTTTGGTATCGCCTAACGCATTCATTAATTGCACGTTGATAACAATCTGGAAAATAACGGATTCAATCCATGCCAGAATTTTTTCTTCTGCTGATAAATTTTCGCTAAAGCGTGATTGCAGATCAGTTCGCCAATAAGGTGCGCTTAGGCCACCGACTGCATTCAGGAAATAGCAATCAGCTGTGGGATTTAACTCAAGCGCGCTGTCAATTTCTTGCGGGGTGACTTCTAAACCGGTGTGTTGCTGGATAAAACTGATCGCAGCCGCCGCACCATTTACGGTTGCTTCCCATGCATAATATTTTTTCTCTGTGGCGTTTTCTGGTAACCAGAGTGGGCTAACCAACAAACCTTCTGGCGCATGCAAATTCTCACTCAATCGCTGGATAAATGCGCCCGTGCCGACATTGATGTAGCAGGTACCGTGCTCCGGCAAACCGCGCGCAAAAAGTGATGCGCCTTGATCGCGGGCGCTCGCGGTGAAGGGGATTGTGTGATCGCCCAAGTGCAAATTGCCAAAGTGGCTGTTGTGATACTGGCAATGGGGTAAAACATCGCGCGGGATTTTAAAAATATCCAATAGCGATTGATCCCACTCATTGCGCTGTAGATTCCATAAGAGTGTGCGCTGAGCGTGGCCGGGATCGACAAGGCTCAAAGCACCGTCATACCCGCGAACGCGGGTATCCACCGAATGTGTAGAGCTGGTTCCCTGCGTACGCAGGGATGACGACTCCCCGTTTGAAAGGGCATTATCTGTGCTGCTGTATTTATTGCTATTTTTATTGCTGTATTTATCGCTATCCAACAAATGCCAAAAAATATAACTAACGATTGGACCGATACAGAGACGATTTTCTTTTTTCGCTTGGACAACTTTCTCGTCGTGCTCCAAACACCAACGCATTTTTGTTGCGCCGTAATGCGGAGACAAACGTAACCCTGTTAATTGTTGGGTTTGCTGGTGGGTAAGCGGAATATTGTTTAAGTAAGGTTCGCCGCGAATATCCTGCCAACTCAACACTGGCGTTAATACTTGGCCGGTTTGATTATTCCAACATAAAAGTGATGAACCCTGCCCTGCAAAACTCGCTGCTTTAATCAGTGTTATATCGTCGCCAAGATGCTGCTGAATTTTTTGCAGGCAGTCGCGAATACCGGCAAGAATTTCTTCGCCGTTTTGTTCGATGTGTTCGTAGGCAGACGGTTCGTTGGGAGACGGTGCTGGTTTGTGATGCGTGGTTGCACAGGCGGCAGAATAACAACAGATTTGTTCGCCGGCATGTGAATAGATTGCAATGCGGGTGCTTTGGCCGCCCTGGTCAATTGCTAAAAAGAGATCAGTTGCGAGAAAGAGATTGTTGTTGGACATGGCGCTTGCTCTTGTTTGTTATAGGGCAAGTGTAGCGAGGAATTGCAGGTTAGGTTCGAAGATGAATGCGGAGAATAGTGGGAGGATTACTGGAAGGTATGCATTCCCAAGCGGAGCTTGGGAATGAGGAGTAAAAAGGCAAGCGGAGCTTGGGAACGAGAGACTGAGAAATGTTATTCGCCAAGGTTGGGATTGGGCATAAATCCGCTGTAGGGGAACTGGGCGATTTTGTCGCTGCCGCCGCCTTTGATCTCGCTGATTTTGGCGGGGCCTTCTTTTTCTACTTCATCGATGCGAACGATGGAATGCATCGGAATATAGGAGCGTTTTACACCGGCGAACTCATTTTTGAGCCGTTCTTCGGCGGGATCGATCAATAAACCGCTGCGTTCACCAAATACAAACTCTTCAATTTCGATAAAGCCGTACATTTCGCTTTGGTAAATCGCAGAGCAAAATACTTCGTAAACCTGACCTTGGTTGAGGAATATCACTTTGTAAACGGGTTTAACTGCCATAAGACTCTCTAATACCAACTCAAATAAGACAAATTTTACCAACCGGGAGCGGCCCGGCGAGGGGCGCGAAGCATAGCACACCTTCTTGCTATTCTCGCCCTGTTTGGCTGGTTTTCATACAGCCTGATTAGCCGATTTGGTTATTAATCCATCACTACCTAACCCCGAATATTCTCAACCCAGAGGCAGAAAGCCGTAGTTTCGGTAAGCCGGAGCCACCTAATAGAGGGCGTTAACCGGTATACTGCGCGGCCTTGAATACTAACCAGTCGATTTGTTTATGAACTTTGCCTCCCTCGGCCTTGCACCAGAATTACTTCACGCCATTAAAGTCATTGGCTTTAAAACCCTGACGCCCATCCAGCAAGAGGCGATTCCGGCTGCGCGCCGTGGCATTGACCTGCTCGCTACCGCCCAGACCGGCACGGGTAAAACCGCTGCTTACAGCCTGCCGGTATTGCAGCAAATGCTGGAAAAAACCAAACACTGCGAAGCGGGATTTGTGCGCACGCTGATCCTCGCGCCCACGCGCGAACTGGTGCAGCAAATCGCCGAGGCCATGCAGCAATTTGCGCAGTTCACGCCGTTTAAAATCGTTACTGTGTATGGCGGAGTGAAACTCACCAGCCAGGCCAGCAAACTGCGCGCCGGTGCGGATATTCTAGTGGCGACGCCGGGCCGTTTGATGGAGCACGTCGAGCTGGGCAATATCAATTTGGCAAAAGTGGAATTCGCCGTACTGGATGAAGCCGACCGTATGATGGATATGGGTTTTGTGACAGATATGCACGCGATCCTCACCAGCATCGTGCGCAAGCATCAAACCATGTTTTTCTCCGCCACCAGTTCGCCGCTGGTCACTAACCTCGGCAAACAGGCGATGAACCGCCCTACGCTGATCTCCATCTCCAAGCGCAATTCAGTCGCGGAAACCGTGGAGCATGTGCTCTACCCCGTGGATAGCGACCGCAAATACGAATTGTTCATCCATTTGCTGCGCACCCAAAACTGGTATCAGGTAATGGTATTCAGCAGTACCCGCGAAGAAGCGGAGAATCTGCACAAGGCATTGAAAGTTGATAAGGTCAATGCAGCGGTAATTCACAGCGAGAAAACCCAGGGCTCACGCAAACGCGCCTTGCAAGAATTTAAAGACGGCAAACTCCAAGTACTGGTCGCGACTGAAGTGGCCGCGCGCGGTTTGGATATCCAGGGGCTGGATTACGTCGTCAACCTCGACTTGCCCTTCTTCACCGAAGACTATGTGCACCGTGTAGGCCGCACGGGTCGCGCCGGTAAAAAAGGTGTAGCGATTTCGTTGGTGACGCCTGCAGAAGAACACAAAATATCGCTGATCGAAGAAGTGATCGGCACCAAGATCAAACGCGAAAAAATCAAAGATTTTGAAGTGACCGAACAAGTGGTCAAAGTGGTGAGCAAACCGAAAAGTGGGTTGCTAAAACTGGCGAGCAAACCAGCGGGAA